>NZ_JBSFVA010000028.1:0-139406 GCF_053592075.1 Nonomuraea sp. NPDC002799
CGTGCCGTCAGGCTTGGCGAAGACCTGCCGGGTCTCACTGCGCATCGACTCGATCTCGACCGGCTGACCGGTGCGGCGGGCCGCCGCGACCGCGGACTCCTCGGACTTCGGCTGCTCTTGGACGATCTTCGCCGGCTCCGGCGGCTCATCCGCCCTGGCGGCCACCGCCGGAGTGAGCGCTAAGATCATCGTCGCCGTGAGCAGCCCGCGTAGTGCCCGCATACGTCCTCGCCCGTGGGTGAGCCGGGATTACGCACGAAACGGGGGACCCGCCCGGCGTCTCCACGATCTTCGATTGTCGCTCGGATTCTCACCCGGCCTCATCGGTCCGTCCAGGGTTTTGATCATTCTGCTCACGGCTCTTTTCACGAAGTCGATTCACGTGAAAACTTTCGCCAGACGCCCGTCGCGGGGGCCTGCCACCAGGACCCGGGCACTCGCCCAGATCGTCTTGGCAGCTCAGGCGTAAGGGTCGAACGGGATGCCGGCCGGCTTGGCCTTGGCCAGCTCACCGCCGAACACGGCGGGTCGCCACCACCGGCGTCACCCGCTCGACGACATTCGGTGAGACGCTCGAGCCGAAGTTCTGGAAAGCCGGATTCCTGAACAGCGGGAGCTATCTGTGGTGCGCAACGAGGGTTTCGAGCCGCCGGGGCGGGCGGAGGGCGGGCTGCCCGAGAACTGGAGCCGCGGCTGCCTCGGGAGGTCGACGGGTTCCCCGTCGTCGTGGAGGTCACCGGCCGGTTCCGGGCCCGGACCCGCCGCGAGCAACCTTGACCCTGTGCCCACCCCTACTCCCGCGCGCGGAAAAGGGCCCGCACAAACTAGGGGTACTCGGCGAAATAACGCCCGTGTTAAACAGGACGGGATCACCCAACACAAGGAGGTGCACAGCATGCTGGACGACAATCCCGACCGGCGCGCGGCGTACGAGACCCCCCTGCTCATCGAGCTGGGTTATTTCCGGGAGCTGACCGGCTACGTCGGGCTCAAGAACCGCGAATCCCTGATCGGATATCCGCGCGACCTCTGGTAGTTCCGGCGGCTTGAGATGGACATCGGAGGAAAAGTGGCCGGTCACCCCGCGCACTATTTCGTGGTCCTTCCCGACCATCCTGAGGCCGCTGTCGTGGCCGGCCGTTTCTCCGCTGGAGCCACGCACACGCTCTGCCATTCTTCCGGCCGCCCCCTGCTGCTCGGCGTGCTCCCGGACGACCAGGTCACGATCGGGGAAGCGGGCGAGAACCGCCTCGTCGTCATCGGCCGCTGTCCGGTGACGCCCGCGCGGCTGCGGGATGAGGCGGCGCGGCTGCGGCACCCGGGCGGGCTGGACGAGCTGGCCGGCCTGCTGCCGGGAAGCTACCACCTGCTCGCCTCGATCGGCGGCGTCACGCGGGTGCAGGGCAGCGCCTGCGGGCTGCGCCGCGTCCTGTACGCCTCGGCCGGCGGCGTGGACGTCGCCGCCGACCGGTCGGACGTGCTCGCGGCCCTGCTGGGGGCGCGGCTCGATCCGGGCGTGCTGGCCCTGCGGCTGCTCGACGTCCTGCCGCATCCCCTGGCCGACACGTCGGTGTGGCGCGGCGTCAAGGCGGTCGCGCCCGGCGACTGCCTGCTCTTCGACACCGCCTCGCCCACCTCGCGGACCCGGCGCTGGTGGCGTCCCCCACCGGCCGAGCTGGCCCTGGACGCCGGCGCCCACGGTGTGCGGGAGGCCCTGGCCACGGCGGTGGAAGCACGCACCGGGGCGGGCGGGACGATCACGGCCGATCTCTCCGGCGGGCTGGACTCCACCTCGCTGTGCTACCTGGCCGCCGATGGGGCCGCCCGCGTCACGGCGTACACGATGGCCAGCGACGACGACGCCGACGAGGACCTGCGCTACGCCCGGGTGGCGGCCGGCGGCCTGCCCGCCGTGGAGCACGTCGTGTACCCGGCACGCGCGCTTCCCGACTTCTACGGCGAGCCGTCCCGCCTGGCGCCGCGCACCGACGAGCCGTCCCTGGCCACGCTCAACCAGGCGCGCGTACGCTGGCGGCTCGGCCTGGCCCGCGAGCGCGGCGCGCGTCTGCACCTCGACGGGCTCGGCGGCGACCAGGTCCTGACCGGCACCCCCGCCTTCTACCACGACCTGCTGCGCAGACGCCCGCTGACGACGTTGTCGCGCCTGCGCCGCCACCGGCATCTGGACGGGTTCGATCCGCGTCAGGCCGTACGCACTCTGACCGACCGCTCCTCCTACCGGGCCTGGTACGCCGCGACGCGCGCCCGGCTGCTCGGCGGCCCGGGAGCGCCCCGGTGCCAGGCGTTCGACTGGGAGCCGGCGCCGGCGCTGCCCGCCTGGATCACCCCCGAGGCCCGGCGCCTGATCGCCGAGCGGCTCGACGAGGCGGCCGAGCACGCCGAGCCGCTGGCCGCGCGCCGGGGCGCGCACGCCGACCTGGCCGCCATCCGCGGCGCCGGGCGGGAGGTGCGCCTGCTCGGGCAGCTCGCTCCCGCCGGCGGCCCCGTCGCGGAGTCCCCCTTCCTCGACGACCACGTCGTGCACGCCTGCCTGCGGGTACGGCCCGAGGAACGCCTGACCCCGGGCGAGCTCAAGCCCCTGATCAAGGCGGCGATGGCCGGCCTGATGCCCGCGGAGCTGCTGCGCCGCCGGAGCAAGGCCGACGGCACCACGCTGGCCGCCGAGGGGTTCCGGCGGCACCGCCGCGACCTGGCCGGCACCTGGTCCGGCTCGCGCCTGGCCGAGCTCGGGCTGATCGACCCGAAGCCGTTGCGGCGGCTGACCACCCTCACCTACGCCACCGGCTCCCACGGCTGGGACATGGACACCGCGCTCGCGATGGAGTGGTGGCTGCGCTCCGCACCCGGATGAAAGGCACGCGCCATGAGGTTGAACGCGGAGGTCTCCACGGCCGACACCGAGTACGGCATGATCCTCCTGCACGAACGGAGCGGCCGGTACTGGCAGCTCAACGAGACAGGGGCGCTGATCGTGCGCACCCTGCTCGACGGCGGGAGCGCCGAACAGGCCGTGCGCCGGCTCACCGAGCACTACGCCGTCGGCCCGTCCCAGGCCGAGCAGGACGTCCAGACCCTCGTAGCCGGCTTGGCCGCCGCCGGGGTGACGGACCGATGACCACCCGACCGGACCGAGCGGGCCCCCTGTCACGGCGCGGCACGGCATCGGGCCGGGCGGGTCCGCTGTCGCGGCGCAGCACGGCAGCGAACCGGGCGGGTCCTCTGCCGCAGCGCAGCACGGCATCGGGCCGGGCGGGTCCGCTGTCGCGGCGGCTCGCGGTCCGTTGCGCCGTCGGGCTGGCCCGGTTGCTGGCCCGGCGTTCGCCGGCGGGCATCAGATCCGTGCTGCGGCGCCTGTCACGTGGCGCCCGTCCCGCCTCGCACGCCGAAGCCGAGAGCGCGCTCCAGGCCGTGCTCGCCGTCAGCCTGCGCTGCGCGGGCGGCGAGGCGTGCCTGCCCCGGTCGCTGGCGGTCGTGTTGTTGTGCCGGCTGCGCGGAACGTCCGCGACCTGGTGCGCCGGGGTACGCGTGCGCCCGCCGTTCGGCTCCCACGCCTGGATCGAGGCGGAGGGCCGGCCCGTCGGGGAGACGACCGGCCCCGGCTATTTCCGGCGGCTGCTCGCCGCCGGACCCGGCGCACCGCATTAGGTCCCGATGTACTCATCCGCCGGAACCGGCCGGCGGGGATGATGGCTGGTGTGACGGACATCGACCTGGCGAGTGCGCGGGCGCTCGCTGAAAGCCTGCGGCAGGTGTACACCGTGGTGGCCGAGCGCATCGGCGACGACAACGCCTCCGCTCCGCTGATCGCCAAGGTGAGCGAGCATCTCGGCTGCCCGCTCAATGACGTCGTCGTCGTCGAGGAGAAGTACCGGCCGCACGAGCACGCCGCGCTGCAGATCGCCGCCGACCTCTATCTGGGCGCGCACTCCCCCGGAGCGCAGTGGTTCGGCATCGCCGGCGGAGAGCGGCGCTGGGAGAGCATCATCAACATGTTGTTGTCCGCGATGCGCGAGGGCAGCCGCATGCTCGGCCGCCCCGACTACGGCACCGCCCCGATCGGCCCCGAGGCCACGATCGAGATCATGCAGCTCGGCCTGGTCGCCACCGTCGCGCCCGACGGCACGCCGGTGGTCATCGGGTTGAGCAACAGGGACGACTTCGACCCCTTCTGCCTGCTCACCGTGCTCTCCGCCGCGCGCGGCACGGCGACCGCCGTCCGCGAGGAGGTGGATCGCCTCATGCGGGAGCACGACCCGTTCCGCGGCCAGGTGCTCAGCTTCGGGTTCAGCGAGCACCGGGACAACGAGCTGCTCACCTTCCTGCCCCGCCCGGAGCTGAGCGCGGCGGAGGTGGTCCTGCCGGAGGGACGGCTGGAGGCCGTCGAGGACCACATCGTGGGCATCGCCGAGCACGCAGGCCGCCTCACCGAGGCCGGCCAGCACCTGCGCAGAGGACTGCTGCTGTACGGCCCGCCGGGCACCGGCAAGACCCACACCACGCGTTATCTCATCGGACGGCTGCGCGACCACACGGCGGTGCTGATGACCGGGCCCGCCATGCGCAAGATCGATTACGCGGTGGCGCTGGCCCGCAAGCTCCAGCCGTCCATCGTGATCGTGGAGGACGTCGACCTGATCGCCGAGGACCGCAGCCACCACGAGACCAGCCCGCTGCTGTTCTCCCTGCTCGACGCCATGGACGGGATCAGCGGCGACGTGGACGTGACGTTCATCCTGACGACCAACCGGGTCGAGGCCCTGGAGCGGGCCCTGGTCCAGCGTCCGGGCCGGGTGGACCTCGCGGTCGAGGTGCCGCCGCCGGACGCCGCGGCACGCGAGCGCCTGATCCGGCTGTACGCGCGCGACCGCCCGCTGACGGCCGACACCGCCAAGGTGGTCGCGGCGACCGAGGGCGTCACCGCCTCCTTCATCAAGGAGCTGCTGCGCCGCGTCATCCTGATCACCCTGCGCTCGGAGGAGACCGTCCTCACCGACGACCACTTCGACACGGCACTCCAGGCCATGGCGGGCGACAGCCAGGCGCTCACCCGCGCCCTGCTCGGCTCCCAGGAGACCCTGCCGGTGGCGGGCCCCGAGGCCCAGCGCACTCCCGCCCGGTTACAACCGCCCTGTTGCTGACATTCTCGAGAACCTGGAGTCACGACTGTCGTGACAGACGGCTTACGAATGTCGGCGCCGGACCGTATGGTGACAGGGTGCCCCGGACGATCATGAGCATTCGGCCGATCGACGACAAGGATCACCGCCATGGCTGAGACGAGACCCACCAGCCCCCTTGAGGCGAACGGCGACGGCCAGCCCGCCCTGAAGCAGGTCATGGGCCCCGGCCTGCTGCTGCTGTTCATCATCGGCGACATTCTCGGGACCGGCATCTACGCGCTGACCGGCCAGGTCGCCGGAGAGGTGGGCGGCGCCGCCTGGCTGCCCTTCGCCGTCGCCTTCATCGTCGCCCTGATCACGGCGTGCTCCTACCTGGAGCTGGTCACCAAATATCCGCAGGCCGCGGGGGCCGCCCTCTACGTGCACAAGGCCTTCGGCAAGCATGTCCTGACCTTCCTGGTGTGCTTCGCCGTCATGTGCTCGGGCATCACCTCGGCCTCGGCGGCGTCGCGGGCCTTCGCCGCCAACCTCGCCGCCGGATTCGGCCTCGACGTCGGAAACAGCGTCATCCTGCTGATCGCGCTGGGCTTCATGCTCCTGGTCCTGGCCGTCAACCTCCGGGGCGTCGGCGAGAGCGTCAAGATCAACGTCGTGCTCACCGCGGTCGAGCTCTCGGGGCTGCTGCTCGTCATCGTGCTCAGCCTCTACTTCATCTCCGGCGGAAACGCGGACTTCTCCCGGGTCGTCGCCTTCGAGACCGCCTCCGACAAGAGCGTGTTCCTGGCGATCAGCGCCGCCACCTCGCTGGCCTTCTTCGCCATGGTGGGCTTCGAGGACTCGGTCAACATGGCCGAGGAGACCAAGGATCCGGCCCGGATCTTCCCCCGGATGATGCTCACCGGCCTCGGGATCACGGGGCTGATCTACGTGCTCGTGTCCATCTGCGCCGTCGCCGTGGTCCCCGTCGGCCGGCTCGCCGAGAGCGAGACTCCCCTGTCGACCGTGGTGCAGACCGCGGCTCCGGGCTTCCCGATCGCCGACCTGCTGCCGTTCATCTCGATGTTCGCCGTCGCGAACTCCGCGCTGATCAACATGCTGATGGCCAGCCGGCTCCTGTACGGGATGAGCAAGCAGGGCGTGCTGCCGCCCTTCCTGTCGAAGGTGCATCCCTCCCGGCGCACGCCGCAGGCCTCGATCGTGTTCACCACCGTGATCGCCCTCGGGCTCATCACCTTCGTCTCCCTCGACCCCGAGAGCCCGGTGGTGGCCCTGCTGGGCGGGACGACCTCGCTGCTCCTGCTCGCGGTGTTCGCGGCCGTCAATCTCTCGGTTCTCGTGCTGCGCAAGGACACGACGGTGGCCCGGCACTTCAACGCGGGCCGCGTCCTGCCCGTGATCGGGACCATCACATGCCTCTACCTGGTGTTGCCCTGGTCCTCCGGGCGGCCGGCCGGGCAATACCGGATCGCGGGGGTGCTGCTGGCGATCGGCCTGGTGTTGTGGGTGATCACCTGGGCCGTCCGGCGCAGGGAGAACACGAACCGGTAGGACCCGCCAAGCCCTGACACGCCCACCGAACCGGACCCTCGGACATGTCAGGGCCATCACCTGCCGGAGCCGTCGCGTGCCAGCGGTGTGTCAGGGTTTGCGGGCGATGCCGCCGAACATGAGACGCTGGCCCACGGTGAGCTCCTCGGGGACGTCCTCCTCCGGCCGCCACCGGGGCAGCGGCACCACACCCGGCTCCACCAGCTCGAACCCGTCGAAGAACGCGGTGATCTCCGCGACCGTGCGGAATCTGCCGGTGCCGAGGAGCGCGAGATACTGCTTCTCCGCGTCCCGGGAGGCCTGGCTCGAAGCACAGAAGTGGGTGATGAAGAGGTGGCTGCCGGACGGGACCGCGGCCATGTACGCCTCGACGATCCCCCGGGGGTCCTCGTCGTCGTGCAGGTGGTGCAGGATGCCGACCAGCAGCACGCCGACCGGGCGGCCGAGGTCGATGAGCCGCCCGACCACCTCGTCGGCCAGGATCGCCGCCGGGTCGCGCAGGTCCGCGGCGACGACGGCGGTACGCTCGTTCTCCGCCAGCAGGGCCCGGCCGTGGGCCCGCACCATCGGGTCGTTGTCCACGTACACGACCCGCGCCTTCGGGTCGGCGCGCTGCGCGACCTGGTGGGTGTTCTCCACGGTCGGCAGCCCGGAGCCGAGGTCGATGAACTGCGTGATGCCCTGCTCGACCAGGAACCGCACGCCCCGGCCGAGCATCCGGCGGTTGTAGGCCGCCACGTCGTAGATCTCCGGGACGACCTTGGAGATCTCCGCCACGAAGGCGCGATCGACCTCGAAGTTGTCCTTGCCGTGCAGGACGACGTCATAGGCCCGGGCGATGCTGGGCCTGCTCGTGTCGATGCCGCTCTTCCAGTCCTCTGGCTTCTCGGGCACAGATGTCCTCTCTCACGGAGTCGATCATCAGGATCATAGATCGCCGCAGAACCCGATAAATGGGCTTATCGCCGCATGTGGCATTGCGAAATGAGGCATGCGCAGGAATCATCGCGCTATTCCCACTTCGCGACGCCGGCGCACGCGCCGCACCCGGATGCCGTGCTAACGCACGCGCCGCACTCGAATGCCGTGCGCGTCGGCGCGTTCGGCGCCGCCGGCGTCGACGTTGGTGATGGGGATCAGGCCGCGGACCTGACCGGCGCGGCCCTCGCCCGTCATCCGGACGATCAGCAGGCCGGGGTCGCTGCCGTGCGAGGAGTGCGGGTCGCCGGAGAGCGGGTTCGGGCCGCGCGTCGAGGCGAACGCCCAGGCCCGGTCGGGGGATCCGGCGAACAGGTCCACCGTCGGGTCGGCGCTGTACGGCGAGGTCAGCGGCACCGTGTTCACGCGGGCGCCGGTGCGGCCGTCGAAGACCTCCACCACGTTGGCGTCGCGGTCGCCCACCCAGACGTGGCGATCCCGGTCGCTGACCGCGGTGCCGTGGGCGTCGCGCTCCGGCGTGTCGTCGTCGTAGAGCCGCTCCACGGGCGGCGTGTTCGGCGGGTTGGCGGCGGAGTAGCCGCCGCGCGACATCCGGAAGACGCTGAACTGGTCGAGGTTGGCGGGCGTGCCGCCGCCTCCGTCGCCGAAGACGGCGCCCTTCGCCTCGACGAAGCCGCAGCCGTTCGCGGGCACGTGCGCCGCGTCGTACTCCCCCACGATGGTCATCGGCGCGGTGCGCCAGTCCACGACCAGCAGGCCGCCGCCGCGCAGGCTGACGAAGACCGGGCCGTTGTCGGAGGCGATGAACGGGCAGATCGGCGCGTTGTCGGGGCGTAATGCGGCGGACTGGCACGGCGCGCCGCTCGGGGTGGTGCAGCCCGCCAGGTCGAGCGTCGCCGCCGGCTCCTGGGTGAAGGCGCCGGCGGCGTAGTCGGTGCGGATCCGCTCCAGCTTCTTGCCGTTCTGGTTGGCGATGACGAGGTAGCGGTCGTCCCCGGTGGGCCAGAGGGCGTGCGCCTGCCGGGCGCCGCCCGCCCCGGTCTCGGTGGACAGGCAGGCGAGCGGGCTGCGGGTGGCGGCGTCGAAGATGACCACGTGGCCGCTGGCGACGAAGGCGAGCGCGGCGTGGGTGTCGCGTTGGTTGAAGACGAGCATGTGCGGCCGGACCGGATTGCGCCCGGTGCTGGCCAGGCAGAGGGAGGAGGTGGCGCCGCCGAGGTCGATCACGGCGGCCGGGCGGGCGGCGGACAGGCGTCTGGTGACGTTGTCGCCGTCGTACACGTACACGGTGCCGCCGTGGGTGCGGCCGTTCGTGTCGGACTGGTCGACCAGCCAGATCTCGTAGGAGCTTCCGGGCGCCGCGGCCGCCCCCGTCGCGAGCGCCATCAGCAGGGCGACGATCAGCGCACGCCACTTCATGGCGCCTCCCTCTCCTGTACGGCTCCGTGCGCAGTGTCTCCGCGATCCCGGATCAGGACAAGAGCCGCCGTCGGGTCGCGGCCGGCAACCGGCGATCTCGACGGTCAGGCGCCGAACCGGCTCAGGAGACGGTCAGGCGCCGAACCGGCTCAGCAGACGGTCGGCGGCGGCGAAGTCGGCCACCACGTCGGCCGCCGGACGCCGCGTCCGCACCAGGCCCACCGCCTGACCGGCGTAGACGTAGGCGGTGTCGTAGTCGCCCGCGCGGCGGGCCGCCGCCAGCTCGGCAGCCGCCTGCTCGTCGGCGGCCAGCTCCTCCTCCCGGTCCGCCCACTTGTCGAAGAAGGTGTTCCTGAGGGCGCGCCCGCCGTACTCCGGCGGCCAGGCGAGCCGCTGGGCGATGTCGAAGACACGTCCGTAGGCGGTGCCGGTCTCCTCGGCGGCCAGGAGCCGCCGCCTGGCCGGCTCGGGAACGGTCGCCTCCGCGCAGCCGAGGAAGGCGGTGCCCACCCAGGCGCCCTCCGCGCCCGCGGCCAGCACGGCGGCCAGGCCGCGGGCGGTGCCGATCCCGCCCGCGGCGAGCACCGGCAGGCGTACCGCGTCCAGGACGCTCTGCAGCAGGGGCAGCGTGGCGACGTCGTCGCGGCCGTGCCCGCCCGCCTCGGCGCCTCTGGCGACCACCACGTCCACCCCCGCCTGCTCGGCGGCGCGCGCCTCGTCGGTGGTGCCCGCCTGCGTGGCCACGGTGATGCCGGCCGCGCGCAGCGGCTCGACGTAGGCGGCGTACGGCCCGTAGCTGACGGACACGACGCTGGGCCGGGCGGCGAGCACCGCGTCGAGCTGGGCCGGGTTGCCGTCGAGCGCCCAGGCCATCAGCCCGATGCCGTACGGCCTGCCCGATTGCGCCGCGACCGCGGCCTGCTCGGCGATCCACGAGGCCGGTGCGGCGGCGGGCACGCCGATCATGCCGAGCCCGCCCGCGGCGGAGACGGCCGCGGCCAGCCGGCCGTCGCCGGCGCCCGCCATCGGGGCGCCGACCAGCGGCACAGCGAGCTGGAACCGGTCAGTCAACCAGGTGCGCACCATCGTTCCTCACTCCTGTCGGTGAGATCGATTCTCCACCCGGCCGCTCCTGTGGCGACGAGCTTGTGGTCTTCACCACCCTGCCCGGCGGGACCCAGCTCTGCTACGTCGGCATGCGCGCCACACCCAAGATCGCCTGACCACCCCGGCCTCGCCGGGGGCACGTGGCGCGGCGTGGCGATCACGGGCTCTTGCGGGCGGCTCCCACGATCATCCAGGCCTTGTCCGGCCGCTCCGACAGGAACGGGCTGTCGGGCCGCCACTCCCTGACGTACACCAGCCCCGGCTCGGCCAGGTCGAGCCCGTCGAAGAAGGGCAGCACCTGCTCACGCGTGCGGGCGCGGCCCTGGTCGTGCCCGAGGATGCTCCGGTAGAGGGCGACCATCGGATCCGCGACCTCCGGGCGGGAGTCGAAGACGACGTGCGTGATGACGATGTGGCTGCCGGCCGGCAGCGCGTCCCGCAGCTCGGCCACGGCCCGGAAGGGGTCACTGTCGTCCGGGATGTACTGCAGGACGACGAACAGCAGCAGCGCCACCGGTTGGTCGAGGTCGATCACCGCCCGCAGCCCGGGGTCGGCGAGCAGCTCGGCGGGACGCAGGACGTCGCCCTTGACCACGGCGACCCCGGGCGCCCTGGCCAGGAGCGCCCGGCCGTGGGTGAGCACCACCGGGTCGCTGTCGACGTAGGCCACGCGGGCGCCGGGCACGAGGGACCGGGCCAGCTCGTGCGTGCCGCGCTCGGTGGGCAGCCCCGAGCCCAGGTTGATGAACTGGGTGATGCCCTGCTCCAGGAGATACCGCACCACGCGTACGTGGAACGCCTGATGCTCGTGCGCCATGACCCGGACCTCCGGTGCGATGGCCAGCACCGCCTCGGCCGCCTCCCGGTCGACCGCGAAGTTGTCCTTACCCCCGAGAAAGTAGTCGTGCATCCGGGCGAGGTTCGGGGTGCCGGTGTCCACGTCCGCGAACCATCTGTCCTCGTCACCCATGCGCACCGCCCCCTTGCTGGTGTCAGGACTCTGTGATTATGACCGAGAACTCTAAGCTACGCCCGTTCTGTTCTCCAGCGGGCGTCATAGCGGGAAAGATCGATACGAGGAGCCAAGAGCGGTAACGTAATCTTCCGGCAACGCTGGCGACGGCAGGGAGCTCCCTCATGAGCGATGGTGCGCGCGCACCGCAGATCGACACGACCCGGCCGCACTCCGCCCGGGTCTGGAACTGGCTGCTGGGCGGCAAGGACCACTACGAGGTCGACACCGCCGCCGGTCAGAAAATCGTCGAAGTCTTCCCCGGCATGATCGACATCGCCCGGCAGTCGCGCTACATGCTGGCCAGGGCCGTCCGCTTCCTGGCGGGCGAGGCGGGGATCCGGCAGTTCCTCGACATCGGCACCGGGCTGCCCACCGTGGACAACACGCACGAGGTGGCCCAGCGGGTGGCGCCCGACTCCCGGATCGTCTACGTCGACAACGACCCGCTCGTGCTGGTCCACGCCGAGGCGCTGCTCGTCGGCACGGCCGAGGGGGCGACCGCCTACGTGCAGGCCGACGTCCGCCGGCCCGCTGACATCCTGCGGCAGGCCGCCGCGACGCTCGACTTCAGCCGGCCGACCGCCCTCATGCTGATGGGCATCATGGGGCTGGTCGGCGATGACCAGCAGCCGCACGCGATCGTCAGCGAGCTGATGGCGGCCCTGCCGCCGGGCAGCTACCTGGCCCTGTACGACGGCTGCGACATCGACCGCGCCTACGTGACGGCGATCCGCAGCTACAACTCCGCCAGCGGCGCGGTCCCCTACACCCCGCGCGGCCTCGACCAGATCACCGCGTTCTTCGACGGCACGGAGCTGCTGGATCCCGGTGTGGTCACGGTGTCCCAGTGGCGGCCGGAGCCCGGCCCATGGGGCGAGCCGCCGATCGTGGCCTGCGCCGGCGGAGTCGGCCGCAAGCATTGAGCACCCTCTCGCCTCGGGGCGACCACCGCGACAGGGCCGCCGTTTCCGGTGACGACGCTCGCCGGCCCGGACCGACGGCCCTGCGCATGCTGGTGGGCGCGCAACTGCGCCGGCTGCGCGAGGCGCGGGAGGTGGGCCGCGACCGGGCGGCCTACCTGATCCGCGGCTCCCAGTCCAAGATCAGCCGGATGGAGGCGGGCCGCACGAGTTTCAAGCGGCGCGACGTGGCCGATCTGCTGACCCTGTACGGCGTGACCGACGAGTCCGACCGTGCCGCGCTGCTGGCTTTGGCCGAGCAGGCCAACGCGCCCGGCTGGTGGCAGGAGCACCGGGACGTGGTCCCGTACTGGTTCGAGGAGTATCTCGGGCTGGAGCAGGACGCGGCCCTGATCCGGATCCACGAGGTGCAGTACGTCCCGGGCCTGCTGCAGACCGAGGACTACGCCCGCGCGGTCATCGTCTCGGGCCACGCCGTCGACTCCGGGGAGCAGGTCGAGCGACGCGTGGCCGTACGCATGCGACGCCGCCGCATCCTCACCGGGCCCACGCCGACCAGGCTCTGGGCGGTGGTCGACGAGGCGAGCCTGCGCCGCCGGGTCGGCAACCCCGCCATCATGCGCGACCAGTTACGTCACCTGGCCGAGCTGGCCGAACTGCCGCACATCACCCTGCAGATCCTGCCGTTCAGCAGCGGTGGCCCCAGCGGCGGCATCGGCCCTGTCACGCTGCTGCGCTTCGCCCAGGCCGAGCTCTCCGACGTGGTCTACCTGGAGCATCTGGCCAGTGCCCAATACCTCACCAAGCCCTCCGAGGTCGGCCCCTACCTGCACCTGATGAACACCCTCGGCCTCCAGGCCGCGTCCCCGCCCGCCACCACCGCCCTGCTGCGCGAGATCATCAGCGCGGGCTGAGCCGAGGTCGCGGTAAGCGGCCGCCCTAAACCCGGTCAGCACTCGTCCCGCCGGTGTCGAGTCGTTCCCCGGTCCCCCTCGTCCCGTGCCTATAACGGAGCGGCATTGATCTTCGCCGTGCGGGCCGGGGGGACAAGTTGAGCACCCATGCAGGACGAATGGCCATCGGAATGGGCCTGGTCGCCGCTCTGTGCGTGCCGGGCCAGGCCGTCGCGGAGCCCGTGGCGCCGCCGGTGGACCCGGTGCTGAGCCTGGTGCTGGACGGCGAGTCGTTCTCCTTCCGGGACGCCTTCGCGATCCTGGCCGGTCGTCCCGTCTCCGCGCGGCTCGCGCCGGGCGCGCGGGCGGAGATGGTCAAGACCCGGGCGGGAGCGCTGGCGGCCCTGGACGGCCAGCGGGTGTACGGCTGGAACCAGGCGCTCGGGCCGTTGAAGGACCGGCCGCTCTCGCCCGAGCAGGCGGAGCAGTTCCAGCGCAACGTGCTGCGCTCGCACGCCGCGGGCGTCGGGGAGCCGCTGCCCGACAACGTGGTCAGGCTGGCCCTGATCCTCAAGGCGAACCAGATGGCCCGGGGCAAGGTCGGCGTGCGCCCCGAGGTGCCCGAGCGGCTGCTGTCCATGGTCAACGCCGGGGTCGTGCCGCGCATGCCGCAGATCGGCTCGCTGGGCACGGGCGACCTGCAGCCGCAGGCGGCGGCGGGGCTCGCGGCGCTCGGCGAGGACGCGCCGGTGCGCTACCGGGGCGAGGAGGGCCCGGCCTCGGTGTTGTTGCCGAAGGCGGGGCTGGCCAGGGACTTCGCCTTCCAGGCCGGGGAGGCGCTGCCGATCGTCAGCGGAAGCACCGTGCTGGCCGCCACGCTGATGGACGCCGTACGCCGGGCCACCGCGCTGGCCGGCCAGGCGGAGAGCGCCTTCGCCCTGTTCATGGAGGCGACCAGGGCCGAGCGTGGCTCGCTCGACGCGCGTACCCACGAGGAACGCCACATCCCCGAGGAGAACGCGGTCGCCGCGCGCCTGCGCGCGATGGTGGCGGGCTCGGGCTGGATGACGGAGGAGGGCCGCAAACGCCTCGACCCGGCGAACTACGAGCCGCGGATCCAGGACGCGGTGTCGGTGCGCGCGGCGCCGCACATCATGGCCGGGCTGCGGCACGTGCTCGCCGACCTCCGCCAGGCGCTGGTACGGGAGGCCAACTCCTCGACCTCCAACCCGCTGATCTTCAAGCGCGAGCAGGGGCCGGGGTACGAGTTCGTGATGGGCGGCAACTGGGACGGCTCCGTCATGGGCCACCTCGCCGACTCACTGAACGCGGAGATCACCGACATGGGGGTGCTCTCGCAGGAGTTGTCGGGCCGCCTGCTGTCGCCCAGGTGGAGCTACGGCCTGCCGGCGAACCTGGCCGGCGGGACGGTCGGGCTGAACTCCGGCCTGGTGCAGGTGCAGACGGTGGCCGCCGCGCTGGTCCCGGAGATGCAGGTCAGGGCCACACCCGCGGGAACGTTGTCCCGGCCGGTCAAGGACGGGCAGGAGGACCACAACACGATGGCGATGGCCTCGGCCCGGCACCTGCACGAGAACCTCGACCGGCTCGAAACCGTCCTCGCGGTCCAGTACCTGATGGCGGCGCAGGGCATCGACCTCATCGCGGGGCAGATGGCGGGCCTGCCGCTCGGCGCCGTCACCCGGACGTTGCACGCGGAGCTGCGGAGGTACGTCGCGCCGCTCGGCGATGACCGCTATCTGACCCCTGACCTGGAGCGGACCATCTGGCTGGTGCACAACCAGCGCCTGATGCCGCGGGTGGACCCGAGCGTGGCACGGTCGGCAGGCGGCAAGAAGGCGGCGTAGCCCGCGCGCGACCGGCACGCCCGGGGCTCACAGACAGTTGCTGATCTCGATCAGGTTGCCGTCGGGATCGCGCAGGTAGACGCTGCGGATGGGCCCCGTCGCGCCGGTGCGCTCGACCGGGCCCTCCTCGATCGGCACCCCATGCCCGGCCAGCTCCGCCACCACCGCGTCGAGGGGATCGCCGGTGATCAGGCACAGGTCCGCGCTCCCCGGCTCCGGCCGCGCGGCCTTCGGCTCGAACTCCTGGCCCGCCTGATGCAGGTTGATCTTGCTCTGCCCGAACGACAGCGCGTGCCGTCCAGGCTCGAACGTCACCGCCTCCATCCCGAGCACGGTCGTGTAGAACCGCATGGTGGCGTCGAGGTCGGCCACGGTCAGCACCAGATGGTCCAGCCTGTCGATCTTCATGTGACTCCTCACTCTCGATCCCTCCCCTCCTTCCCCCGGGAGCCCGGCGGAACATCCGGAACACGTTGCCGCTCAGGTTGCCACCGAAGCACGCTCGCGGCCAGGCCGTCGCGGAGCGACGTGGCGGGGCTGACGCCGAGCTCGCGCGCGGCCAGCGTGATGCCCGCCTCGGGGCAGGTCCAGGCCGGATGCCGCAGCTCCCTGGCCTTGTCCCGGTTGAACGCCGCCGCCCGGCGGCCGATCCTGCCGCCGAGCTCGGCGAGGCCGGCCAGCGCGTGGACGACGCCCATCGGCACCGGCACCAGGGTGGGCTCGCGGCGGCCGAGGGCGTGCGCGACGGCGGCGCAGATGTCGGACCAGTCGTAGGAGCGGCCGTCGCAGACCGGGTAGACGCCCGTGCCGGGGTCACCGGGGGACATGGTCGCTCCGCGCTCGGCGGCGGCCAGCAGGGCCGCGCAGAGATCGTCGACGTAGAGCATGCAGTAGCGGCGCGGGCCGGTGCCGGCCTTGATCACGATGCCTCGCCTGATCATGGGCACCAGGGCCGGGAGGAGCGCGGGCTCACCGGGGCCGTAGACGATGCCGGGGCGCAGGACGATCGCGGGGATCCGCCCGGCGTGCTCGCGCGCGGCCTCCTCGCCCGCCAGTTTGCTGGCCCCGTAGAAGGAGACGGGCCCAGAGGCGGTCACGGCGGCCGGGCCGGCGGCGGCCAGGGAGGAGCAGACGACCAGGCGGGGCGGGTGTGGCAGGGCGCTCAGCGCGCGGGCGAGGCAGGCGGTGCCGTCGCGGTTGACCGTCCAGAAGTCGGCGGTGCGGGCCGCCTTGACCAGGGCCGCCAGGTGGATCACCCGGTCGGCGGAGCGCACGGCCTCGGCGAGGCCCGCTCCATCTGCCAAATCCCCGTGGACGACGGTGACGCCGAGGTCGCGCAGGAACCGCGTGCGCGGCGAGGGGCGCGCCAGCGCGGTGACGGTGTCACCCCGGTCCAGGATCATCCGGGTCAGCCGGCGGCCGACGAACCCGGTGGCGCCGGTGAGCAGATAGGACGTCATAGGACGCCCCGGTAGATCCGGTAGGTCTTGGTGTGGGTGCCGCCGACGGCCTCGATGATGCCGTTGATGGCCCGGTTGTCCTCCAGGGTCCAGCCGAGTTCGAGGTCGCGATATCCGGCGGCCAGCGCGTGCTCGTGCAGGCGGCGCAGCAACACCGCCTCGACGCCGCGTACCCGGAACTCGGGGACGACGCCGACCAGCACCACCCGGGCGCGATCGATCCGGCGCGTGGCGCGGGCCAGGCGGATCGCGCCGATCGGCAGCCCGCGGTGGAACAGCCGGCCGCGCGCGGCGGGCAGCGCCTGGTGGAGATCCGGCAGCGCTATCGCGACGCCGACGGGCTCGCCTGCCGACTCGACCAGGTGCATGAGCGCCGGATCGGCGATCTGGCGCAACCGCCGGGACAGGACGGCGAACTCCGCGTCCGTCATCGCCGTGAAGCCCCAGTTGTCCGCCCAGGCGCGGTCGTAGACCCGCTTGACGCGCGCCGTCTCCGCGTCGAAGTCACGCAGGTCGAGCGACCTGACGGTCAGCGAGGCGCGCCGCTCGACGCGGTCCGCGATCCGCCCGATCCGGGCGTCGAGCGGGCGGGGTCCGCGCTCGAACGCCAGCAGGTCCTTGGCCTTGGCCAGCCCGTGGCCTTCGAGCAGGGCCGGGTAGTAGGGCGGGTTGTACGGCATCATCACCCACGGCGGCGCGTCGAAGCCGTGCACCAGCAGGCCGCACTCGCCGTTCGTGGTGAGGTTGACCGGGCCGAGCAGGGTCTCCAGGCCACGGGCCCGCAACCATCCCGCCGCGGCGTCGAGCAGCGCGCGGGCGGCCTGCGGATCGTCCGCGCACTCGAACTGGCCGAAGAACCCGTCGCGCGCCTGGTGGGCGCTGTTGTGCCGGGGATTGTCCACGGCGGCGATCCGGCCCGTGACGTGGCCGTCCCGGCGGGCCAGGAACAACTCGGCGGCGCCGTAGGCGAAGAACGGGTTGTGCCGGCGGGAGAGCAGGCGCCGGCTGTCGCCGCGCAGGGGCGGCACGAAGCAGGGGTCACCGCGGTGCAGCCGGTAGGGCAGCTCGATGAAGTGCCGAAGCTGCCCGCGCGTGCGAACCGGCTCGACCGTCATCGGACCGCGCCCGCCGTGCCGCGGATCAGCGCGGCCATGTCGGCGATCGTGCGCACCTGCCGCTCGGCGAGGTGGGTGAGGTCCCGGTCGAAGCGGGTGGTGATCTGCATGGCCAGCTCGGCCATGTCGAGACTGTCGGCCTCGAACTCCACGCGCAGGTCCAGATCAGGGGTGATGCTTCCCGGATCGACGGACAGCACCTGAGCGCACATCCTGCGGAGTTCGTCGAAGACGTCGTCGTCGCTCAGATACGGATCCACCATTTGCTCCTTCTTGATCACTTGTTGTAGCTGTAATGTTACTGTCCGTTACTACTATTGACGCACGACGATTCGGGCCACGAGGAGCACCGCACCGTGGGAGATGCCTTCAGCAAGTGCCAGACCGTCACCACTCCCGACGGCGAGGTGGTGGACGTCCATCCCTTCTACCGGGCGATCGACGAGCGGCTGGCCGACGGCAGGGTGCGGATCGACGGCCGGACCGTGCTGATGGCGGGCTCCAACGACTACCTGTCGTTGTCACGCGACCCGCGGCTGCAGGCGGCGGCCATCGAGGCGGTGCGCAGCCTCGGCGTCGGCAACTCGGGCTCACGCCCGGCCAACGGCACGCTGGCGCTGCACGAGCTGCTGGAGAGCAGGCTGGCCGGCTTCCTCGGCATGGAGGCGGTGATGGTCGTGTCCACCGGCTACCAGGCCAATCTCGCCCTGCATCCGCTGTTCGGGCCGAACGACGCCCTGTTCGCCGACCGGCAGGTGCACGCCTCCGTCATCGACGCCACACTGCTCGGCCAGGCGCCGCTGCGGCGCTACCGGCACAACGACATGGGCCATCTCGGCCGCCTGCTCGACGCGGCCGCCCCCGGCGCGGGGCGGGTCATCCTGACCGAGGGCATGTTCTCGCTCAACGGCGACCTGTGCGATCTGCCGGCCACGGTGGAGCTCGCCCGCCGGTACGACGCCCGCCTCATCGTGGACAGCGCGCACGACGTCGGCCTGCTCGGCCCCGGCGGCCGGGGCGTCACCGAGCACTTCGGGCACCCGGCGGCGGTCGACGTGCAGACGCTGACGTTCTCCAAGTGTTTCGGCACCCTCGGCGGCGCGGTGGCCGGACCCCGGCACGTGATCGACCATCTCCGCCACCACGCCCGCCCCGCGCTGTTCTCGGCCTCGCTGCCCGCGCCCTGCGCCGCCGCCGCGCTGACCGCCCTGGACATCATCGCCGCCGAGCCGGAACGCCGGCAGCGGGTCCTGGCCGGGGCACGATGGATGCGTGCCACGCTGGCCGGGCTCGGGTTCGACACCTCCGCCGGCTTCACCCCCGCCATCCCGGTGCCCGTGCGAGACGCCCGGCTCTGCCTGCGGTTGTGGACGGAGCTGTTCGACGAGGGCGTCTTCACCAACGCGATGATCCCGCCGGGTGTCCCCGAGGGCAAGGCGCTGATCCGCCTCAGCGTCACCGCCGACCACACCGAAGCCGACCTCGCGCGGATCGCCGAGGCGTTCGCCGCCGCCGGCCGCCGCCTCGGCCTCGTACCCACCACCGCCAACCGGGACGCCGCCGCCGTCCGCACCGACGGCCAGGACGCCGCCCGGACCGATGTCCGTAGCGACGGCCGGGACGTCGCCGCCGTCCGTGCGGATGCCTGAGACGTGCCGGGATCGGCCGGCCGGCCTGGCCGTCACCGGCCGCGCGCCCGCCGTCCCGGGTGAGCCGCTCGCCCTCCTGCGAGCGCCCCTGACCGTGCTCTTCGTCGGCTATCTGGCGCTGACCGGCGCTTTCGTGGCGTTGTTCGCCGGCCGGATCGAGGGCGCGGCGGGGTTGCTGGCCGGGCTCGGCGGGTGTGCCCTGCTGATGGCGGGCTGCGCGGCGCTGGCGGGCCGGCGTCCGGAGAGCCGATGGCGGGCGGCGTTGTGGATCTTCTGTCCGCTGGCGCTGCAGCCGTTCCTCTACACCTCCGCCGAGCGCTACGCCACGGCGCCGCACGGCCGCTACGTCGACCAGGAGATGATCGAGTGGGAGCGGTTCGCCTTCGGCGCGCTGCCCAACCTCGTCGTGGACCGGTTCGCCACCCCGCCGCTCACCGAGCTGATGATGACCGGCTACTTCTCGTACTACCTCGTGGTGTCGGTTCCCGCCCTGTGGCTCCTGGCCGGCGGGCGGATCCGGCAGGCGGCGCGGGTGATGTTCGCTCAGGTGCTGGCCCATCTGCTGTGCTATCCCGGCTACCTGCTGGTGCCCCTGCGCGGGCCGGCGCACGCGCTGCCCTTCGACGTCCCGCAGCTCACCGGCTACGCCATGACCGGGGTGCAGTCGCGCATCATGACGCTGGATCCCCTCGGCACCTGCTTCCCGTCCTCGCACGTCGCCATGTCGTGGGCGGCTCTGCTGGTGTTGCGCGGGCCCGCCACCCGGCGTCTCTTCCTGGTCCTGCTCCCGTTCGTCTGCGTGCTGAGCGTCGCGGTGGTGTATTGCCGCTACCACTACCTCAGCGACGCCGTCGCCGGGCTGGTGGTCGCGCTCGCCGCGGCCGGCATCGCGCGGCGCGTGGAGCCGCTGCGAGGCGTGCCCGTCGCCTCCGCCATCCGCACGTGAAAGGTCCATCCGCATGTCCCGCACCGCGTCGGCGACCGGCCGCGACACTTCCGATCGCCTGGCCAGGCGCCGCAGCCGGATCGTCATCCTGCTCACCGCCGTCTGCTTCGCCGGCGCGCTGCTGATCGGCCATGACGTCCACGACCGGCTCATCATGGGCGACACGGCGCCCATCGGCGCGTCGTCCGCGCGCGCCGGTGAGCTGCTGCAGCAATCGTTCGGCGGGGGCAACCCGCACCTCGTCCTGATCGCCAGGGCCCCGCGTCCCGTGAGCGGCGCCCCGATCGCCACCGCCGGGATGTCGCTGGTCTCCCGGCTGCGGAACGACGCCGCGGTGGACCACGTCACCTCCTTCTGGGACACCCGCGCACCCTCGATGCGCAGCCGGGACGGCCGAACCGCGCTCATCCTGGCCCGCCTGCGCGGCGACCACCTGCAGCGCATCACCAGCGCCCGCCGCCTCGCCGCCGAGCTGAGCGGCCCCTTCCCGCCCTTCACCATCGGGGTGACCGGTGAGGCCAAGGTCAGGGCCGAGACCCAGGAGCAGAGCGAGGCCGACCTGCGCACCGCCGAGCTCATCGCCGCGCCGCTGACGCTGCTGGTCCTGCTGCTGGTGTTCGGCGGCCTGGTGGCCGCGCTGCTGCCCTTGCTCGTCGGTGTCCTGGCCGTCGCCGGGACCATGGCCGTGTTGCGCCTGCTCACCGAGGTCACCGAGATCTCGGTGTTCGCGATGAGCATCGCCAGCGCGCTGGGGTTCGCGCTCGCGGTGGACTTCAGCCTCTTCATCGTCACGCGCTTTCGCGAGGAGCTCGGCCGCGGTCTCGACCCCCGCTCGGCGGTCGCCGTGACCATGCGCACCACCGGCCGGGCCATGGCGTACTCGGCGGCCACCGTGACACTGTCCCTGGGCGCGCTCCTGCTGTTCCCGTTCACGATCCTGCGCTCCATCGCCTGGGGCGGCATCGCGATCACGATCCTGGCCGCCGCCGCCAGCCTGCTCGTCCTGCCGGCGGTCCTGGTCCTGCTCGGTGAGCGCGTCAACCGGCTGTCGATCCCGCGTCTCCGGCGGGCGGCGGCCATGCCCGGTTCGTGGTGGTTCCGTCTGGCGATCGCCGTGATGCGCCGCCCGCTCGGCGTCGCCGTTCCGTCCATGGTGCTGCTGCTGGCTCTGGGGGCGCCGTTCCTGAACGCCCGCTTCGCCACCCTGGACGACCGGGTGTTGCCGCCGGACGCGCCCGCCGCCCGCGCCGCTCAGCAACTGCGCCAGGACTTCGACGGCAGCGCCGTGGCGCCCACGACCATCGTCCTGCCCCACCTGTCCGTGACCTCCGGTGGCCGCGCCGCCGGCACGCTCCTGGCCGACTACGCCCAGCGTCTCTCGGCCGTACCCGGCGTCACGCGCGTCGACGCGGCCACCGGCGCCTACCGCGGCGGCGCCGTCGCGGGCCCGCCGCCCGGCGCGGAGGGCGGCCGGTTCACCGGCCCCGACGGGTCCCGGCTGACCGTGTCCAGCGCCTACGAGCCTTACTCCGTGGACAACAGCGACCTGGCCAAGCTGCTGCGCCGGGTCTCCGCGCCGGGGCGTGCCCTGCTCGGCGGGCCCGGCGCGGAGCTGGCCGACACCCGCCGCAGCATCGGCCAGGCGCTCCCCCTGGCCCTCACCCTGATCGCGCTGACGACCCTGCTCCTGGTGACCGCGCTGACCCGCAGCATCGTGCTCGCGCTCAAAGCCTTGATCATGAACGCCCTGAGCCTCGCCGCCACCTTCGGCGCCCTGGTGTACGTCTTCCAGGAAGGCCACCTGCGCTGGCTGGTCGGCGACTTCACCGTCACGGGCAGCATCGACGTCCTCATGCCGAGCCTGATCTTCTGCATCGCCTTCGGCCTGTCCATGGACTACGAGATCTTCCTGCTGTCCCGGATCACCGAGGAGTACCGGCGCAGCGGCGACACCCTCATCGCGGTCGCCGCCGGGCTGCAGCACACCGGCCGCCTGTTCACCTCCGCGGCCACCGTCTTCGCCGTCGTGATGGCCGCCCTGGCCACCTCCGGGCTCACCGTGCTCAAGATGATCGGTGTCGGGCTGGCCCTGGCGGTCCTGCTCGACTGCACCGTGGTCCGGGCCCTGCTCGTCCCCGCCGTCATGCGCCTGGCCGGCCGGGCCAACTGGTGGTCGCCCTTCCGCGTACGGGACCGACCGGCCCCCCGCGACGACCGCGAGACGTCACCGGCCCCCGCCGAGTCGCGCTGACCGGCCGCATGGCCTCCGGCCTGCGCGAACGTGCACACGCGCCGGCCGCCGTCGACGCCGCGACCTTCGGCGTCTTCATGAACGCCGGGCCGAGGCGTCACGGCCTCAGCGACCAGACGCTCGTTCGGGAGGAGCGATGACGGCGTGCCGCGATCCGCTGGTCCACGCCGTCATCGACGCGTCGCTACCCGGCGGCGCTACGGAGTCCCATCAGGAGACCGTCAGGTAGAACGCGGCATCGCGGCTGTCCCCGTCGGCGTTCTTGCTGTGCACCGCGATGGCGTTGGAGTGGACCGAGCCGCACGCCGGCGACCCGATCTCGACCGACAACCAGCGCGGGAACCGGTAGTCGCCGACCGGCGTGGCGTGCACGCCCTCCGCGCCGTACAGGTTGACGCTGTCGCTGACGACCACGCAGTACTCGCCGTTCGTCACGCGGTACGTGCGCAGGACGTTCTTGCTCGCCCCCTGGGAGCCGTCCCAGTCGACGAGCACCGAAGCCTGGGCGTACGGCGTGTCCGCGCTCGCGGCGGCCGGGGCCAGGACCGCGGCCGCCGCGAGCGCTCCCGCGGCGACGCGCTTGGTGATTCTCATAGCTGTGTCCTTTCGGGCCCGATCACAGGATGGCGAGGTCGAAGCCGCCGTTGTCGAGCCGCCCGGTGCTGGTGTTGGTGACCTGGATGGCGATGGTGTTGGCATGGTGGTAACACGTCGCCGACGGGTTGCGGTAGGCGATGCTGGGCAGCCGCCGCGGCTCCCGCGAGGTAACGAGGATCACCGCGTCCGCCACGTGCACATTGCTCTTCACCCGCACGCAGTACGTGCCGGTGGCGACGCGCTTGGTGGCCTCGACGTTCTTGAAGTTGTTCAGGACGCCGTCCGCGTCGACGATCGCCGCGGCCCGCGCGTACGGGGCGTAGAGTTCGGCGTGCGCGGCGGGGCCGGTAGCCAGAACGAGACCAGTGACGGCCAGCATTGCGCCGCTTGCCAGAGTATGACGGAACATAGAGTCCCCCTTCGGTTACACACGGAAGTCGTCTGCAGCCGAAAAATAAGCCAGCGGACCCGATGGCGCCACGAACCACCCCGCAGCACGATGTCCAATTAGTCTTGACCATCCCCGTGTGAACCCATGGCGGCCTCGCAGCGTCCGTGTCCTGACCGGCTCTGGGGATATGCCAATCCGTTTCGGACCATGTAACGTCGTTTCCACTTTCGAGGCGAAAGGGGCGTACATGGGAGCTCATCCGCACGGCTGGTGGATCGTCCTTCACCTGGTGCTGTTCGTCTTCTGGCTGGGCGGCGATCTCGGGGTGTTCTACTCCAGCAGATACGTGCTCAATCCGGCGCTGAGCCCGCAGGCCCGCGCGACCGCGCTCGGGATCATGAGCGGCCTGGATCTGGGGCCGAAGATCTGCCTGGTGCTCTTCCTGCCCAGCGGGGTCACGCTGATGGCGCTGGAACCCCACGGGGCCGAGCTGTTCGGCGTGCGTCTGTTCCCGCTCTGGTCGGTGCTGCTGGTCTGGGTGTTCGCGCTCGGCTGGCTGGCGCTGACGGTGGCCGATCACCGTACCCATGGCAGATTTCCGCTGGTGCGGCGGGCCGACTGGGCCATCAGGCTGGCGCTGATCGCCACGATCGCCGGCTTCGCGGCTTACACGCTCCTCGCCGACCGGCCCTTCGGTGTCACCACCGACCCTCGGTGGCTGGGGGGCAAGCTGGCGCTCTACACCCTGGCCATCGCGGCCGGGCTGGGCATCCGGCTCAAGTTGCGCCCCTTCGGGCCCGCCTTCGGCGCGCTCAGCGCGTCGGGCTCGACGCCGGAGCTGGAACGGACGCTGCGCGGCTCGGTCGACGGCTGCCTGCCCTACGTCTGGACGATCTGGGGCAGCGTGCTGGCGGCGGCGGTGCTGGGCGTACTGAAACCGGGCGCGACGCTGTAGGCGGCGTTCGGGTGGACAGGCGCTACTGATGGCGGGCGGACCGGCGCGACACCGCAGGCGTTACGGGTGGTGGCCCAGGCGGGCGGAGAGACGGCCGGCCGCTTCGAGCAGCGGCGCCGCCGACTCCTGCAGGTGCGGTTTGAAGCGGGTGCTGGGCCCGGAGACGCTCACGGCCGCGATCACCAGGCCGTCGTGGTCGAAGATCGGCGCGGCGATGGAGGCCGCGCCCTCGTGACGCTCGCCGAGCGAGGTGGCATAACCCCGGCGCCGGACGGTGGCCAGCTCGGCGCGGAGCTTGCCGGCGTCGGTGATGGTCCTGGCGGTGAGGGCGTCGAGCCGGTGCCGGCTGAGGAAGCCGTCGATCTCCTCATCCCGGAGGAAGGCGAGGATCGCCTTGGAGGAGCTGCCCGCGTGCAGCGGGTAGGGGATGCCGAGCGAGACCTCCATGCGCAACTCCTGCGCGGGCACGACCTGGTCGACGTAGAGCCGGGTGTCGCCGCGGCGCACGGACAGGGTGGCGGTCTCCTCGGTGCGGGCGGACAGGCGGCGCAGCTCGGGGCCGGCCATGGCGCGCAGGTCGGTGCGGGCCATGTAGGCGCGGCCGAGCGCGATGGCGGCGTGGCCGAGGGAGTAGCGCCGGGTGACGGGGTCGAGCGCGATGAGCTCGCGGCTGCGCAGCGCGGTGAGGATGCGGTGCACGGCCGCCTTGGTCAGGTCGAGCTCCGTGGCGATCTCGGTGACGCCCAGGTCCGGGCGGGTGCTGCGGCCGAACAGCAGCAGAACGTCCATCGCCCGCTCCACCGAGGCGATGGACCTGCTCTGGTTCTCGGTCTCGACTTGAGCGTTCACAGGGCCAGTGTATTTCCGTGAGGGAAACATCGTCACATTGACACAAAAGACGCCACTCGTTACCTTCAGCGTTACAGCGTTTCCCATGTTGAAACAGCGAGGAGCCGTGGCGACTGACGGCGAGGCCTTCCGCGCGGTCCTGGCCCAGTGGCCGAGCGGCGTGGTGATCGTGACGACCGGGGCCGCCGGGCACCGGCACGGCATGACGGCCAGCGCCTTCAGCAGCGTGAGCCTGGACCCGCCGATGGTGCTGATCTGCCTGGCCAGGGGCACCAGGACGCACGACCTCGTCGCCGGGCACGGCACCTTCGCGGTGAGCATCCTCGGCAAGGACCAGGCCGCGCTCGGGCGCCGGTTCGCCGGGCAGGAGCCGGTGACCGACCGCTTCGCCGGCGCCCGCTGGGCGGCCGGGCCGACGGGGTCGCCCGTGCTGACGGACTCCGTCGGCTGGCTGGACTGCCGGGTCGCGCACGCCTATCCGGGCGGCGACCACACGATCTTCGTCGGCGAGGTGCTCGCCGCCGCCACGCCCCGGCGGGTGGCTCCCGTGCTGTTCCATTCACGGGCCTGGAGCCAGCTCGCCGACCCGCTGCCCGACCGGATCGCCATCGCCGACACCGGGCTGCTCGCCGTCCTGCGGGCGCGCGGCTTCGCGGGCCGGCGGCTGGCGGCGGTCGCGCGGATGTTGCGCGGCGCGGGCACCCGGGTCCGGCTCTTCGACCTGTACGGCGCCGCGCCCCCACGCGAGGACCTCGACCCCGCCACCGCCTCCGCCCTGATCACCCGGCCCGAGCAGGTGCCGGCGGTGGCCGCCGCGGGAGCGGGCGTGGCGGAGTTCTGGGCGAGTGACACCGCACCGGCCGCGGCCGGATCGGGCCCGCACGCGGCCGGGCCGGATGAGGCCGGATCCGGCGTGCGTGCAGCCGGGCCGGATGGGGCCGGATCCGGCGCGCGTGCGGCCGAGGCGGTGCTGGCGGCGGCCGGGGCGGCCGGGCTGGTCACGGTGGCGCATCTGCCCGACGCCTTCGCCGGGGAGCGCGAGGACCGGGTCCTGGCGACGGTCGCCCGCCTGGCCGCACTGGGCTGCGACGAGATCGCGCTCCAGGAGGGCGACTCCCCCGCCACGCCGATTCTGGTCCGCCGCCTCTTGCAGGACGCCGCCGCCGTGGCGGGCGGAGCCGGGCTGGCGGGCGGAGCCGGGCTGGCGGGCGGAGCCGGGCCGCGCGTCAGACTGCGTGTCGGGCTGCGGGAGCGGCACGGCATCGGCCTGGTCAACGCGCTGGTCGCGATGAAGAGCGGGGTGTGCCACTTCGACACCACGCTGGGCGGCGTGGACGGCGCGCTGCCCGCCGAGGACGTGCTGTTCCTGGCGGGCGAGCTGGAGGTGGCCAGCGCCGTCGACCGGGCCACCCTGATCGCCGGCGCCGAAGAGCTGGAGCGCTCCTGGGGCTCGACCCTGCCGGGGCGGACCTACCGATTCGCACATTGAAGGGGCAAACGTGACCGACAGGCTGACGGGCGAACGGCTCGTCGACGACATGACCGAGGCCGAACGTTCCCGCGCGGAGCGCGTGGAGTCGGTGCTGCCCGCGTTGCGCGCCGCCGCCGCCAAGGCCGACGAGGAGGCCCGCTTCCCGATCGAGCACGTCGCGCTGCTGCGGGAGGCGGGGCTGCTCGGGCTGGTGGTGCCGCAGGCGTACGGCGGGCTCGGCGGGACGTTGCGCGACCTGGCCGCCGCCACGTTCGCGATGGGCACCGCCTGTCCGTCCACCGCGCTGGCCTACTTCTTCCACAACACCAGCGCCTCACGCGGCCTGCTGCCCCTGGAGGCGATCGAGGCCGGGCTGTTCACCGAGGAGGAGACCCCGGTCGTGCGGGCCTTCGCCGAGAAGGTGCTGACCAGGATGGCCTCGGGGGTCTGGCTGGCCAACTTCGCCTCCGAGTCGGTCAAGAGCTCGAACGCCAACATCACCATCGCCACCACCGCCACCCGTACCGAGGGCGGCTGGTTCCTGGACGGCGAGAAGTCGTTCGGCTGCGCGACCGGGGTGGCCGACTACTACCTGACGACGGCCAAGCTGGCGGGCCACGAGACCGCCGACGGGCTGGTGACGTTCTTCGTGCCGCGGGACGCGCCCGGCGTCTCGGCCCGCGCCCCCTGGGACGGGCTCGGGATGCGCGCCACCGCCAACAACGGCATCCGGCTGGAGCGGGTGTTCATCGCCGAGGACGAGGCGCTGACCGTGCCGGGGGCCTTCACCCGGATGCTCACGATGAGCCGCGGCAGCTTCGTCGGCAACCAGCTCGCCATCGCGGCCGTCTACACCGGCTGCGCCCAGAACGTCTACGACGTCGTGATCGAGCAGCTCACCAGGAAGACCTTCGCCGACACCGGGCGGCCGATCGCCTCCTCACCCATGCACCAGCAGCTCATCGGCGACATGACCGCGCAGTTGGAGACCGCCTACCTGTGGCTGCGCAGGCAGTTGCTGCTGGAGACCACGCAGCCGCCGCTGCGCCCCAAGCCCGAGGTCTTCCGCCAGTGGCGGCTCGGCAAGGGCGCGGTGACCGAGTCCTGCTACCAGGTGGCGCTGGGCGCGTTCAAGGCGTCGGGCACCTCCGGCGCGATGATGGGCGGCGTCGTCGGCCGGGCGCTGCGGGATCTGGCGATGGGGCTGGTGATGACCTTCCCCGCCGAGCGCGGCCGGCTCGAAGCCGCCCAGATGGTCACGCAGGCCAAGGAGAACGAGCTGTTCACCACCGCGGAGCAGCCGTGATCCCCGCCGACCTGGTCGACGGCACCTGGGCCGGCTGCGGGGAGGACCTCGGGTTCGACCTGGAGAACCCCGCGACGGGCGAGCCCAGGGGCCGGGCGCTCGGCTCCTCGCCCGCCCGCGTCGAGGCCGCGCTCGCGGCGGCCGAGCGGGTGGCCCCCTCGTGGGCGGAGACCCCGGCGGAGCGGCGGGCCGAGCTGCTGGAGGCGGCGGCCGGGGCGCTGGCCAAGCGGGTGGCGGAGATCGTCCGGCTGGAGTCGTTCGCCACCGGGGTGCCGATCCGGCAGGCCACGCCCCTGGGGGTGATCGTCCACGGCGCGTTCGCGCTCGCCGCCGCGCAGGTGCGGGCGGGGCTGCTCGGCTCGGTGCGGGACGGGGTCGAGGTGCACCGCCTGCCCTGGGGGCCCGCCCTCTGCCTGGTCCCGTGGAACGCGCCCGCGCCGATGGCCGCGCACAAGGCCGCCAGCGCGCTGGCGGCGGGCTGCCCGGTGATCGTCAAGGTCAGCGAGTACGCCCCGCACGGCACCCAGGTGCTCGCCGAGGTCCTGCACGAGGTGCTGCCGCCCGGAGTGTTCCAGCTCGTGCACGGCGGCGCGCACACCGGCGCGCGGCTCGCGGCGGACCCCAGGGTGCGCGCGGTGTCGTTCACCGGCGGCCTCGCGGGCGGCCGGTCGGTGGCCCTGGCCTGCGCGGCCGGGCTGCGCCCCGCGCAACTGGAGCTCGGCGGCAACAACCCGCTGGTGGTCATGCCGGACGCCCCCGCCGAGCGGGCCGCTGCCGCCGCCGCCGAGCTGCTCACGGCGCTCAACGGGCAGTGGTGCCGGGCCCTCGGCCGGCTCATCGTGCCCCGGACCCGGCTCGGCGAGCTGGTGGAGGCCACCGGAGCGCGGCTGGCCGGGCTGCGGGCGGGTGATCCGCTCGCGGAGGAGACGGAGTTCGGGCCGCTCGTGCACTCGGCCCACCGGCGGCGGGTCCTGGACGCGGTCGCCGGGGCCGGCGGGCGGGCGACCGCGTACGGCAGCGTGCCGGACCGGGGCAACTTCCTGGCGCCGACGTTGATCACCGGGGCTGACCTGGCCGACGAGATCTTCGGGCCGGTGGCGGCCGTGCTGCCGTACGACACGGTCGAGGAGGCGGTGGCGCTGGCCAACGGCACGCCGTACGGGCTGGAGGGGTATGTGGTGGGCGGCGACGAGGAGCGGGCGCTGGCGCTCGCCCGGCGGATCAGGGCGGGCGAGGTGAAGGTGAACGGGTCCAGCGTGCTGAGCCTGCACCTGTTCACGCCCCGGCCGGCCTGGGGGTTGTCAGGGCTGGGCGAGGAGGGCACCGCGGAGACCATCCTGTTCTTCACCGGCGCCAGGGTGGTCGGCGTGGAGCGGGCGCCATGAGCGGCGTGCCGGTGGAGGTCGGCGTGGAGCGGGCGTCATGAGCCGCGTGCTGGTGGCGGGGGCCGGGCCGGTGGGGCTGGCGGCGGCGCTCACGCTGGCGCGCGGCGGCGTGCCGGTGACCGTGCTGGAGGCCGGGGCCGGGCTGGCCGCCGAGTCGCGGGCCTCCACCTTCCATCCGCCGACGCTGGAGATGCTGGCCGCGCTCGGCGTGCTGGACGAGCTCATGGCGCTCGGCCTGGTGGCCGGGACCTTCCAGTACCGCGACCGCCGTGGCGGGCCGATCGCCACGCTCGACCTGCGGGTGCTGGCCGGCGACACCCCCTATCCGTTCCGTGTGCAGTGCGAGCAGGGCAAGCTCACGCCCATCCTGGCCGAGCACGTGCGGCGGCACGGCGGCGAGGTGCTGTTCGGGCAGGAGGTCGGCGACGTCGTCTCCCACCCGGACGGGGTGGAGGTGACGACCGCGCGCGGGGCCCGGTTCGCCGGTGACTGGCTGGTCGCCGCCGACGGCGCCCATTCCGCCGTACGCCAGGCGCTCGGCATCCCCTTCGAGGGCATCACCTATCCGGAACGTTTCCTCGTCGCCTCCGTGCACGAGGACCTGGACGCCCTGCTGCCGGGGATCGCGCCGATCAACTACGTCTTCGATCCGCAGGAGTGGCTGGTCCTGCTGCGCACGCCCGACCACTGGCGGGTGCTGCTGCCCACCCCCGAGGGCAGCACCGACGAGGAGGAGCTGGCCAGGCTGCCGGAACGGTTGCGGGCCGTGGCCGATCCCGGCCGTGACTGGGCGGTGGCGCACGCCACGCTCTACCGGGTGCACCAGCGGGTGGCCGCCCGGTTCCGCGACGGCCGGGTGCTGCTGGCGGGGGACGCGGCGCACGTGAACAACCCGCTCGGCGGGCTCGGCATGAACAGCGGCATCCACGACGCCGTCCTGATGGCCACGGCCCTGGTGGACGGGAGCCCGCCGGGCGCAGTGGCCGGGCGGCGGCGGGAGGTGGCGCTGGGGCACGTCCAGGCGATCAGCCACGGGAACTGGGAGCGGATGCGGTCGCCCTCCAGGCACGACGAGCTGCGGGCGCTGGCGGCCGACCCGGCGGCGGCCAGGGCGTACCTGCTGCGGGCCTGCCTGATCTCCTCGTTGCGGGAGACGGGATGATCACCAAGGAGAACCCGGCGCGGATCGGTGAGGTGGTGGGCCGTGTTCCCGTCACCGATCCCGCCGGGGTGGACGCCGCCGTCCGGCGGGCGGAGGCCGCCCGGCCGGGCTGGTCGGCGCGGCCCGTCGCCGAGCGGGCCGGCGCCCTGCTGCGCGGCGCGGACGTGCTGGCCGGCCAGGTGGCGGAGCTGGCCGTGCTGCTGGCCAGGGAGTCGGGCAAACCGCTGGCCGACTGCCGAGGCGAGATCACGTTCGCGCTCGCCTACCTGCGGTGGGTGTGCGAGCACGCCCCCGGGGTGCTCGCGGACTCCGCGATCGACGACGGCGCGGGGCGGCTGGTGACGCGGCGGCGGCCGTACGGTGTCGTGGCCTGTCTGACCCCGTGGAACGCCCCCGTCATCCTGGCCCTGCTCAAGCTGGCGCCCGCGCTGGTCGCGGGCAACACGGTGGTGGTCAAGCCGTCGCCGCTGGCGCCGCTGACGGTGCGCGAGGTCGCGGCCGCGCTGCCGCACGTCGAGGTCGTCCAGGGCGGCGCGGTGACGGGGCAGGCGCTCGTCGCCCATCCGCTGGTGCGCAAGGTGGCCTTCACCGGCGGTGACGCGGCGGGCCGGGAGATCGCGGCCGCGGCGGGGGCGATGCTGACGCCCGCGGTGATGGAGCTGGGCGGCAACGATCCGGCCGTGCTGCTGCCCGACTTCGTGCTGGCGCCCGCCGACTACGAACGCCTGGTCATGGCCTCGTTCGCGACCAGCGGGCAGGTGTGCATGGCCGCCAAGCGGCTCTACGTGCCGCGCGCGCGGGCCGGGGAGTTCGTGGCGGCCTATGTCGCGGCGGCCGAACGGGTGCTCCTGGTGGGCGACCCCCTCACCGACGGGGTCACCATGGGCCCGGTCATCTCGGCGCGGGCCGCGGAGCGGATCCGGGCGCTGGTCGGCCGGGGTGGGACGGTGGTGCCGCTGGGGCGGTCCGTGGGCGACCTCAACGCCGGATATTTCGTCACCCCGACCCTGGTGACCGACTTGCCGGACAACGCGCCGCTGGTCACCGAGGAGCAGTTCGGCCCGGCGGTGCCGCTGCTGCTGTACGACGGCGAGGAGGAGGTCGTCGCCCGGGCCAACGCCGGCGAGCTGGGCCTGGCGGCCTCGGTCTGGTCGGCCGACGAGGAGCGCGCCTTCGCCCTGGCCGGGCGGCTGGACGCCGGGTTCGTCTTCGTCAACACGCACAACCGCACCGGCATGTCCCCGCGCGCGCCCTTCGGCGGGGTCAAGCGCAGCGGTTACGGGCGCGAGTACGGCACAGAAGGGCTCCTGGAGTACGTCCAGACGGCGGTGGCGCACGCCCCGGCGGCCTTCCGCCCCGGCGGCACGGGCATGTCCGCCACCGCCTACCCCACCCCATGAGCTGCGCGGGCGCACTCACCCATTGACTTCTGATGGAAACGCCGTTTCTTTATAGGAAACAGCGTTCCGAGGAGGAACCCATGGGCCTCAGAAGCCTGCTGGCCGCGCTGATCATCACGCCGGCGCTCCTGCCCACCCCCGCCCACGCCCAGTCGGTCACCAGAGTCGAGAACACGGTGGAGATCGGCTGCGCCTTCACCACGCTCCGCCAGGGCAGCGACTGGTACTTCCCGTCCGGCACCCCCAAGGCGCTGCTCTGGTTGCAGCACGGGTTCGCCGGAACCAACGACGGCCTGGCCGACATCGCGCAGCGCTTCGCGGCCCAGGGCTTCCTGGTGTTCGCGCCGAACCTGCCCTCGGCGCACATCTTCGGCTGCACGCTGCAGAACCTCGGCAACAACACCGACTTCCTGAACAACGTGGCCGGCCTGTTCGGCGGCAGCGCCCAGCAGGCCGCGGCGCTGGAGCGCAGCTTCTCCGACGCCAGGACGAAGGCCGGGCGGACGGGCCTCGCCTTACCCGGCGCCCTCGTCTTCGCCGGGCACTCGGCGGGCGGCGAGGCGGTGCCGTACGTGACCCAGCGGCTGCGCGCCGCCTCCCCGGCCGCGTTCGCCAAGGTGCGCGGGCTGATCCTGTTCGACCCGGTGAAGTCCATCGCGGGCGACAACCTGGGCAGCGCGCTCGGCCCGCTCAGTGGCACGGGGTTGCCGATCCTGGCCATCTCCTCGCCACCGTACCTGTGCAACAGCGACGCCGGCGGCACGAAGGAGCTGATCGCGCGGCTGGCGCGGCCCTTCCTCGGCGTCCGGCTGACCACGGGATCGCACGTGGACGTCGAGGGCGCGAGCGCGCCGGCGGTGGAGAAGCTGGCCTGCGGCACGCCGCAGGCCAAGAACGTCGCCGCGCTGCAGACCCTCGCGGTCGGCTGGGCGGGCGACTTCGTCGGCGGCGCGCCCACCGCGAGCCTGTATCCCGGCGGCGCCACCTACGAGGGGCTCCGCGCGGCGGGGACGATTCAGCCGCTGGTCTCGTAGTCGACGACCGCGCGCGCGGCTATCCGGGGGCGCAGCCAGGCGGCCGCCTCCAGGTGGACCGGGTGCTCCTGGTAGCCGCGCAACCCCTCGGCCGAGTCGTGGACGGTGATCATGCACAGGTCGTAGGAGACCGGCGATCCGACCACGTCCAGGCCGACCGTGAGCTCCTTGATCTGCTCGACCCGCCCTCTCAGCCCTTCGAGCAACTCCTTCCCCCCGGCCGCGTCGGCGGGATCGGCGAATCTCATCAGCACGACGTGGGTCAGCACGGGCCGCCTCCTCTGGACATTCACGGGTGGTTCGCGAGATCCTACTTCTTGGAAACGCTGTTTCTCCAGACGTAACAGGAGGCCGCGTGGTGCGCGTCGCCGCGGTGCAGTACGAGGTCGGCACGGACGTCGCGGCGAATCTCGCCGCCGCCCTCCGCATGATCGACGCAGCCGTGGCGCAGGGCGCCGAGCTGATCGTGTTACCCGAGTTCTGCAACCACCTGTCCTGGTACACCGGCCGCGACCAGGCCCGTTCGCTGGCCTGCCGGCACGGCGACGCCTTCCTGACCGCCGTCGCCGGCCGGGCCGCCGCGCACCGCGTCCTCGTCAAGATCGGCGTCACGCTGGCCCGCCAGGACGGGCGCACCACCGGCGCCTCCCTGCTCTACGGCCGGGACGGGACGCTGCTCGGCGAGGCGGACAAGCAGGTGCTGATGGGCGCGGAGAACGACCATCTCGACCCCGGCGCCTCCGTCGGGCCCGTGGTGGAGACGGAGGCGGGCCGGCTCGGGATGTACGCGTGCATGGAGGGCGTGATCTGCGAGGTCACCCGCGGGCTGGCGCTGCGCGGGGCGCAGGTGCTGCTCAACAGCCTCAACTCCTTCGCCGTCGACGAGGCGGCCCTGCACATCCCGGTCCGCGCGGCCGAGAACAAGGTCTGGGTCGTGGCCGCCAACAAGGTCGGGCCGCTGATCCCCGCCGACCGGCTGGCCGAGGTGAGCGCCGGGCTCGGCGTGCCGCCCGAGTGGCTGCACGGGGCGGGTGAGAGCCAGATCGTCGCCCCTGACGGGTCCGTGGTCGCGCGGGGGCCGCGTACCGGGGAGGCGGTGGTGGTGGCCGACATCGATCCGCCGGCCGCCGACGCCGAGCGGGCCCGCCATCTCGCCACCCGCCGCCCCGGGCGCTACGGCCCGATCGCCGAGCCGCCCCGCGACCGCGCGGCCCCGGCGGGCGCGCCGGAGCTGCCGGTCGCCGTGGTGCGGGGCGACGCCGCCCTGGTACGCCGGGCCGCCGCCGAAGGGGCCCGGCTGATCGTGCTGCCCGAAGGCTCACCGGTCACGGCGGAGGAGGCCGCGCGGGCCGTCCACGGGACGGACGCCCACGTCGTCACCGGCACCGGCCTCCTGATCGGCCCCGGTGGGCCGGACCTCGGCCGCCTGGGCGACCCCGACGGCCCTGGCACCGGCCGCCTGGACGGCCCCGACGGGCCGGGACACCCTGACGCCGCCCCCGCGAGCGGGCCGTGTGAGGTCTACGACCTGCCGTGGGGGCGGCTGGCGATCATCGCGGGAGCGGCGGCCCGGCATCCGGAGGAGTTCCGGCTGGCGGCGCTGGCCGACGCCGACGTCGTGGCCGTGCCGTGCACCGCGCGCGAGCCGTGGGAGCTGCGCCTGGGCCTGCTGGAGCGGTCGGCCGAGAACCGGCTCAACATCATCGCCGCCGGCCAGGACGGCCCCGGCGGGCTGGCCGGCGCGATCCTCCGGCTGCCCGCCGACTTCACCCTGTGGACCGCGTGGCAGGGCCCGTTCACGGGGCAGATCAGTCATCCCGTGGTGACCCACGTCAAGAACACCGACCTGCTCGTCCAGGGCACCCTCTCCCCCGCCCAGAGCGTCAACCGGCTCGTCTCCCGCAACACCGACCTGGTGGCGGGACGACCGTGGCGGCTGGCCGGCGCACTGCTGGAAGGACATCAGTGAAGGAAACGCCGCAACACGTGGAGCAGATGCTCGACGAGTCCCCCGTGATCGACGTCACCGAGACGTTCGAACGGCTGAGTGACATCCTGGCGGAGCTCAAGGCCAAGATCGACGAGCGGTTCGAGCTGACCAGGGACGCGGCCTCGCCGGGCGCCTACGGAACACATCCCGAGGGCCCCGGCGGCCGGCTGGACGCCTTCGCGGGGCCGGAGATCGACTGGATGGTCCACTCCTGGCTGGGCAATCCGAGCGCCGGCTTCGCCAACCTGCACCTGACGGTCTGGCTCGGGCCGCACGTCCGGGTCCCGCATCTGGGCATCGCGCTGCTGGTGTGGCCGGAGGGCTGGTTCTACCAGGACTTCATCCCCCGGGCGAGCCTCACCCAGGACGGCGGCCACTTCGACCGCCACTACGCGGCGCTCGACGCGGACTGGCTATCTTTTAAAGAGAAAAATCCGGACTTCGTGTGGTTCACCAGCCGGGCCGCCTTCATCCGGGCCAGCCTCTCCCCCAACGCCTACTGCTACTCCTTCCCCCGCGCCCAGCCGCACATCGACACCGTCCGCGACCTGCTGCACGCCCAGGTCGACCGCTGGCTGGCCTGGGTGGCCGAGGCCGAGCCGGTGCCCGCCGCCGAGCGCCCCGCGCTGGCCGCCGCGGACCTGGCGGTGCGGCGCAACATCGCCGAACGTGACCCCGCCAACGTGATGGGCGTGCGCTACTTCGGCCAGGAGCAGACCGACCGCCTGGTCAGAGGGCTCTGGGGCGGCGACCGCAGCCTGCCGAGGCCCGCATGATCCGGTCGTTGTGGTGGGCCGTCAAGACCGGCGGGGAGCCGCCGTTCGACACCGCCCACCTGAAGGTGCACTATCCGGCCGCCGACGAGGGCGACCGGCTGACGGGCGTCTTCCAGCCGGAGGGCGGGCCGTACCCGGTGGTGCTGTTCGTCTCCGGGATCAACGTCGGGCAGGACGCCTACCGCTGGCTGGCCGTCGAGATCGCCCGCGCGGGGTTCGTCTGCGTGACGTTCGACCGGGTCGGCGAGCTGTTCGGCGGCGAGTACGGCCTGACGCCCGGCGTGGACCTCGACGCCGCCGTCCCCGCCACGTACGGCACCCGCCCGACCTGTCCGGCCATCGGCGCCATCCTGACCGCACTGGCGGAGATCGACCTGCTCAAGGGCGCCATCGACCTCGACAATGTGGCGCTGGGCGGGCACTCGGCGGGCGGATCCGTGGTGCTCCAGTCGGCCAGGCACTTCCCGTCGGTACGCGCGGTGTTCGCCTACGGCGCGCACACCATGGTGGCGACCATGCTCGGCTGGCCGGCGGGAACGGTCGTGCCCGCCCAGGTGGACTGCCCGGTCCTGCTCTCGGTCGGCACCCACGACGGTGTGATCATGGGCAGCTCCGACCGCTACGGCCAGGAGGAGCACCGCCACGATCCGGTCACCCGCACCTTCGAGGAGGCGCTGGGCGAGGGCGAGCACCTGCTGGCCGTCATCGAGGGCGCCAACCACTTCGCCATCGCCGACCCGGTCGATCCCACGGCGGCCCGCGCCTTCCTCGACCTGCCCGCCACCGCCGAGCCCCGCCCCGAACTGGCTCTGCTGATCACCTCCTTCCTCCGCACCCACCTGCACGGTGACGCGGCGGCGCGCGGCATCCTGGAGAGCCTGGACCTCAGGAGGAGCCATGCTTAAGAACTTCTGGTACGCCGTCGAGTTCAGCCACGCCGTACGGCGGGAGCCGCGCAAGGTCACCTGCCTCGGCCAGGACTTCGTGATCTGGCGGCGCCGCGACGGCCAGGTCGCGGTGCTCTCGGACCTGTGCGTGCACCGGGGCGGCGCGTTGTCGATGGGCACGCTCGTCGGCGAGGACCGCATCGCCTGCCCGTACCACGGCTGGCAGTACGAGGCCGACGGCACCTGCGTGAAGATCCCGGCCAATCCCCCGGATCGCGGCATCCCCAAGAAGGCGCGGGTGGACGCGTACCCGACCGTCGAGCGGTACGGCCTGGTCTGGGCGTACCTGGGTGACCTGCCCGAGGAGCAGCGTCCGCCGATGCCGCACTTCCCCGAGCACGACGACCCGGCCTTCCGCGCCGTCTACTGGGAGACGACCGTCGAGGCCAACTACGAGCGCACGATGGAGAACGTCGTGGACGCGGCGCACACCCCGTTCGTGCACGGCACCTCCTTCGGCAACCCCGACAAACCGGAGATCCCCGACTTCGAGGTCACCCAGAGCGACTGGCAGGCCGAGGCCGACATCCTGCTCAGCCCGCCGCCGCCGAAGGGCCTGTGGAGCCTGCTGCGGTCGGGCAAGCGCGCGGAGCACGTGGTCGTCACCAACGGCTGGTACCTGCCGAACATCGTCAAACTGCACGTCCGGCTGCCGTTCGGCGACCTCATCCTGTACGACCACAACATCCCGCTGTCGCAGGGCCGCACCCAGGTGAAGATCGTCGGCTACCGCAACTTCTTCACCGGCAAGTGGGCCGACAAGAACGCGCTCCAGCGCATCTCCAAGATCTTCGAGCAGGACCGGCCGGTGGTCGAGTCGCAGCGGCCCGAGCTGCTGCCCTTCGACCTGTCCGCGGAGCTGCACCTGCGCAGCGACGCCCTCCAGGTCGCCTACCGGCGCCGCCGCCAGCAGCTCATCGACCAGGGCTGGTGGGTGGGCGGCGACGACCTCGTCATGGGCGACGTCCCGCGCCGCCAGGCCACCGTGATTCCCTCTCCCGCCCGCCGTGACAACCCCGAACTCGCCCGCGCGTGGGTGCACAAGTCCCGCACGGACGACACCCGAGGAGAGCAACCGTGAGCCTGCCCGCCGCGCTGAGCGAGCGCACCCTGGACCGCCTGGTCACCGCCCTCGGCCTGGAGGTCGCCGCGGACGTGCCGCTGACCTCGCCGATGTCCCCGGCCCCCGTCGGCCGCCTGCGCGTCCTGCGCCCGCCGGACGGCGAGACGGCCAAGGTGGTGGCGGTGACCCTGGTGGTGCCGCCCATCGGCCTGGACAGCCACATGATCTTCGCCTTCACCGGCCCGGAGTCCGCGGTCCCGCACTTCACCCTGGACGCGGTCGCCTCGGCCGGCTACCACGCCCTGCACCTGGACCTGATCCCCCGCGCCGAGCTGGCCGTGCACCTGCCCTACCTCGACGCCTGCTTCCTGCCGCTCACCGAACCGCTGGAGAGCGCCTGGCAGCTCGACGGCCTCACGGCGGCGGCCGTCGGCCCGCGCCAGCGGGCGATGATGTCCCCCTGGATGCTGGTCTGCCGCGCCACCGAGGACGCCTTCGCCAAGCTCGGCCCGACCGTGGAGACCTACCTCGACCACTGGCTGCACCTGCTCGGCACCGGCGTCCCACCGGTCGGCGGCCCCCTGGCGGCCCGCGACCAGGCGAGCCGGGCCAACCTGTTCTCCCCCGACGTGGACCCGGTCTGGCACCAGGTGAGCCGGCTGCTAGGCGCGGAGCAGACCGAACGCGTCCGAGGGGAGCTGCTGCGATGAGCGAGCCCAGCGAATGGCAGCGCCGCATCGAGGGCGAGTGGCACGGCCGGCCGTCGCTGTTCGACGCCACCGGCACCTGGCAGGGTTTCGAGGACATCCGGCGTTCGTCGGTCTTCGACGACGGCGTGACCACGTACTACATGGACGGCGGCCTGGAGGGCGGCGGACCGCTGGCCGGCCGCTTCCGGCTGGGGGCGCCGTTCGCGTTCGGGGTGGTCGACTCCGACGCCGACCGCCTCTACACCGGCCCCGACTTCTACGGTTGCGGCCAGCCGTACGGCTCGTTCGTGGACGCCCGCTACTACGGGCCGGGCTGGCAGGTGGACCTCAACACCTGGAACCAGACGATCGGCGACGTCCAGGTCTACTCGTCGCTGCTGTTCCAGGGCCCCGCCGTGGCCGGCTGCTTCAACGGCCTCTACACCCGCGACGCCGCCCAGGTCGAGCAGTGGTTGCCGGCCGAGACCAGGAACGGGCCGGTGCCGTTCATCCTGCCCACCAAGACGGCCGGCGCCTACGCCGGCGCGTGCGAGGTGTTCGGCCCGGACCAGAAACCGGCCGGCAGCGTGCGGATCACCGTCGAGCTGGAGCCGATCGACCTGCTCAGGACCCGGCACCACGTCACCTGGGCGGGCGCGCTGGAGCGCCGCCACACCGTGGAGGTGCGCAGGGACGGCTTCCGCTCGTTCGCCGAGGGCCCGGAGGCGTGGGGGAACGCGCAGGCGTACGGACGGGCGAACTTCCCCAGCCTGCACCTTCCCGGCGCCTGGCGGCTCACCGGCCGCGAGTTCATGATGGACGCCACGCCCGGCATGGGCGCGGGCACCACCCTGGCCGTGGCGTACGAGCTGTTCGAAGGCAACCGGCTCACCGCCGTCGTCCATGGAGTGCTCACATGGTCATCGTCGTGACAGGCGCGACCCGCGGCATCGGCCGCGGGCTCGCCGACCAGTTCCTCGCCCACGGCCACGAGGTCGTCACCTGCGGCACCACGGGCGGTGACGTGACCGCCGACGTCACCGACCGCGAGCAACTGCGCAAGGTGTGGGACACCGCCGTGGAGCGGCACGGCCGCGTGGACATGTGGATCAACAACGCGGGCGTCACCCAGTCCCGCCTGCCGCTGTGGGAGCTGCCCGACGACGAGGCCCGCCACGTGGTCGGCGTCAACCTCACCGGCGTCGTCAACGGCTGCGCGGTCGCGCTGCGCGGGATGGCGGCGCAGGGGCACGGCCACGTGTGGAACATGGAGGGCCTCGGCAGCGACGGCCGCACCGTGCCCGGCCTGGCGCTCTACGGCGCGACCAAGCGGGCGCTGACCTACCTCACCAAGGCGCTGGCCAAGGAGGTGCCGGCAGGTGTCTCCGTCGGCCTGCTCAGCCCCGGCATGGTCGTCACCGACCTGCTGCTGCGCGATCTGAACCCGAGCTCGCGCAGGACCTTCAACCTGCTCGCCGACCGGGTGGAGACGGTCACGCCGTGGCTGGCCGAGCAGGCGGTCAAGCGGGCCGCGAACGGGGCCCACGTGCGCTGGCTGACCGGCCGCAAGGTGCTCGCCCGCTTCGCCCTGGCCCCGTTCACCGACCGGAAGGTGCTCCCATGACCGACGCGCTCGGCTGGCGCCGCAAGTTCGGCGTGATCGCACCCTCCACGAACACCATCGTGGAGCCCGACTTCTACCGGATGACCGTGCCGGGGGTGACCGCGCACTTCAGCCGGATCCACATCCGCGACCAGAACATGGCCGGCGACGCGGGCATGGAACGCCTCCTGGAGCAGATCCGCGAGGAGATCGGCGCGGCCTGCGAGCGGGTGCTGACCTGCGAGCCCGACTACATGGTGATGGGCATGTCCGCGGAGACGTTCTGGGGCGGCGTCGAAGGCAACCGCCAGTTCGTCCGGCAGATCCACGATCTCACCGGGCTCCAGGTGGCCACGGGCGCGGAGGCGTGCGAGCGGGCGCTGAAGCTGTACGGGGCGCGCCGCATCGGCGTCGTCACCCCGTACCAGCCGGTCGGCGACGAGAACGTGGTGCGCTTCTTCTCCGAGATCGGCTTCGAGGTGACCGCGATCCACGGGCTGAAGTGCCCCACGGCGGTGTCGATCGCCCACGTCACCGAGTCCGAGCTGCGCGACGCCCTGGCCCAGGTCGCCGCCGGGGCGGACGCGATCGTGCAGTGCGGCACGAACCTGTCGATGGTGGGCCTGGCCGACGAGGCGGAGCGCTGGCTCGGCCTGCCGGTCATCGCCATCAACGCCGCCACCTGGTGGATGGCGCTGCGTGACAACGGCATCGAGGACCGGGTGCACGGCGCGGGCAGCCTGTTGCGGGAGCACTGAGCACCGAGCAACGGCGCCCTTAGAGGGAGCCCTAAGAGGGAGCACTAAGAGGGAGCACTGAGAGAGGGAGCACCGAGAATGGACTATCCGTTAGCCCTGGCACTCGTCGATTTCCTGCCGGTGCTCGCCATGGCGGCCGGGATCGTGCTGCTCGTGCCCTACGTCGGCCGGGTCTCGGGCCCGGTCACCGGGCCGCTCGCCGGGCGGGTCACGCTGGTGGCAGGGGCGCTCGTCGTGCTCGGCGGCCTGCTCAAGGCCGTGTGGAAACTGCTGGTGGCGGCCGGTGGGCCGGACGTCTGGTGGCTGGCCGGGGTGCAGTTCTACCTGTTCGGACCCGGGTTCGCGCTGCTGGCCTGGGCAGTCCTGGCCGGGCCGCGGGCCGGTGGGCCAGTGCTGGGCGGGAGGGCGCCGTTGTGGGCGTTCGCCGGCTTCGCGGGCGCGGGTGTCGTCGCCGCGCTCGCCACCGGGGACACCTGGCCGCTGCTGCTGGTGACCACCGTCGGCGCCACGATCCTCGCCGTCCGGCTGCTCCTGCTCTCCCGCCATCCGGCCGGGCGGGCGCTGTTCGGCTTCAACCTCCTCGGCACGTACGCGATGGGCCTGCTGGCCTCGCGTCCCGACCAGACCATCGCCCTGCAGTGGGCGGAAGAGTCGCTCAACACGCTCACCTGGGCGGCCTTCGCCGTGGCCGTCTGGCGGCTGTCGCGCGAGAGCGTCCTCACGGATGACCCGATAGGAGACCGATCATCGCCACGTTAGTGAGGCGGCTGCTCGTCGCCGCCGTCGCCACCCTCACCGTCACCGTATCCACCGCGACCGCCACGCCACCGGCCGCTCTCGCCGCGCCAGCGGGTGCCATCGCCGCGCCACCGGCCGTGCCCGCTGCGGCGGCGCCGGCCTGGGTGGCCCAGCACGCGACCACGATCGGCGCCGACCCCGCCGCCGTCTACCTGCCGCCCGGCCGGACCGCCCTGCCCGTCGCGCTGCTGCTGCAGGGCGGCAACGTGCCGAAGGAGAGTTACGGCCGGTTCGCCAGGACGGTCGCCGGGTTCGGCTTCGCCGTCGCGGTGCCGGACCACCGGCGCTCCGTGGGGCCGGTCAGCGGGCTGTTCCCCGAGAGCGCCCAGATCGACGCCGCCGTGCGGTGGGCGGCGGCGGAGAACGTCCGGGCGGGCTCGCCGCTGGCCGGGCGGCTGGACGCCGGCCGGCTGGTGCTGCTCGGGCATTCGTTCGGCGCGGCCGCCGGCCTGTTCGCGATCGGCGGGAGTTGTGTCCCGCCGTTCTGCTTCGGCCCGGTCTACCAGCGTCCGGCCGCGCTGAAGGCCGCCGCCTTCTACGGCGCGGCCACGGCGTCGCAGGGCGGCCCCGCGGTGCCCGTCGCCAACGCCGGCGTGCCGGTGGCGCTCGTGCAGGGCGACGCGGACGGGGCCAACCTGCCCGCCGCCGCGCGGGCCACGTACGACGGGCTGACCTCGCCGCCGAAGGCGTACGTCACGGTCCACGGCGCCAACCACTACGGCCTCACCGACACCCAGACCCCGCCCGGCGCCACGCCCGACGCCTCGCCGCAGACCGTCGCGCAGGACGCGAGCGTCGACACCGCCGCCAGGTGGAGCGCGCTGTTCCTGCGCGCCTCGCTCGGCGACGCCCTGGCCGCGGCCTACGTCTACGGCTTCGGCGACGCCTCCGACGACGGCGTCACCGTCGTGCACGACAGAGGCGGCCCGTGAACGTGGGCACAGATGTGGGTGTGGTGGAAGTCGGCCCGCGCGACGGCCTGCAGAACGAGAGCGTCCTGCTCGGCACCGACGACAAGGTCGCCTACATCGAGGCCCTGGCAGCGGCGGGGCTCACCAGGATCGAGGCGGTCAGCTTCGTGCACCCGCGCCTGGTGCCCCAGATGGCCGACGCCGAGCAGGTGATGGCCAGGGTCCCCCGGCGCGACGGGCTCAGCTACATCGGGCTGATCGTCAACGGGCGCGGCCTCGACCGGGCGCTCGACGCGGGGGTGGACGAGGTGAACGTGACCGTGGTCGCCACCGAGACGTTCTCCCAGCGCAACCAGGGCATGACGGTCGCCGGGGCGCTCGCCTCGTTCGCCGCCATCGCCGGGCGCGCCCAGGGGCTGCGGGTCACCGCCACGATCGCGGCCGCGTTCGGCTGCCCCTTCGAGGGCGAGGTCTCCTCCGGCCATGTCGCGGAGCTGGCCCGGCAGTGCGCCGAGGCGGGCGCGGACGAGATCGCGCTGGCCGACACCATCGGCGTCGGCGTCCCGGCCGACGTGCGGCGGCTGACCTCGGCCGTACGGGAGCGGACGGGGCTGCCGCTGCGCTTCCACTTCCACAACACCCGCAACACCGGCTACGCCAACGCGCTGGCCGCCGTCGAGGCGGGGGCCGCCGCGCTCGACGCCAGCAGCGGCGGGATCGGCGGCTGCCCGTTCGCCCCTGCGGCGACCGGGAACATCGCCACAGAGGACCTGGCGTACGCGCTGCGGCGGTCGGGCATCGGCACGGGGGTGCGACTGGACCGGCTGGTCACGGCCGCCTCCTTCGTCGCGGAACGGCTCGGCAAACAGGCCCCGGCCCTGCTCGGCCGCGCCGGCGACTTCCCACCCCCACAGGTGGATGCCTCGTGAGGCCGGGGTATGCGCTGTCGATCGCGGGCGGGATCCGGGAGCTCGCCGCCGCCTCGCCGGCCACGGTGGCGGTGGTCGACGGGGACCGGCGGCTGACGTACCGGGGGCTGGACGATCGCTCAAGCCGCCTGGCGAACGTGCTGCTCGGAGCCGGTCTCCGCCCCGGCGAGCGGGTGGCGGTGCTGCTGGGCAACCGGCTCGAATATCCGGAGGTCGCGGCGGGCATCGCCAAGGCGGGCCTGGCGATGGTCCCGCTCAACCCCCGGATGGCCCCGGCCGAGAGCGCGTACATCCTCGGCCACTCCGGCGCCCGCGCCCTCATCGCCGACCAGACCTGGGCGGCGGCGGTGGAGGGCGTGGCCCTGCCGGACACGCTGCTCAGCCTGGGCGGCGCCGGGTTCGGCCCCTCGTACGAGGCCGCGCTGACCATGGCGGACGCCGCCGACCCCCGGATCGAGGTCGGCGAGCTGGAGCCGTTCTGCGTCGCCTACACCTCGGGCACCACCGGCCGGCCCAAGGGCGTGGTGATCAGCCACCGCTCCCGCTCGCTCACCTTCTACGCCTCCGCTCTGGAGTGGGGTCTGGGCCCCGGGCGCCGCACGATCGCGGTGGCCCCGATGTACCACGGCGCCGGGTTCGCCTTCGGCTACGCGCCGGTCTGCACCGGCGGCGCCGTCGCGATGTTGCGGTCGTGGGACCCGGAGCGGCTGCTCGCGATGATCGAGAAGGAGCGGGCCCAGTCGGTGTTCCTCGTCCCCACGCACGCCCACATGCTGCGCGCGCTCGGCCCCGAGGCCCTGCGGGCGTACGACCTGTCGTCGCTCGACACCCTGTACTTCAACGCGGCGGCCCTGCCCGGCGCCCTCAAGGAGTGGGTGCTGGACGCCTTCCCCGGCGTCGGCGTGCACGAGTTGTACGGCTCGACCGAGGCCGGCATCGTCACCGACTGCCGCCCCGCCGACGCCCGGCGCAAGCTCGGCTCCGTCGGCCGTCCGTGGTTCATGACCGAGGTCAGGATCGTCGACGACGAAGGCAACCCGGCCAGGCGCGGCGAGTTGTTCAGCCGCTCGCCGTACCTGATGAACGGCTACCTCGACGACCCCGAGGCCACCGCCGCGTGCACCACCCCCGACGGCTTCCTGACCAGCGGGGACATCGTCGAGCGCGACGACGAGGGCTTCATCTACGTCGTCGACCGCAAGAAAGACATGATCATCTCGGGCGGCGTGAACATCGCGCCGCGCGAGGTCGAGGAGGTTCTGTCGGCGTTCCCCGGCGTGGCGGAGGCGGCCGTGGTGGGCCTGCCGGACGAGCGCTGGGGCGAACGGGTGGCCGCCTTCGTGGTCGCCCTGCCCGGCGCGGACCTCGACGTCGGCGCGCTGGTCGCGCACTGCCGTACCCGGCTGAGCGGGCCCAAGGTGCCACGCCGGATCGAGGTGGTCGGCGCGTTGCCCAGGAACGCGGCGGGCAAGATTCTCAAGCGCGCCTTGAAGGAGGAGCATGCGCCCCCATGTTGAAGTGATCCACGAGGACGACTACATCTGGCACGCGGCCGAGCTGGTCGGCGGCGAGGGCCGGGCGAGCGAGCGGCGGTTGTCGGTGGACGAGGAGGACGGCTCCTGCTCGCTCCGCGTCGACTTCCACACCGACTGGGGCCGGGGCCCCGGCGTCCATCACGCCACCACCGAGTTCTACCTGCTGGACGGCTCCATGACGTACGGGGACCGCCGCATCGGCGCGGGCGGCTACCTCTACCTGCCCAAGGGCGTGCCGGCCGACGCGGTCACCTTCGCGGAGGGCACCCGCGTCCTGCACTACCGCGAGTACGGCGACGCCGGATTCGACCCCGTGGACAGCCCGAACGCGCCCCGCTGGGACGGCGCCCGCGAGGAGGTCATCGTCCTCGACTCCGACGCCATGACCTGGGACGCCGTGCCGAACCCGGGGCCGATGCCGGGCATGTTCATCAAGTATCTGCACGTGGACCCCGTCACCGGCTTCTACACCAGGCTCGTGCACGCCCAGGAGGGCTGGGCCGACCACCGGCTGGCCCACCATCCGTGTTACGAGGAGGCGTACACGGTGCAGGGGCTGATGGAGTACAACTTCGGCACGCTGGACCTCGGGACGTACTTCTTCCGTCCGGCGCGGGTGAAGCACGGCCATTTCACCTCCATGGAGGGCGGCGCGACGTGGCTGCTGCGCTCGGACGGAGAGCTGTACAACTGGTACACCGAGAACGAGTGGGTGCGGTGGGGCGGCGAGGCCATCAACTGGGGGCCGGGAGAGGGGCGCATGCGCTGGTCACAGTCGGCGCACGACCTCGGCCGCGGCTCCGGCAGACGGAGTGAACGGGACCGGGAGATGCTGGGGGCCTCGCTCGACTACGCGCGGGAGCAGGGCGCGACCGACTCCGACTGGTTCCCGCCCGGCCATGGTCCCGACAAGAGCCTGCTCGCCATCGCCAAGGCCATGGACGCCGCCCGCCTCCAGGGCGGCCACTCCCCGGCAACCCCCCACGACCACCACCACCCCGACCCCGACCCCGACCACTCCGACCCCCACCACGATCACGGCGACCACCCTGAGCACGACCATGACCATGGCCACGATCACGGCCACGGTAACGACCACGACGGCCTTCCTGCGCCGGAGTGGGGCGCGGAGCCCGCGGCGCTGGAGCACGCGCAGGAGCGGGAGTCGCACAACTGGGGCAAAGGCCGGGCCTGGAAGCCGGGCGATCCCGTCCCCGCCCCGATCGTCTCCAGCCTCCCGGTCCGCAGCCGCTCCCGTGGCCGCTGGGACGGCGACGGCATGTGACCACTGGCACCACGACGGCCTGCACGACGACGGGAGATGACCGCTCCCCGCACGCTTGACGGAGGAGGGATGATCTTCTGGTGACCACTCACGTGCGGGAACTGGCGGAGTTCGCGGTGGACTGCCGGGACGCGGGCCTGCCCGTCGCGGTGCGCGACGACGTGCCGGGCCGGGTGCTCGACGTACTGGGCAACTGCCTGGCCGCCTACGCCGAGCCGGACGGCGACGCCGCGCCCGCGGTGTTGCGGGCCGTACGCCGCTGGGCCGGAAACGGCGAGGCCACCGCGATCGGCAGCGGCGACCTGCTGCCCGCGCCGTCGGCCGCGCTGGTCAACGGCACCCTCGCGCACTCCCTCGACTACGACGACACCCACCTGCCGTCCGTTCTGCACCCCTCCGCCCCGGTCGTGCCCGCGGCCCTGGCGGCGGCGCAGAGCGCGGGCGCGAGCGGCGCGGAGCTGATCGCGGCCATCGCGGCGGGCATCGAGGTGTGCGCCAGGCTCGGCATGGCCTCCTACCTGCCGGAGGAGCGCAACTCGCGCTTCTTCGAGCAGGGCCAGCACGCGACCTCCATCTGCGGCACGCTGGGCGCGGCGGTGGCGGCCGGGCTCCTGTACGGTCTGCCGGCCGAGGGCATCGCGCACGCGATGGGCGTGGCGGCCTCGATGGGCTCCGGGCTGCTGGAGGCCAACCGCACGGGCGGCACGATCAAGCGGGCCCACTGCGGCTGGGCCGCCCACGCGGGGGTGTCGGCCGCCGTACTGGCGCTGGAGGGGCTGACCGGACCGCCGACGGTCCTGGAGGGGCGGTTCGGCTTCTTCCAGGCCTGGCTGGGCGGGCGCTACGACGCCGGCGCGCTGCTGTCCGGGCTCGGCGAGCGGTGGGAGTTGCTGCGCACGGTCTACAAGCCGTACCCGACGAACCACTTCACCCACCCGGCCATCGACTGCGCGCTGGCGCTGCGGCGCGACGGACTCGACCCGTCCCGGATCGAGTCGATCGAGGTCGGCGTGGCCGCCCCCGTGCTCCGCACGATCGCCGAGCCGCCCGAGGAGAAGGCGCGGCCGCGCTCGCCGTACCACGCGAAGTTCTCCGGCCCCTACACCGTCGCCGCCGCGCTGCTCGGCGGCGGCGGCCTGGGGCTGGCGCTGGACGACTTCGCCACGCTGGACCCGGCGCGGCTGGCGCTGGCGGCCCGGGTGCGGTGCGTGCCCGACGAGCGGGCCTCAGAGATCTTCCCCTTGGCGTTCGCGGCCGTCCTCCGGGTACGGCTGCACGACGGCTCGACGCTGGAACACCGGGTGGACTCCTCACGCGGCGGCCCGGAGCACCCCCTGTCGGCGGCGGACCTGGAGACCAAGTTCCGCAACAACGCGACCCGAGCCCTACCGGAGACCCAGGTCCGCGAGCTGGCCGAGACCGTCGCCGAACTGGGCACGACCCGCACCGTGACCGACGTACTGGCGCGAACCGTAGTCGGTTAGCACCGTCCGCACCGCACGCGTCCACGCCACGACCCGCTCTGGAACGATCCAAGTCCGCAGCTCGCCATGCATCACGCCTCCAGGACGCAGGCGGATGAATCCGGCGCAGCGGATGGGGCGGGCTCCGTCGTGAGCACTTCAGCCCACACCGTGGCGCCCATGGGTCCCCGGCGTACGCCCCACCTGGCAGACGTTTCCGCGACCAGCCACAGACCGCGTCCACGGCACTCACCGACACCGGACCGACGGGGACGCGGCATGGTGACCGATCCTTCATCGGTCACCTCGATGCGCGCGAGCCTGCTACCGACCTCCAAGACACCGACGACGACCAGCCCGCCCCGCCACCCGGAGCGGGTATGCAAGATCGCATTGGTCGTCAGCTCGGAAACCGTGAGACGCACGCCGTCCAGATGCTGGTGTCCCGCCGCCTGCAAGGCGAGCGCCACGGAGTGCCGGACGAGCCGTACCGAGGAGTCCACTCCCGGGACGACCAACTCGGCTAGAAACGTCTCTTGCGAGGTATCGGCGAGGGTCATGCGGCTTTCTCGCACTTCTTGATCAATGCACAGACTCGTTCGCGGAAGGCTGCGAGAGCCGCGTCTCTGTCGCTGAGGACCCACACCTGACAGCCGTTCCGTCGCGTGCGTTCGGCGACGAGCGCACGGCAGTTGACTTTGTCGAGCACCGCGACGATCTCGACGCCCGGCCATGCCGCCGAGGCCACGCGGTCTCTTTCGGCCAAGATGCCGTCCACCACACGGACCCAGAAGGCGGTCTCCGCGACATCGGGGGACGGGTGCCGGTCACTCTGCGAAACGTTGTCGGAGATGAACACCACGGCAGGAACGGGTTCGTCGAGGAGGTACCAGTGCTCGTCGCGCCAGCGGAAGGTGCGGCGGGCATGGTGTATCGGATCGTGCGGGACGGGCATCGACGCTCCCATCGGAGATCGTATACGCGAATCTTGATTTCGTATACGAACTTGCCTGCACGTGTACGCTCCTGTCAAGCGCTTACGAAGATGAGGAGGTGGCTGTGGCGGAACGGGCACATGCTTACGAGCGGATCGCAGAGCACCTCCGTCAGCGAATCCGTTCAGGCGAGCTCGGCCCGGGCAGCCGGCTTCCGTCCCACCGCGTCATGGCGGAGGAGTACGGTGTTTCGGACATCATCATTCGCCGAGTGGTGGATCTGCTGCGCATGGAAGGGCTCGTCGAGTCAAAGCGCGGATCAGGCACCTTCGTCCGGACCCGTCCGTCGGTCCGCCGGATATCGATGGACCGCTACCTGGCCGACAAAGGCCCTCAAGCGGTCCCGCAGACCTCGTTCACCCGTGACCAAGGCATCAGTTGGTCGCAGTACAGGCTGGACAAGAGATTCGACTGGATCGAGGCCGACGAGCGGCTGGCCGGTCTGTTCGACGTACCCGTGGGCACGCGCGCGCTGGAGCGGCGGTTCGTGTTCTACGCCTCGGGGGCTCCGAGTCAGATGAGCCGCTCATGCCTGCTCGCTCGCGATGTGGAAGGCACTCCGGTCGCCGACCCGCGTAACGAGCCGTGGCCAGGCGGCAACATCGGCCAGCTCCGCTCGCTCGGGATCGAGGTCAACGGCGACATCATCGAAGAGACGGCCGTGCGGATGCCGACACCGGAAGAAATGGAGTTGCTCGGCATCACCCCTGGTGTGCCGGTGTTCGCCATCACACGGCAAATGTTCTCCAACGGCCGCGTGGTCGAAGTGGCTGACCCCATTGTGATCCCGGGCGACCGCGCTGCCCGGGTCGATCGGATCTCGGTCTAAGGGACTGCCTGGCTGCTAGGCCGGTTCGGCGTCAGCGGCGAAATCCGGCGATGTGGTCGATCCGTCGCCCACTTGATAATCGGTGAGATCGCGCAGGTGCCGGATCGGTGAGGCCAGCAGGACCAGCGGCATGCAGGCGGCCGCGACGACGAAAATCATCAGGGTGACCCGGCCGCCGAGGAGCCCGGCGATGGCTCCGGCGATCAACCCGCCGATCGGGATCGCGCCCCAGGACACGAAACGGACCGTCGCCATCACCCGGGACAACAACTCGGGCGGGGAGGCGATCTGCCGGTACGTACGGGTCACCACGCTGATCACCACCACGCCGATGGAGAAGACGACGTTGCCGACGGCGAACGCGACGAAGCCCTGCCAGCCAGTGCCGAGAGGAACGACGAACGCCCCGGCGACCGAGACGAATCCGGCGACGATCAGGGCGCGGGCGGTGCCGAGCCTGGCCGTGATCCGGTTCGTCAAGGTCGCGCCGATCAGCATGCCGACCCCGTCCGCCGCCAGCAGCAGGCCGACGAGGCCGGGTGCGGCGTGCAACTCGCGCACGAGGTAGAGCGCGTAGAGCGCGTGTTGCGCCCCGCAGACGGTGTTCGCCGCGGTGGCGGTCCACATGCACGGGCCCATCACCGGGTGACGCGCGACGAAACGCCAGCCTTCGCGGATCATCGCGCGCACCGGAGGCCAGGCGTCGGGGGCCTGGGCGCGGCGTTCTGGCAGGGTACGCAGCAGCAGGGCTGAGACGAGGTAGCTGACCGCGTCGACGAGCAAGGTGGGCACCGCCCCGAGCACCTGGACGATGAGACCGCCGACGGATGGCCCGCCGAGCGCAGTGGTGGCCTGGGTGCCGGAGGTCAGGCTGTTGCGGGACAGCAACTGCTCCTTGCTCACGATCGACGGCAGGAAGGTCGAGTTGGCGACGTCGAAGATGACGTTCGCGAAGCTGATCACGAGGGCCACGATCACCAGGTGGGCGATCGTCAGACCGTCCAGCCACCAGGCCGGCGGGATGGAGATGATCGCCGCCGCGCGGGCGAGGTCAGCGGCGATCTGCACCCTTCGCATGGGCAGTCGCTGCACCATCACCCCGGCGGGTAAGCCGATCACGATCCAGGCGACGTAACTGGCGGCGGCGATCACGCCCATCTCCAACGCGGAGGCGTCGAGCACCGTCAATGCCGTCAGCGGCAGCGCCACCGCGCCTACCGCCGAACCGACCCCGCTGGTCGTGCCTGCCGTCCACCAGCGCCAGAAGACGCTCGCGCCACGCGCACCGTCGACTACCATTCCGCCGCTCCCTGAGTGGGTTCCAAAATGGAACGTACTATACTGATGGGTGTGAAGCGAGCTGATCTCTCCGACGCCGACTGCGGCATCGCGCAAGCACTCGGAGTGATCGGCGACTGGTGGACGTTCCTGGTGGTGCGCGACATCACCGGCGGCACCACGCGCTTCGACGGCCTGCAGCGTGAGCTCGGTGTCAGCCGCCGGGCTCTGGCCGAGCGCCTGGCCAGCCTCGTGGAGCATGGGGTGCTGGAGAAGCGGCCCTACTCCGATCGCCCGCCGCGCTACGACTACCTGCTGACCGCGAAGGGCGAGGGCCTGCTGCCGGCGCTCATCGCACTGCAGGATTGGGGCACCAGGCATGTGATGGGCGATGGGGCACTGACCGCGACCAGCGCCGACGGGTCAGCCGAGATCCGCCGCGTGCATGAGCTGATCAATCGGAAAGTGCCGGATGTCGTTCTGGAACGACACGACGGTGAACGGGTCGCACCCGGTGTACCGGGCGTCTGGACCGTGCTCTACTTCTTCCCTGGCGCCTTCGCCCCCGGCGCCCAGAACTATCCGCCTGGCTGGGCCGACATCCCCGGCACCTCGGGTTGCACGTTGGAGTCCCTCACCTACGCGTCACGGCATGCCGACTTCGAGGCGTCCGGTGCCGCGATCCGAGGCGTCAGCACCCAGCGTCCCGACCAGCTGGACGCCTTCGTCGCGCACGCGAGGCTGCCCTATCCTCTTCTCTCCGACCAGGACAACAAGCTCGCGGCCGGGCTGCTGCTGCCGACGTTCCGGGTGGCCGGCGTCGACCGCTTCAAGCGCCTCACCTTGCTGGCCGACCCCGACGCGATCATCCGCGCGGTGCAGTTCCCGATCAGTGATCCGGCCGGCTCAGTGGAAGAGATGCTCGCCCTCGTCCGCAGTCCTACCAGCCGTCCCACCCTCGGCAGCCCCACCAGGGACCGGTCAGATGCCTGAGCCCGTACTCGTAGTCATCGCCGCGCGGTTGACCGTGGGTGGCCCACACAAAGCACCGCGAGCCCTCGATCGGCCAATCGCTGATCCGCAGTTCTACTCCGGTGGGCTCCTTTCCCTCTCCTGCGATGCGGCCGCACACCGGAAAGAGTCCTGTCCACGCGCAGGTGGGGAGGTCTTGCGCGCCGCCGCGAAGGACGTTCTGGGCGAAGCGCTCCATGCTGGACTGGGAGAGCGCGAAGCGCGTTTTGAACGGCAGGTCGGCATCGACTGCAGCCCATAACCCGAAGACGATCACGGGCAAGAGGAGCCAGCCGAGAAAGTGGCGTCGTACCGTTCTGGCGTCTTGTATCAACGCCACCATGAGGCGGATGGCCCAGTACAACATCAGCGGCACGAGAGCGAAGATCACGACCACGCTGGATTCTGAATAGCTGAAGGGAACGCTCACCCACCAAGCAATGACGAGCGTGGCGATCACGACAGCAGCGTGGTAGCCCCGTCCTGGTGGCTCGTTGATCATGGCGTCACCTTAACGCTGAGTGAGCTCCAGCAGCATATCTGCCGGCGTGATCGCGGGTTGAGCGTGCGGGTCGGCACGGAACTGGGCTTCGAATTCGCCATTGCGTTCGCTAGCATTGTTCTATGACTGCCGGGTCGGCCATGTGCCGCACACAGAACGGGCGCCCGGCCGCTGCTTGATCACCGCGCGGGCGAGAAGCCCGCCTCCGTTGCGAGAAGTGCATGCAGCCACTCGTAAACGGAAGGAGGTGACCATATGAGCTGGCAGTCTTTCCTCGCCCGTCACCAAGTCGGTGACGTCGTCGAAGGCGTGGTGACCAAAGAAATGCCGTTCGGTTCGTTCGTCGAGTCCGACGGCTGCACAGGTCTCGCGCATCTGCAGTCCTGGCCCGTCGGCACTCGCGTCTCGGTACGGATCCTCGCGATCGACTCCGAGAACCAGCGGTTCAGCCTTGCCTCGGCCTGAGTGAGCGTTGATCTGAGGGAAGCGGATTCCCTCAGATCAACACCACCCCTACCGGGGGCTCACTGCCGATGATCAGCTTGCCATGCGGAAGTTGTCAGAGCAGTTGCTCTGGCCTTCCGGGTCGCCTTAAGTTCGAAGTGGAGACAGGTGACGCGACGGAGGCCGCATGGGCGCGGAAACAGTGATCGCGATCAGTGCCACCGTCATCGCCATCGCGTCTTTGGCGGTTTCGGTTCATCAACTCAGAGCCACCCGTCTCCATAACAGGCATATGATTCGTCCGCTTCTCCAGTTGACGGTCACCTTCTCCCCCGGGCGCGCGGCGGGCCTCATGCTCGTCAACTCCGGGCTTGGCCCGGCCATCGTCACCGGCACCCGGATCTGGTTGGACGACCAAATCGCGGGGACCTGGACCAAGGAGACTTCCCGCCGAGTACGTGGGGACATGGCACCTCATGTTCATGCCACCACCGTGGCGGACGGCGCAGGTCTTCCCATCGGATATACGAATTGGCTGCTCAGTGTGGATGCCTACAGCATGTCCGAACATGACGCGTTCCGGGATCTCGTTGAGCAGCGCTTCGATATAGAGATCCGATACGAGTCCCTCTACGGCGGAGAGGATTTCGTGGTGACGACGCGATCATCCACGTGGCGGGCTGCGACGGCCCGTCCGTTCGGACCGCCGCGACCACAGGAGGCAGAGAAGCCGATCGCAGCGGAACTTCCCCGCGCCTCGGGTGGCGATCGCACCATTAGCGACAATGGCCGCGAGCGCGTGGCAAGCGCTGACGTTGGTGTGGGGGTTTGCGACGTCAGAGACCCTCCCGGTCCAGCTACGAAACTTACTCGCGACGAGTGAAACGTGTTCGTCAAGGCCGACGCTTCGGTGTCGGCTGAGCTGCGCGATCGTGGCGTCTAGCGCGGCTCGTCGAGGGACGCGAAGACGGGTAGGTGGCGGCCGTCGGGGAGGGCTCGCCAGGCCAGCCGTACGGGCTGGTCGCAGTGCCAGTCGGTGGTGCCGATCAGGTTGGTCAGCAGGATCGGGCCCTCGGCGAGCCGGACCCTGGCCACCACGTACGGCGTCTCGTGCTCGGGAGACGGTGATCGGTGCACGATGGTGAAGGAGTCGACGACGCCACGTCCGGCTGACTCGCGCCAGGTCAGGTCGGTGCCGCCGCAAGCGGTGCAGAGCGCGCGGGGGTAGTGCTGCGTGTGGCCGCAGGTCGTACAGGACTGCAGCAGCAGCCGTCCTTCGCGGGTGGCCGCCCACCAAGGCGCGGTGATCTCGTCGCTCAGCGGCAGGTTCGGGGCGGGATCGGTCAGCCGTAGGTTCGAGGCGGGATCATTCGGGGCGGGGTCGGTCATCGGTCGGCTCCCAGGAGCACGGTGGCGTGGGTGGAAAAGATGCCGCCGACGCCGTGCGCGAGCGCGACCTCGGCGCCGGGCACCTGGCGCGGCCCGCACTCGCCACGGAGCTGGCGGACCGCCTCCACCAGCAGCAGCAGGCCCAGCATGCCGGGGTGGCAGTAGGAGAGCCCGCCGCCGGTGGTGTTGAAGGGCAGCGCGCGCCGGCGTACGAAGTCGCCCGCCTCCCCCGGCCCGCAGAATCCGAGACCTTCCAGGGTGAGCAGGACCGTGATGGTGAAGGAGTCGTAGAGCTGGGCGACGTCGACGTCCTGCGGCCCCAGCCCCGCCCGCGCGAAGGCGCGCCGGCCCGAGTCGATGGAGCCGGTCCGCAGCAGGTCGGCGGCGCCGGCCATGCCGTGGTGCGTGGTGGACTCGCCGTAGCCGAGCACGACGACGGGGTCGGCGCGCAGGTCGCGGGCGCGTTCCAGGCTGGTCAGCACGATGGCGCCGCCGCCGTCGGTGATCAGGCAGCAGTCGGCGGCGGTGAGCGGGCTGGAGATCATCGGCTGGCCGAGGACGTCCTCGACGGTGAGGGGGCCGGCGCGGTGGCGGAAGGCCTTCGGGTTCAGCAGGGCCTGCTCGCGGGCGGCCACGGCGACCTCGGCCAGGTCCGCCCGGGACGCCCCCCGGTCGTGCAGGTACCGCTGGGCGGCCATGGCGTAGTACGAGAGCGGGAACAGCGGGCCGTACGGCGTCTCGAACTGCGCCTGCGGCGTGTGCGTCTCCAGCGCGCCGGCCAGCGAGCGTGACCTGGCGCTGCGCTGGTCGGAGCCGTAGGAGATGAGGACGGTCGTGCACTGACCGGCCTCGATGGCTTGGACGGCGCGCGCCACGTACATCTCGAACGCCGAGCCGCCGGCGAAGGTGGAGTCCGTCCAGGCCGGCTGGATGCCCAGATACTCGGCGACCTGGGGGGTCGAGAAGCGCGAGACCCCGGCCGTGGCCAGGCCGTCGACGTCACGGAGCGAGAGACCGGCGTCGGCGAGCGCCCGGGTGATCGCCTGCGTCTGGAGGTGGAGGATGGACTTGCCGGTGACCCCGAGATCGGATTCGGCCACCCCCACGACGGCCACCGTCACCGGAACACCACCGAAGCCCGCGCTACGGCCGCCCTGACCGGAGTGCCCACAACGACCGCCATCACCGGAGCACCACCGTGGCGCCGGCCTGGGCGACGGCGATCCGGCCGTCCTCGACCACCTCGACCTGCTGCTCGACGGTGAGCAGGCCGTCCGCCTCGCTCGCCACCCGGCCGGTGCAGCGCACGGTCTCGCCGGCGAACACCATGCTCCTGAACCGGAAGTGCAACCTGACGACGCGCGCGCCGGGCCCCAGCCAGTCCTGGAGCTGCTCGGCCAGCAGCGCGCCGAAGACCTGGCCGTCGACCACCGGCCGGTCCAGGCCCTCGGGGGCGTAGTGCAGCCGGTGCCAGTCCCAGGTCGCTCCGGCGTACGCGATCATGTCGGGCAGCTCGATGCGCCGCTCCAGGGGCGGGATCACTGTGCCGGGATCCATATGAGCGTCTCCTCGTTGACCGCCAGCAGGTCGCCGTGCTGGTTGGTGTACGTGGCGCGGGAGGTCACGAAGAGCTTGCCCGCCTTCTCCTCGACGTTCTCGATCCGCCAGGTCACGGTGAGGACGTCGTCCGGGCGTACCGGCTGGTGGAGCTCGTAGGCGTTGCCGCCGCGCACCAGCCGCGTGCCGGGGAGCTCCAGGTGCCAGCCGTGGCCGGCGAAGCCGTCCGCGTCCCTGGGCAGGCCGGTGTACTGGTTGGTCTCGCAGATCAGGGTGGGTGGGGCGATGATGCCGGCGTGGCCGTGTTCGCGGGCGTAGGCGTCGTCGGTGTAGAGCGGGTTGTGGTCGCCCACCGCCTGCGCGAAGTAGCGGATGGCGGCCCGGCCGAGCTCCTCCGGCGCGGTGTAGGACGCCTCCTGGCCGATCATGGCCTTGATCTCGTCGATCGTCATGGGAACACCGCCGTGGGCACGACCTCGATGAGGAACTCCGGGCGCAGGAGGGCGGAGCAGACCACGGAGGTGAGCGCGTACCCGCCGGGGAAGTGCCGATCCCGTGCGTCGCTTATGTCTTGATATTTCGGCAAGCCTGCGGGGGTGAGGTATTCGACCAGCCGCACCACCGCGTCCCCCGCCAGCCCGGCCTCGCGCAACACCGCCGCGATGGCGGCGTACGTGAACTCGGCCTGTTCCAGCAGATCGCCCTCGTGGACGGCCTGCTGGGTGACGGGATCCAGGGCCCCGAATCCCGACATGAACAGCGTGTTCCCCGCCGCCACGCCCGGCTGATAGGTGAGCGTGTCGTACCGCGCCCACCCCGGGTTGACCGCCCGCAGCGGGTGCCGCGAGGCGACCGCGTCGAGCCACACCATCGCGCCTTCCGCCACCGGATGGTCGACCAGGATGCCCGCCGCGCCCGGATACACCCCGTTCATGCCGCCGAGCAGCTCCTTGCGGGGGCGTCCGCACCTCGGGTACTCGCCGCGCGTGGCCGTGGCCGTGTAGTCGGTCGTCTGTACGAGTGCGTCCAGCCCCAGGCCGACGGCGCTGAGCAGGTCAGCGGCTACTTCGAGGCAGGAACGGTACTGGTCGCGGAAGCCCGCGGTCAGGTCGGCGGGCAGGACGCCCGGCAGATAGACGATCTCATCGGCCACGGTGACGACCCTCGGGTCCCCGCCACCGCCGTGATCGGACACCCGTTCCCCGCCGCCGGGGTACGCCGTCACCTCCACCGCGACCCGGTCCGCCGGATCGATCAGCCGCTCGACCGGCACCCTGGACACGGTCACCCCGCCGAACCCGGCCGCATCCCGCGCCGCGCTCCCCGCCGGCCCGATGGCGTCCGGCGTGACGTACTCGACGATCTGGACGACATCCTCGGCGCTCAGCCCGGCCTTCGCCAGAGCCGACCCGGCCCGTGCGTAGGCCCGCGCCGCCGTGGGCGCGGCCAGCGCGGGCAGCCGTGCGGTGCCGTGCGCGAACGACACGATCATCCGTTCCCCTCCCCATGTACGGTGCGCCCGGACAACCGTCCCTCCTCGTGTACGGCGAGCTCCGGCAACCGTCCCTCCTCGTGTACGACGAGCGCGGACATCAACGCCGACACCTCGTCCAGCTCGGCGAGCCGCTCCACCTGCTCCAGCACCGTCCTGGGCAGCCCGTTGGCCAGAGCCTTGCTCCGGACCAGCTCATCGATGCCCGGATCGCCCGGCCCGCCCGAGCTCCGCGGCACCTCGGCGACCACCCACGTCCCGTCGGCGAACCGCACCCGAAGCCGCCCCGGCTGGTCGGCGGCGACGCCGGGGAACGCGATCACCTCATGCCTGACCCGCTCGGCCAGCGCGATCACCTCCGGCCGGTCCACCCGCTCGTAGGTCCGCACGGTCACCTCGCCGTCGAGCAACATCGCCGCGACGCTCCACGGCAGACTGAACTTCGCCTCGTACGGCGTCCGCGGCCGCGCCTTGCCCGGCCCGCAGACGATCGAGGCCGCATCGGCATGCACCTCGGCCACCACCTCCTCGATCACCCCCCGCCCGTCCGGCGGCGTCCTGGCGATGTCGGGAGCCGGGGCGAGAGCGGGGGCGAGGGTGCGGGCGGCGTCGAGGGCGGCGTGCAGGAGCTGGCAGGCCGGATAGGGCTTGACGGTGATCCGGGTCACCTCCCAGAGTTCGCCCAGCTCTCCGTCCGGCCGCAGCCCTGGCCTGCCGAGCAGCACACCGTACAACCCGTGCCTGCCCTCCAGCACCGTGCCGGGCCCCGTGGCGCCCGCTCGGGCCAGGCGCGCGGCGAGGATGCCCGCGTGGGCGGCCAGCCCGGGGTGCAACTGCTTGGTGTCGGCCCCGGTGCTCAGGAACTCCAGCAGCCCGCCCGCCTGGCTGCCCGCGATGCCGAGCGCGTGTACGGCCTGAGCCGGCCGCAGACCGTACAGCCGGGCGGCGACCAGGGCGGCGGCGAGGACTCCGCACACCGACGTCGCGTGCAGCCCGCGCGCGTGGAAGCCGTGCGGCGCCGCGGCTCCGAGACGGCAGATCACCTCGTAGCCGATCAGCGCCGCCACCAGGACCTCGGCGCCGGACGCCCCGGTCTCCTCCCCCACCGCGAACGCCACCGGCAACACGGGGGCGGTGGCGTGCACCAGCCCGCCCGCGTGGGTGTCGTCGAAGTCGAGCGCGTGCACGAGCGCCCCGTTGGCCAGCGCCGCGGCGGGCGCGCCGATGCGGCGCCGATCGTCTGCGGGCCGATCGTCTGCGGCCTGGGCGTCTGCGGGCCGGGCGCAGATGACCGTGGCCTGCGGTGGCCCGCCCAGCTCCAGTGCCACTCTGACGGCGGGCGACCCGCGCGGCGCGGCGACCGCGCAGCCGAAGCCGTCGATGAGGTGCCGGATCACTGCCGCCCTGGCGGGCTCGGGAACAGCGTCCAGGGTGAGGCCGAGCGCCCATTCGGCAAACTGCGCCGCTGCCGTCGGTGAGCCTGCCGCCGAAACGGGCCCGGCGGTGCCGCCGGGGGACGTCATGCGGGTGCGCCGAAGGCGCCGGCGGCGGTCAGGGCGGCGACGCGCTCAGCCGGATACCCGAGCAACTCCCGTACGATCTCCGCACCGTGCTCCCCCCGCCCCGGCGCCCGCCGATGCTCGACCGCCTCCGGCCCCACCCGCACCGGCGAGGCGAGCTGCCGGACCGCTCCGTACCGGGGATGGGACGTCTCCACCACCAGCCCGCGGGCGGCGGTGTGCGGCTCGTCGAGCGCCTGCCGCACATCGTTGATCGGCCCGCACGGGATGCCCCCCGCACGCAGCTCCGTCAGCCATGAGGCCACGGTCCTGGTACGGAAGACCGCCGACAGCCGGGGCAACAGGTCACCGGCGTGCAGGCGGCGGCCGGCGAAGGTGGCGTAGCGGGGGTCGGTGGCGAAGCCCGCGTCCGGGGCGGCCTGGTCGAGGAGCACCGCCAGCCGCCGCCAGAACTTCTCCTTGGCGCACCCCACCACCAGCCACCCGTCCGCGGCCTCGACGTTCTGGAACGGCACCAGCGAAGGATGGGCCGAGTTCGCCGTGCGCGCCGGGACGAAGGAGGTGTTGAGCGCCCAGGTCCCGACATAGGTGAGCATGCCGATGGCCGTGTCGTACAGGGACAGGTCGCAGTCCATGCCGGTGCCGTCGCGGCGGGCGGCGTGCACCCCGGCCAGCAGGGCGATCGCGGCGACGAGCCCGCCGGAGTAGTCCACCAGCGACAACCCCGACTTGGCGGGCGGCCCGGACGGCTCCCCCGTGAGGTCCATCCAACCGGCCAGCCCCTGCAGGATGTAGTCGTAGCCGGGCTCGGCGGCGCGCGGGCCGGTCATGCCGAAGCCGGACAGCGAGCAGCAGACGATGCGCGGGTTGAGATGCTTGAGGTCGTCGTAGCGCAGCCGCATCTTGGCGGGGACGTCGCCGCGCAGGTTGGAGTAGACGGCGTCGCCGTGCCGGACGAGGTCGTCGAAGACCTCCCGGCCCGCCGGGACGGACAGGTCCAGGGAGATGGACTTCTTGTTGCGGTTGAAGGTCTCGAAGAACAGCGAGTCCTCTTCATCCGCATAAGGCGGGACATATCGGCCAACGTCACCGCCGACCCGGGGGTCTTCGATCTTGATGACCTCGGCCCCGAGATCGGCCAGGTGCACACTGCCGAACGGCCCCGCGCCGTACTGTTCCAGGCTGACGACTCTGACGTCCTCCAGCGGTCTCATAACCTTCCGATCAGCTCGATGATGCGGGCCTGGTTCTGGCGGATCTCCGCCGGCGTGTTGCCGTACACGGCCGGGCTGAGCTTGACGGTGCCCGCCAGTCCCGCATAGCCGGCCAGCCGCTCGGCCACCTGGTCCGGCGTCCCGGCCAGGACCAGCGGGTCGATCATGCGATCGGGTACGACGGGCCGCTCCCCCGCGCGGAAGGCCGCGACCACGGCGGCGTGCTCACCGGCCAGGCCGTGGAAGGCGAAGAAGTCCGCGTACGTGGCGACGGAGGCGTAGAAGCCGAGCACCCCCGCCGCCCGGCGCCGGGCCAGCGCCGGGTCGGGGTCGATCGAGCAGCAGGCGGACACGACCACGTCGAACGCCTCCCGCCCACCCCCCACCGGCCCACCCACCGGCTCACCCGGCTCCGAACCGCGAGCCGCCGGACCATCCACCGGCGCGCGGCTCGCCAGCCCGGCCGACAGGTTCGGCAGCACGTGCTCGCGCAGGTAGGCGGGCGAGCACAACTCGTGGGAGAGCCACCCGTCCGCGACGCGCCCGGCCAGCCGGGTGAGCTGCGGCCCGACGGCGGCCAGGTAGATGGGGATGTGCCCGCGAACCGGCGCGTACGGCCGCCGGAACCCCCGCGCGTCCAGCCGCTGCACCGACCCGGCGTACTCCAGCGCCTCCCCCGCCACGACCGCCCTGATCACCTCGACCGTCTCGCGCAGCCGGGCCACCGGCCGCTCCCAGGGCGTGTTGTGCCAGTTCGCGTTGAGTTTGCGGGTGCCGGTGCCCAGGCCCAGGATGAACCGCCCGCCGGTCAGCTCGTCCAGGTCGAGCGCCTCCAGCGCGGTCACCATCGGGCTGCGGGTGAACGCCAGCGCCACCGAGGTGCCGACGCCCGCCCCCGGCACCGCGCCGGCCACGGCGGCGGCGCTGACGACGGCGCTGCGGTGCAGCTCGGGCAGCCAGATCACCTCGGCGCCCGCCTCCCGAGCGGCGCGGGCGGCGTCGGTCAGCTCCCGCAGGGTCTCGCCCCAGGGGCCGTAGGTGATCCTCATGGCCGCAGCGGCCCGTTCGCGGCCTGCGGGAAGTGGCCCTTGTCGTGCGGCGCGTCCCGCTTGTAGACCATGACCGTGCGCCGCCAGGACATGATCTCGTCGCCGTCCTGGTTCAGGCCGCGGGTGCGGCAGCTCACGATGCCCGCGTAGGGACGCGAGCCCGATTCGCGCAGGCTGGTGACGATCGACTCGGCGTAGACGGTGTCGCCGACGAACACCGGATGGGTGAGTTTGATCTCCTCCCAGCCGAGGTTCATGACGGCGTTCTGGCTGACGTCGCTCACCGACAGGCCGAGCACGATCGCCACGGTCAGCCCGGAGTTCACGATGATCTTCCCGGCCGGCGAGCCGGCGGCGAAGTGGGCGTTGAAGTGGTTCTGGTTGGTGTTCATGGTCAGCAACGTGAACCAGGTGTTGTCGGCCTCGCTGATCGTGCGGCCGAGCGGGTGCTGGTAGACGTCGCCGACGGTGAAGTCCTCGTAGTAGCGGCCCGTCATCAGGTCATTCCTTTCCGCGCGGCCGTTGCGGCCGTTGCAGCCGTTCGAGCACCGCCTGCTCCTCCCACACCTCGCCGTACTTGGCCTGGATGTCGAAGAGGCCGGCGTCGTGCGGCCCCGGCGATCGGTCGCCGACCGCCTGCCGCACCACGATGGGGACGAACCCGTGCTGAACGGCGTCGACCGCGCTCGCCCGCACGCATCCGCTGGTGGAGACCCCCACGATGACCAGTGTGTCCACGTGCAGGGCCGTGAGCGTGGAGGCGAGCGTGGTGGCGAAGAACGCGCTGGCGTACTGCTTGACGAGCACGACCTCGTCCGGCGCGGGCGCCACCTCCGGCATGAGGTCGCCCAGCGGGCCGCTCAGCCGGCGCAGCGGCGGCACCTTGCGGTAGAACAGCCCGCCGTCGACTCCGCCCGGGCCATGCGCCACCCGCGTGTGGATCACGGGGACGCCCGCCGCGCGCGCCGCCGACAGGACCCGCGCGGCCGACAGCAGGCAGTCGCGCGAGCCGACGTAGAGCTCGGCGCCCGGCTCGAAGTACGCCCGCATCAGGTCGATGAGGACCAGCGCGGGACGCTCGCCGAACGGCAGGGTGCCGTCGAAGGGATCCACCTAGATGATCCCCTTCTCGCTCAGGGCGGCGAGCTCCCCGGCGGTCAGGCCGAGCAGCCCGCCGTAGATCTCGGCGTTGTGCGCGCCGAGCGCGGGGCCGGGGGCGCGCACCGCGCCGGGGGTGTCCGACAACTTCGGGACGACGTTCTGCATGGCCAGCTCGCCGAACTCGGGATGCGGCACCCGCACGATGGCCTCCCTGGCGGCGAAGTGCGGGTCGGCGAACATGTCCTTGGCCGTGTAGATGCGCCCGGCGGGCACCCCGCCCTCGTGCAGCGTCCGCAGCAGCTCGTCGGCGGGGAAGCCGGCCGTCCAGGCGGCGATGAGGTCGTCGAGCTCGGCCATGTGCTCGCCGCGGGCGCCGTGCGTGGCGAAGCGGGCGTCGGCGGCCAGCTCGGGCCGGCCCATCACCCGGGCGAGCCGGGTGAAGACGCTGTCCTGGTTGGCCGCGAGCAGCACCGAGTCGCCGTCCTCGGTGGGGTAGACGTTGCTCGGCGAGACGTTCGGCAGCACGGGGCCGGTGCGTTCGCGCTGGTAGGAGGCGTGCTGCCATTCGGGAACGAGCGACTCCATCATCGCCAGCACGGCCTCGTAGATCGCCGAGTCCACGACCTGGCCCCGGCCGGAGCGGTCCCGCTGGTGCAGCGCGATCAGGGTGCCGACGCAGGCGTGCGTGGCCGCGAGCGAGTCGCCGAGCGAGATCCCCGTACGCGACGGCGGCCGGTCGGGGTCGCCGGTGACATGGCGCAGGCCGCCCATCGCCTCGCCGATCGAGCCGTATCCGGCGCGCGGCGCGTAAGGCCCGGTCTGCCCGAAGCCGGTGACGCGCGTGATCACCAGCCGGGGGTTGACCGCGTGCAGCTCCGCGGGCGACATGCCCCAGCGCTCCAGCGTGCCCGGCCGGAAGTTCTCCAGCAGCACGTCGGCGCCGGCCACGAGCCGCTTGACCAGCTCCTGCCCCTCCGGCGTGCGCAGGTCGCAGGTGACCGACTTCTTGTTGCGCGCCACGACGGGCCACCAGAGCGACTGCCCGTACGGCTTCTCCCGGCCCCACTGACGCATCGGATCGCCCCGCCCGGGGTCCTCCACCTTGATCACCTCGGCGCCGAAGTCGCCGAGCAACTGCCCGCAGAACGGGCCGGCCAGCAACTGGCCGAGTTCGACGACACGCAGGTCGTCGAGGGGCAGATCGGTCATGTCCGCTCCTCAGCGAGGCAGGTAGGAGCCCGACGGCTCTCCAGTGATCTTTCCTTCGTGGAAGGCGGCCCGGCCGCCGACGACGGTCGTCACCGGCCAGCCCGTCACCTCGACGCCATCGAACGGGCAGTGGTCCTGCCCCGACAGCAGCAGGTCCGTGGTGACGGTCCTGGTCAGCGCCGGGTCGAGGACGGTCAGGTCGGCGTCGAAGCCGACGGCCAGGCTGCCCTTGCGGCCCCACAGGTTGTACGCGCGCGCGGGGTTGGCCGAGGCCACCTCGGCGATCCTGGTCAGCGGCAGGCCGCGCCGCAGGTGGCCTTCGGAGAACAACACGGGATAGAGCAGCGCCGTGCCACCGAACCCGGGCCGCGCGGGCCACAGGGCGTCGCCCTTGTGCTCCTCCATGCAGCAGGCGTGGTCGGAGGCCACCCAGTCGACGCGCCCGTCGGCCACCCCCGCCCACAGGGCCTCGTTGTGCTCGCGGGTGCGGATCGGCGGGTTGACCTTGCCGCCCAGGCCGCCGCGCGCGTCCAGGTCGTCGTGGTCGAGGCAGAGGTGGTGCAGGGTGGTCTCGCGCCTGGCGGGCGTGCGGGCGGCCGCCTCCAGCGCCTCGGCGCTGGACAGGTGGAGCAGGTTGACGTTGACGCCGGTGTGCGCGGCGAGCGTGGCCGCCTCGGCGATGGCGACCTGCTCGGTCAGCGGCGGCCTGGCCGCGCTGTAGGCGCGCAGGTTCTGGGGGGCGCCGCTGTTCTGGACGCGGTCGATGAAGACCCGCATCAGCTCCGACTGCTCACAGTGCAGGCTGAGCGAGAGCCGGCGGCCGGGGTGGTCGCGCTGCGTCTCGGCCAGCTTCTCCATGATGAGGAAGAGGTGCCCCAGGTCGTATTCGTCGCCCATGGTGAACGCCTGGGCGTCGCGGCTGTTGGCGGCCAGGTCGAAGCCCTTGTAGAACATGTAGTACTTGAACGAGGTGACGCCGTGCTCGGCGACCAGCGTGGGGATCTCGTCGATCTGGCCGGTCGTCATCGGGGCCAGGTGAAACCCGTAGTCGGTCCAGGCGCGGCCGGCGACCGCGTCCAGCACCTCGGGGAAGATCGTCGCGTAGGGGCCGGTCTTGTCGAGGTAGTGCTGCCCTGTCCGGAAATAGGAGAGCACGGTGGTGGCGCCGCCGACCAGCGAGGAGCGGGTCTCCTCGAAGGCGTCCACCCCTAACTCACGATAAATCCCGATATGGAAGTGGGCGTCCACCGCTCCCGGTAACACCACCTTGCCGGCCGCGTCGATCGTCTCCTCGGCGTCGCCGAGATCCTCGCCGATGGCGACGATCCGGCCGTCCCGGACGGCCAGGTCGGCGCGGACCTCGCCATGGTAGGGAACGACCAGGGTGCCGTCCTTGACGAGCAGGTCATATCGCGTCATGGTGCGGCCGGCGGGGGGTCCGGCCGTCACCCCCTTTCCCGGGTGAGGTGGCCCATCCGGGCCGAGAGCCTGTGGGTGGTTTCGAGCAACGCTTCGGCGCACCGCCGTTCCTCGCCGCGGAAGCGCTCCAGCGGCCCGCAGACGCTGATCACCCCGGCCGGGCGGCCGTGGTGGTCGAGGACGGGCGCGGCGACGGAGGCGGAGCCCGCCTGACGCTCCGCCTGGGACCGGGCATAACCGCGGCGGCGGATGGCGGCGAGGTCGCGGCGCACGACGTCCTCGCCGACGAGCGTGTGCTCGGTCAGCCGCGCCAGCGGCTCGGCCCGGAGATAGGCGTCGATCTCCTCGTCGGCCAGGAACGCCAGGAACGCCTTCGAGGAGGCGCCCGCGTGCAGCGGGTACGGCACCCCGAGGGTCACCGACATGATCACCTCGCGGCTGGGCGTCACCTGGTCGACGTAGACCCGCGAGAAGCCGGTGCGGATCGACAACGTCGCCGTCTCGGACAGGGCCGTGGACAGTGCGACCAGCTCCGGCGCCGCGAGACGGCGCAGGTCAAGCCGGTCGAGGTAGGCGAGCCCGAGCCGCATGGCGGTCAGGCCCAGCGAGTAGCGCTTGGTCCGCTCGTCGAGGTCGATCAGGCCGCGCAACCGCAACGAGGCCAGGATCCGGTGCACCGCCGCCTTGGACAGCTCCAGGCGCTCGGCGATCTCGGTGACGCCGAGGGTGTCCGCGCCGGAGTCGGCGAACAGCACGAGCACGTCGGCCGCGCGCTCGACGGTGGCGACGGTCTGGCTCGTGCCCTCGGCCCTGCCGCGACGCCTGACCGTGCTCATCGGCGGCCGGTGGCGCGAGGCCGGGAACGCTGGCGGCAGCTCACTTCGGCGGGCCTTCCTGTCGATCCGCTCGTCCCGTACAGTTTGGAACAGCTTTCCTCATATTGGAACACCTTGAAGGATGCGATCTGGTGGACGCTCCCTGGGCGGCACTGGCCGAAGCCCGCGTGTTCGACCTGGCCCAGCCCCTGCGCACCGGCATGCCGCAGTCGCCGAACCACGCGCCGTTCCGCATGCTGCTGGAGCGGCGCCACGGAGACGTGGTCCGCGCCGACGGCGGCTCGGCGGCCAATGAGGTCATCGTCACCGGCGGCCACGTCGGCACCCATGTCGACGCGCTCGCCCACGTCTCGCAGGACGGCCTGCTGCACGGCGGGCAGGACGCGGCGGCCGTGCAGGGCCATCAGGGCTTCACCGCCCTGGGCATCGACGCCTTCGACCCGTACGTCGGCCGCGCCGTCGTGCTCGACGTCGCCGCCGTCCACGGCGTCGCGACACTGCCCCCCGGCTACGAGATCACCCCGGACGACCTGGACGAGGCGGCGCGGGGCCTGGACGTCCGCGCCGGCGAGGCCCTCCTGATCGGCACCGGCTGGTCACGCCACTGGGCCGACCCCGGCCTGTTCACCGGCCAGTCCCACGGCGCCCCGGGCCCGGGCGCGGCGGCCGGGCGCTGGCTGGCCGAGCGGCGCCCGCGCCTGGTGGGAGCCGAGAGCATCGCCTTCGAGCACATCGCGCCGGGACGCGGTCACGCCACGCTGCCCGTGCACCGGATCCTGCTCGTCGAGTCGGGGATCAACATCGTCGAGACGATGCGCCTGTCCGAGCTGCTCGACTCGGGCCACCGCGAGGTCCTGCTCATCGTGGCCCCGCTGCCGCTGGTCGGCGCGACGGGAGCGCCGGTCAGGCCGCTCGCGCTGGTGTGAGGGCCGGGCCTGCTGTCATGACCGGTTACGGCGGTGAGCTACCGTACACCGTTGGCAGGCGGCAGGGAGAAAGGCTCGGCGACCGATGAGCAGGCCAGAGGATGGCGAACACCTTTCCGTGACCCCGCCCAAGACCTGGGCGGCCGGTCTGCCGGGGGTGACCCACGCGCTGGGATACTCCCTGGGCCAGACGTCGATCCGGCGGACCGCGCTGACCCTCCTCAACGTCAACCAGACCACGGGCCTGGACTGCCCTGGTTGCGCCTGGCCGGAGCCGGGGCGGCGGCACGTGAACGAATACTGCGAGAACGGCGCCAAGCACGTCGCCGACGAGGCGACCACGCAGCGGGTCACCGCCGACTTCTTCCTGCGCCACCCGGTCTCGGAGCTGGCCGGCCGCTCCGACCAGTGGCTCAACCAGCAGGGCCGGCTCACCGAGCCCATGGTCAAGCGCCCTGGCTCGGACCACTACGAGCCGATCGGCTGGGACGAGGCGCTCGGCCTGCTCGCCGGCGAGCTGCGCGGCCTGGACGATCCGGACGAGGCGCTGTTCTACACCTCGGGCCGGCTCGGCAACGAGGCCGCCTTCCTGCTCCAGCTCTTCGCCCGCGCGTACGGCACCAACAACCTGCCGGACTGCTCCAACATGTGCCACGAGTCCAGCGGCGTCGCGCTCGGCGAGACCCTGGGCATCGGCAAGGGCAGCGTGAGCCTGGACGACATCCACGACGCCGACCTCGTCTTCGTCGTCGGCCAGAACCCGGGCACCAACCATCCGCGCATGCTCTCGGCCCTGGAGCAGACCAAGCGGGCCGGCGGGCAGGTCATCGCGGTGAACCCGCTGCCCGAGGCCGGGCTGATGCGGTTCAAGAACCCGCAGAAGGCCCGGGGGCTCGTCGGGCACGGCACGCGGATCGCCGACGAGTTCCTGCAGATCCGCCCCGGCGGCGACCTCGCCCTGTTCCAGGCGCTCAACCTGCTGCTGCTCCAGGCCGAGGACGAGCGCCCCGGCACCGTCCTGGACCGGGCGTTCATCGAGACCTTCAGCACCGGCTTCGACGACTTCGCCGCGCAGGCCCGCGAGCTGAGCTGGCCTGACGTGCTGGCCGCCACCGGGCTGGAGCGCGTGCAGATCGAGCGCGTGCACGCCCGGGTCCTGAAGAGCGAGAAGATCATCGTCTGCTGGGCGATGGGGCTGACCCAGCACAAGCACGGCGTGCCCACCATCCGCGAGATCGTCAACTTCCTGCTGCTGCGCGGCAACATCGGCAGGCCCGGCGCCGGCGTCTGCCCGGTGCGCGGCCACAGCAACGTGCAGGGCGACCGCACCATGGGCATCTGGGAGCGCGCCCCTCAGTCGTTCCTGGACGCCCTGGAGCGGGAGTTCGGCTTCACCCCGCCCGCCGAGCACGGTCTGGACACCGTGGGCGCCATCCAGGCGATGGCGGGCGGCCGGGCCAAGGTGTTCCTGGGCGTCGGCGGCAACTTCATCCGCGCCACCCCCGACAGCGACGTCACCGAGCGCGCCATGCGTACCTGCCGGTTGACCGCGCACATCTCGACCAAGCTCAACCGCTCCCACACCGTCTGCGGCGAGACCGCCCTGATCCTGCCGACGCTGGGCCGCAGCGACCGCGACGTGCAGGCCGGCGGGGAGCAGTTCGTCACGGTCGAGGACTCGATGAGCCAGGTGCACTCCTCCCGTGGCCGCCTCGCGCCCGCCTCCGGCGCGCTGCTGAGCGAGGTCGCCATCATCGGCCGGCTGGCCCGCCTGACCCTGCGCGCTGGGCCGGACCTCCCGTGGGAGGCGTTCGAGGCCGACTACGACACGATCCGCGACCGCATCGCCCGCGTCGTGCCCGGTTTCGAGGACTTCAACGCCCGGGTGCGGCACCCCGGCGGCTTCCGGCTGCCCAACCCGGTCAACCGGCGGAGCTTCGCCACCCCCAGCGGCAAAGCCGTCTTCAGCCGCAACGCCTTCACCATGCTGAACGCCCCCGCAGGGCATCTCATCCTGCAGACCCTGCGCTCCCACGACCAGTGGAACACGATCCCGTACTCCGGGAACGACCGTTACCGGGGCATCCACAACGCCCGCCGGGTCGTCCTGGTCAACCCGTCCGACCTGGCGGAGCTCGGCATCGCCGACGGCAGCGTGGTCGATCTGGTCAGCGTCTGGCACGACGCGGTGGAGCGCCGCGCCCCCGCCTTCACCGTCGTCTCCTACCCCACCCCGCCCGGCTCCGCCGCCGCGTACTACCCCGAGACGAACGTGCTGGTCCCGCTGGACAGCGTCGCCGACTTCAGCAACACGCCCACGTCCAAGGCGGTCGTCGTCCGGCTGGAGCCGGTGAGCGCCGGCTGGCGGAGCGGCGGCCGTCAGAAGGCGTAGGGGCCGAAGCGGCCCCAGGCCACCAGCGCGGCCAGCACGAGCAGCACCACGTTGACGACGATCACCTGGTGCTCCTTGCGGCGCACGTGCACGACCACCGCGCCGATCATGACCAGCACCAGGCCGAGCGCGGCCAGCGGCACGAGCACCGGCGCGATGCCGGTGACGGCCGGCAGGATCAGGCCGAGCGCCGCGAGGATCTGCAGCGTGCCGATGCCCTTGACCGCACCCGCGGAGAAGTCCTCGGTCCAGGCCAGGCCGGACGCCGCGAGCTTCTCCCTCGGCTGGGTGGCCTTCATCAGACCCGCGCTCAGGAAGGCGAGCGCGAGCAGGCCGGCGATGATCCACAGCACGACGTTCATGGAAGTCCGATCCAGCTGATCAAGTTGACGTTTCAACCGAACCATAAAGGCATGGGACTTGAAGCGTCAACGTCAGCCGATCGGCCGATCAGCGGCGGGGCACCGGCCGGCGCGCTGGCCGGTCGGCCGCGGGAACGCGCCCGCCGGGTGAACGGCCTGCCCACGATCCCGCGTTCGTTGCGCAAACTAAACATTGCCGCATGCAAGGGATCTGCTAGGGTCCCTGGATGAGCGCAGGAAGGCTGGTCGGCACGTACGGTCGCGCTCCCGGAAGGTGATCATGCCAGTCCATCCTCGCACCGACGCTTTCGCGGAAGCCGCCGCGCAGGAGGTCTCGCCCGCGCGGCTGAGCGTCACCGACTACCACGTCGACGCGCGCATCGTCGTGATCTCCGTCGGCGGCGATCTCGACATGGACACCTGCCCGCTGCTGCAGGCCCAGCTGGCCCAGGCTCTCGACCTCTACCAGCCGCCCCGGCTGGTGATCGAGGCCGGCGGGCTGATGATCGCGGACTCCTTCGGGCTGACCGTCCTGATGGCGGCGCACCAGTATGCCCGGTCGGCCGGCGGGCGGATGCTGGTCTGCGCCTCGGGGCCGCTGCTGCGGGCGACCTTCCGCCGGCGCGGGCTGGACCGCCTGCTGGACCTCCGCCCCACGCTGGCCGGCTCGATCCAGGAGCTCCGCGCGCCCTGACCGGCCCGCACCCCGCTTGCGCTCACGCCCTGACAGGTCTGCCCGGCCCCCATCCCGCCTGCGGTAACGCCCTGCCCGTTATGCCATAGACTCCGGCAGATGTTCCTGGCCCCCGCCCGGCTGGCCTGGCTGGACGCCCTGCGGGGGCCCGCCGCGCTGGCCGTCACGATGCACCACGCCGGCTGGACCTTCCTCCCTGCCGTGTGGGCGGTCGTGGACCGCCGGATCGACTTCGGCACGTGGGGCGTGTTCGTCTTCTTCCTGGTCAGCGGGTACATCATCCCGGCCTCCCTGGAGCGGCGGGGCGACCCGCGGGCGTTCTGGACCGGCCGGGCCTTCCGTCTCCTCCCGCTGCTGCTCGCCGCCTGCTGCCTGGTGCTGCTGCTCGCGGGCACGGGCCTGCTGCCGCTCGCCGCCGGGCTCGGCGAGCGCCCGCTGCCCCTGGTCGTGCTGGGCAACCTGACGATGTTGCAGGAGTTGCTCAACCTGCCCGCCGTCGTCAGCGTGACGTGGACGCTCTCGTACGAGATGGCGTTCTACCTGATGAGCGTCGCGCTGTTCGCCGTGCGGCAGGCGCACAGGTCGGCGGGCATCGCCATCGGCCTGGCGTTATTCGCCGTGCCGCTGGGCCTGCTGCTGCCCCGGGCGGTGATCGGCGGCCGGGCCGACCTGGCCGCCGCCCTGCTCGGGCTCGCGGTGGTCGCGGCCGTCGCGGTGACCGCGCTGGGGAGCGGCCGGACGCGGACGGCCGCCGCCGTCGCGGGCGGGCTGCTCGGGCTGGCGCTGGTGATCCTGGGCAGCAGGGGCGGCACCTGGCAGGGTGTGATCATCCTGGCGACGATGTTCACGGGGACGGCGGTGCACCGCGCCGAGCAGGGGGCGATCTCGTGGCGCACCGCCCTGGTCGCGGTGGTGGTGGTCCTGGGGTGCGGGATCCCCGCCAAGGACGACTCCGGGTGGGCGCCGGCGATCGTGCTGGCGTTCGGCGTCTTCGCGCTGGCGTACGCGCTGCGCCGGCGGGCCTTCCCCGGCTGGCCGGCGCACCTGGGCGTGATCAGCTTCTCGCTCTACCTGCTGCACCCGATCCTGCTGCACGTGGTGCCGAGCCTGCCGCTGCTCTTCCTGACCCTGATCCCGCTCAGCCTCGTGACGTACCACCTGATCGAGGCGCCGGCCCAGCGCCTCGGCAAACGCCTGGCCGCCAGGGGCGCGGAGCGGAGCTGACCTGCCCGGCGGCGTGAGAGGCCGATGCGTGGGCAGGGGCCGCGGTGACCGCGTTTACCGCGAACCAGCACGTCAGGATGGTGACATGACGGCTACACCAGGCCCGTCGCGGCCACATGAGGAAGACGACGGCGTCAGGTCCGGCTCGACGAGCGCCGAGACCGAGATCGCCCGCATCGAGGAGCCGGCCCGGCTGCTGCGGATGAGCGCCATGGTCCGGACGTTGCTGGAGGAGGTCCGCGGCCTCTCGCTCGACGAGCACGCCCGCGAGCAGTTGCGGCGCATCCACACCCAGGCGGTGGCGGAGATCGCCGGCTCGGTGGCGCCGGAGCTGCGCGGCGAGCTGGAACGCCTGCTGCCCGAGCCGTCCGACCCGCCCAGCGAGTCGGAGGTACGCATCATGCAGAGCCAGATGGTCGGCTGGCTGGACGGCGTCTTCCAGGGCATCAAGGCGGGGCTGGCCCTGCAGCAGGCCGAGCGGGGGGCGATGTGGACGCCGCACCCCGACCTGCCCGTGCCAGGGGTGCCGCCAGAGGGCAGCCCTTATCTCTGACCAGCGGGTGACCAGACGGGGAGCATGACCATGACGATCGACAACATCTGGCAGTACCGGCCGGACCTCGGCATGACCGAGTCCGTGGAGCTGGTCGGCTACGAGGTCGAGGCGCCCGACGGGAAGGTCGGCAAGGTCGACCAGGACAACAACGAGGTGGGCGACCGCTACCTCGTCGTGGACACGGGGCCGTGGATCTTCGGCAAGAAGGTGTTGCTGCCGGCCAGCACCGTCACCGACATCGACCACGACTCGGCCAAGATCTACGTCGCGCGTACCAAGGAGGAGATCAAGAACGCGCCGCCGTTCCACGAGGACCGGCACGCCGACAAGCGCGACCGCGACGAGGTGGGCGGCTACTACGCCCGCTTCCCCGGCACGGGGTGACGCGGGGGCCCGGCTACCCGCGCGCGCACCGGTGGCTCTCCTTCATGAGCCGCCAGACGCGGTCGTCACCGCCCTCGATCAGCTCGGACATGCGGTTCGGCACGTAGCCGAAGGCGAGGCCGGTGTCGGGGTCGGCGAAGGCGAACGCACCGGTCGCGCCGGCGTGCCCGAAGGCGTTCGGGGCGCCGAACTCCGGCCACATCGGCCCGCCGGGCAGCATGAAGCCGGTGCTGTAGGCCGTGGGACAACGCAGCACCAGGTCCATGCCCCGCGCCTGCACGGCGCGGGCGCGATCGGCCGTCTCGGGGCGCAGCAGCCGGATGCCGTCCACCTCGCCGATGAGCGCGGCGTACAACCTGGCCAGCCCGGCCGCGTTGCCGACCCCGCCGCAGGACGGCACCTCGGCCCGGAGCAGCCGGGAGCCGCCGAGGAGCTCCGCCGTGAGCACGACGCTGCCGTACGTGGCGCGGTGCAGCAGCGAGGACGGCTCGCAGATCGCCTGGTTGAGCTGCTGGAGGAGCGGGTCGGAGCGGCCGTTGCGCAGCTCCGAGTCCGTCGGGGCCACCACGCCGGCCATCCGCCGCTCCTGCTGGCCGCCCATCCCGATGTGCAGGTCCAGGCCGAGCGGGGCGGCGATCTCCTGGGCGAAGAAGCGCCCGACGGTGAGCCCGGTGGTGAGCCTGATCACCTCGCTGACGAGCCAGCCCATGGTGAGGCAGTGGTAGCCGTGGGCGCGCCCCGGCCGCCAGGCGGGGCGGGCGGCCGCCAGGGCCGCCGCCACGGGCGTACGCAGCTCGATGTCCTCCATGGTCAGCGGCGGATCGATGACCACGACGCCGGACCGATGCCCGAGGATCCAGCGCAGCGGGATCGTGCCCTTGCCCTCGGCCGCGAACTCCGGCCAGTACGCGGCCACCGGCACGTCGAGGTCGAGCACACCCCGGTCGACCAGCAGCAGGGCGGCCGCGGCGACCATGCCCTTGGTGGTCGAGGCCAGCAGCGCGATGGTGTCGCGCTCCCACGGCGCCCCGCTCCGGCCGTCGGCCAGCCCGCCCCACAGATCGACCACGGGCCGCCCGTCCTGGTACACGCAGACGGACGCGCCGAGCTCCCGCCCTTCGGCGAAGTTGGCCAGGAAGGCGTCCCTGACGGGAGCGAAGCGCGGGTGACAGATTCCTTGTACGTCGGCCATGACGAGCTCCTACCGGCACGAGGCGGGAGGCCGCATCGGCGGCGGACGAGCGAGCATCACCGCGAACGATGGAGGGGACCGCCTGGGCCGGGCAGCGTAGACCTGCCCGGCCCATCGTCATCGTGGCCGCACCGTTCACATCCCCCCGATGTGGTGAACGGCCGCCACGGTCATCGTGCCCGCATTCCGGCTTGGCCGATGACCTGCCGGAAAGCTACCCGCGCCAACGTAATAGTGCCCTCTTCCGACGGTCGAATTCGTGGCATATCCAACCATCTGCCGGAAGAGGGCCGGCCTTCCGCGTCAGTCGCGCAGCGCGGTGCGGAGCTTGGTGAGGACGGAGCGCAGGATGCGGGAGACGTGCATCTGCGAGATGCCGAACTCGCTCGCGATCTCGGACTGGGTCATGTTGCCGTAGAAGCGCATCAGCAGGATGTTCCGCTCCCGCTCCGGGAGCTCGTCGATGAGCGGCTTGATCGCGAACTTGCCCAGCATGGTGTCCAGCGCGTCGTCCTGCGCGGGCAGGAAGTCCCCCAGGTCGGCGCCGTCCTCGTCGCCGCCTCCGACGGGGGCGTCCAGCGAGAGCGTGCTGTAGGCGGTGGACGCGTCGAGCGTGAGCAGCACGTCCTCCTCGGAGATCCCCATCTTGGCGGAGAGCTCCGCGACGGTCGGCGAGTGGCCGAGGGTCTGCGTGAGCTCGGCGGTGGCCTTGTTCAGCTCCAGGCGCCGCTCCTGGTAGATGCGGGGCACCCGGATCGCCCAGGTGCGGTCGCGGAAGTGCCGCTTGACCTCGCCCACCATGGTGATCATCGCGTAGCCCCTGAACTCGTGCCCGAGCTCGGGGTCGAAGCCGTTGATGGCCTTCATCAGGCCGACGTACGCGGCCTGGCGCAGATCGTCCGCGGACTCGCCGCGGTAGCGGTATCGGCGGGTGACGTCGCTGACCAGAGAGGCGTACATGTTCACGACGCGCTCACGAATGCGTACCTTGTGCGACTCCGCTGCTTCGGGCCGGTTCATGTCGGTCAGGAGCTGCTCGGCGGTGAGGTCTTCGAAAGCGATATCCAGGACGGCCATCTGATACTCCGCAAGTAGGTCTTCAGGCGGCCCCGCACAACAAAAAAGTCCATGCAGAGGCACGCCACGATGTCACGTAGTGAAAAGCCCTCTGCTTGGACTCTGGGGTCAATGATGCCCGCATTACGCCCGCTTGGTCGCCAGATTAGATAACAAGATGATTACATCGTCACAGAACAAAGTTCTGTATGCTGGCCCGATGACGGATGTCTTCGAGGATCTGGCCGCGGAGTACCGGCGGCTGGACGCGGTGCTCGGCTCTCTCAGCCCAGGTCAGTGGTCCCATCCTTCGGCGGCCGAGGGCTGGACCGTCTCCGACGTCGTCCTGCATCTCGCCCAGACCGAGGAGGCGGCGAACAGCCCCTCCATCGGCGAGGGGACGGTCCTCCTGCCCGCCGGCGGCAGCACCGTGGACGGCATGGCCGAGGAGAGCGTGACCGCCGAGCGCGGGGCGGCGCCGGCCGAGGTGCTGGCGCGCTGGCGCGCGGCCGCCTTCGCCACCCCGGACGCGCTCCGCGCCCATCCCCCGGGCACACGCCTGTCCTGGGTCAGGAGGCCGCTCTCACCGCGCACGCTCGCCACGACCAGGATCGCCGAGCATTGGGCGCACGCCCTGGACATCACCCTTCCGCTGGACATCCCCTACCCCGACACGGCCCGGATCCGCCATGTGGCCTGGCTGGCCCATCGCACGCTGCCCTACGCCTTCGCCGTCGCCGGGCTCCCGGACGCGCCGGTGTTCTGCGATCTCACGGGTCCCGACGGTGACCGCTGGACCTTCGGCGACCCGGCCGCCCCGTCCCGGATCACCGGCCTGGCCGCGGAGTTCTGCCGGGTCGGCGCCCGGCGCCGCACGCCCGAACAGACCGGCCTCGCCGCCGAGGGCCCGCACGCCGCCGCCGCACTGCGCGTGGTGCGCAACTACGCCGCCTGACGCCCGCCACACGACCACCTGAACACCCGCCGCACGACCACCGCCCCGGTCTCGCGACCACGCTGCCTAGCCACCCGCCGCACGATCGCCGTCCCGGTTCCGCGGCGGGGCTGCCGTGGTGTGGCACGTGCCACTTATGATGCGCGCATATGCGGAAGAACATCAGGCTCGTCCTGCTGAGAGCGGCGGGGCCGCTGCTGGTGCGGGCGACCGTCCTGTCGGGCCTGGACGGCCGCGGCCGGGCGCTCGTCGTGCTCAATCGCGGCCTGGTCTACCTCGCCCTCACCGCCGTGCTGGGCATCGTCTACTTCGGGATCATCACGCTGGGCTCCCGCCTCGGCTCGTGGTCGGGCCTGATCGCCGCCCTGGTCGCGGGCGCGCTCTTCCACCCCGTACGCCTCCGCCTCCAGGACGCGGTGAACCGGCTGTTCGAGTCGGAGCGCGACCCGTACCGGCTGGCCGACGGGGTGAGCCGCAGCATGCAGGAGGCGAACGGCCCCGTTGAGGCCCTGGCCTCGGCCGCGACGGCGACGAGACGGGCGCTCGGCGCGGCCGGCGTCGCGGTCGAGGTGGTGCTGCCGGGCGGCCGGGTGCGCAGCGTGGCCGACGGCGAGCTGGGCGAGAGCCCGTCGGTCGTGCGCCTGGAGTGGCACGGCAGGTCGATGGGCCGGCTGATGGTCTCCGGCGAGCCGCGCGACCGGGCCCTGCTCGACATGCTGGCCAGGCAGCTCGCGGAGGTGGCGCACGCCGTGCAGCTCAGCGCGGATCTGCAGCGCTCGCGCGAGCGCATGCTCGTCACCCGCGAGGAGGAGCGGCACAACCTGCGCCGCGACCTGCACGACGGGCTCGGGCCCACGCTGACGAGTCTCGCGCTGAGCCTGGACGAGGCCCGGCTCAGCCTGGCCAGCAATCCGGGCGCGGTCGATCCGCTGCTCAGCCGGGCCCGCCGGGAGATGAGCGAGGCCATCGTCGACGTGCGCGACCTGGTGTACGGCCTGCGCCCGCCCGCGGGCTCCGCCCTGGACGAGCTGGGCCTGGAGGGCGCCTTGCGCATGCTGGCCGACGCGCCGGGACCCCGGGTCGACGTGGTCGTGCCCGCTTCGCTGGCCGACGTGCCCGCCGCCGTGGAGGTGGCCGCGTACAAGATCGCCCACGAGGCGATGGCGAACGTGCGCCGGCACGCCAGGGCCACGACGGCGCTGATCAGGGTGGAGCGGCGGGACGGGCTCCGGCTGACCGTGTCCGACGACGGGATCGGCCTGGCCGAGCAGCGCCGCAGGGGCGCCGCCCTCATGCGCGCTCGCGCGGAGGAGCTGGGCGGCGCCTGCGAGATCGAGGTCAGGCCCGGCGGCGGCACCGAGGTCGTCGCCCGGATCCCGCTGCGTGCGGCGAGATGAGGCCACGAACCATGACCGGCGGCCCGTTACCGCGGCGGGGGACAACATTCGTGACCGGCGGCCGGTCACCGCGGCGGGGGGCAGGATGAGGCGGCGGATCGTCATCGGGGCCGTGTGGGCGCTGGCGGTGTTGTCGTTGCCGGCCGTGCTGCTGGCGGCCTGGCTGGGCCTCCAGGTCCCGGCGTGGAGCGAGAACCAGGGCGTCGACCCGATCGGGCTGATGTTCCCGTTCGCTGGAGCGTTCCTCATCTCGCGCCGGCCCCGGCTGCTGTTCCCGTGGCTCATGTGGGGCACCGGCATGATCTGGTCGGTGTACTCGCTGCTGTTCGCGCTGACCGTCTGGATGGCGGAGTACGCACCGAGCCCGCTGCTGCCCTACCTCGCCTGGCCGGCCATCTGGTTGTGGTTGTGGGCGGTGCCGACGTTCACCGGGATCATGCCGCTGCTCTTCCCCGACGGGCGGCTGCCGTCGAAGCGGTGGCGGCCCGTGCTCTACGGCAACCTCACGCTCATGGTCGGGCACTCGCTGCTGCTGGGCCTGTCCCCCGACCCGTCGTTCGAGCTCGGCGTGCCGATGAGCAATCCGTTCGGCGTCGCGGCGCTGGGCCGGATCCCGCAGGTCGTGGAGTCCTGGATCGGTCCGCCGATGATCCTGCTCTGCCTGCTCGGCGTGATCTCCCTGGGTTTCCGCCACCGGGCCGCGACGCCGGAGGTGCGCCGCCAGATCACCTGGTACTTCGTCGCGATGGCGATCTTCGTCGGCTACTGGGTGGCCAGCGCCGGCACGCAGGACCAGGTCATGCTCGCGCTGCGCCTCATCCTGGCGGCCGGCATCCCCATCTCGATCATCGCCGCGGTGCTGCGCCACCAGCTCTACGGCATCCGGCTCATCCTGAACCGCACGCTGGTGTACGGCACGCTCGCGCTCGGCGCCGGCGTCACCTACTCGGTGCTCATCTGGGCGGCCAGCAGCGTGGCGGGCGACTACGGCGCGGTGGCCGGGCTCGCCGCCGCCATGGCCACCGGCGCGGCCTTCCATCCCGTACGCCTGCGCCTGCAACGCTCGGTCGACCGCCTGTTCAACGTCGAGCGTGACCCGTACCGGGCGGCGGACCTGCTGAGCCGGGCCGTGCAGCGGGCCGGCGACCCGTCCGAGGCGCTGGCCGAGGCGATCGCCGTGGTGCGGGCCTCGCTCGGGGCGCGCGGTGTGGGCGTGGAGGTGTCGGGCGAGCCCGCGCTGTCCTTCGTGGACGGCGAGCTGGGCGCCAGGCCGCGCGCGGCCGAGCTGACCTGGCACGGCGCGAAGGTGGGGCGGCTGCTGCTGGCGGGCGCGCGGCAGAGCGGGGCGCAGCGCTCCGTCATGGCCCCGCACCTGGCCGAGCTGGCGCACGCCGTCCGGCTGAGCACGGACCTGCGTGACTCGCACGAGCGCATCACCGAGGCCCGCGCCGAGGAGCGGCGCCGGCTCGGCCGGGAGTTGCACGACGGGCTCGGTCCCACGCTCACCAGCGTGACGATGCGGCTGGACGAGGCGCGGCGGCGACTGGAGCACGATCCGGCGACGGTGGACGAGCTGCTGGCCGGCGTGCGCGAGGAGATGGCCGGCACGCTCGTGTCCGTGCGGGAGCTGGTCGACGGGCTGCGTCCGCCCGCGCTGGACGAGCTGGGGCTGGCCGGCGCGCTGCGGGCCTTCGGGCAGGGCCCCGGGCCGCGGATCGAGGTGGCGGTGACGGGCTCGCTCGACCTGCTGCCCGCCGGGGTGGAGACGGCCGCGTACCGGATCGCCCAGGAGGCGCTGACGAACGCCCGCCGGCACGCCCAGGCCGCCTCCGTGCTGGTCAGGCTGGATCGCGAGGCCGAGGCGCTGCGGATCTCGGTCACCGACGACGGCGACGGGCTGCCCGAGTCCCCGTCGCCGGGGGTCGGGCTGACCTCGATGCGCGAGCGGGCGGCCGAGATCGGCGGCTCCTGCGCGATCGGGCCGCGCGCGGTACGCGGCACCGAGGTGACGGCCGTGCTTCCGCTGCCGGTGTGAGCCGGGGCGGGCAATCCTGTCGCGTCGAACACTAAATGTGCTGGATTGCCGGAGGGATTCTGGCAAGTCAGGAGGTTTCCTGGCCGATCACCGCTGTTTACACTCTGGTTCGGATCGGGCCGCCCTGCCGGGCGGCCGCAAGATCGTCACCCACCGGGGAGGGGTCGGTGCTCTCTCCGGTGTGCCTGCGAACGGGGTGACACGACGCCTCCTGGGCGGCCTGGCGAGTCCACGCACATCCTCGACCAGGAGGTCCCCTCGTGTCATCCGGTTCCCGCTTATCCCGGGCGCGGCGGCTGGGCTCGATCGCCATCGGCCTGAGCGTCGTCGTGGTCATGAGCCCGGCGGCGGCGCTCGCCTCGCCCGCACCCGCCCCGCCCGGCTCGCAGTGGAAGGCCACCCCCCTCACCGGCGCCGAGCTCGTCGACGGCGCCAAGTCCCCGACGGGCAAGCTCGCCAAGAGCGACCAGGCGCTGCTGAAGGTCACCTCCCCCGCACCGGTCAACGTCGTGGTCAAGCTGGACTACGACTCGCTCGCCGCCTACCGGGGCGGCCTGCCCGGCCTGCCCGGCACCAGCCCCGCCGTCACCGGCAAGGCCCTGGACACCAGGAGCGCCGAGGCCGAGAAGTACGCCCGGCACATCGAGACCGTCGAGAAGGACTTCCTGGGCGAGCTGGCCGCGAAGGTCCCCGGGGCGGTGGCCGGCCAGCGGATCAGGACCGTGTACGGCGGCATCGCGCTCCGGATCCCGGGCAACAAGGTCGCCGAGGTGCTGAAGCTGCCCGGCGCGGTCGCCGTCCAGGAGGACCGGCCGCAGCAGCTCCTCACCGACTCCAGCCCGAAGTTCATCGGCGCCGACACCATCTACAACCGGCTCGGCGGCAGCGACTCCTCGGGCAAGGGCGTGATCGTGGGCGTGCTGGACTCCGGCGCCTGGCCCGAGCACCCCTCCTTCGCCGCGCCGTCCGGCCTGCCGGCCCCCGGCCCGACCAAGGACGGCACGCCCCGCGTGTGCGACTTCGGCGACAACCCGCTGACCCCGGCCAGTGACCCGTTCACCTGCACCAGCAAGCTGGTCGGCGGGCAGCCGTTCCTGGAGACCTACAACGCGGTCTTCGGCGGCGAGGTCTACCCCGACAGCGCCCGCGACTCCAACGGGCACGGCACCCACACCGCCACCACCTCGGCCGGCGGCCCCGTCGCCGACGCCAAGCCCCTGGGCATCAGCCGCGGGCCGATCCACGGCATCGCGCCCGCCGCCGGGGTCTCGGTCTACAAGGTGTGCGGCGCGGAGGGCTGCTTCCCCTCCGACTCGGCGCAGGCGGTGGCGCGGGCCATCCTCGACGGGGTGCGCGTCATCAACTTCTCCATCTCGGGCGGCTCGGATCCGTACAGCGATCCGGTCGAGCTGGCCTTCCTGGACGCGTACGCGGCGGGCGTGCTCGTCTCGGCGTCGGCGGGCAACTCCGGGCCCGGCGCGAACACCACCGACCACCGCGGCCCCTGGGTGACCACGGTGGCCGCCTCCACGCAGAACAGGACGTTCCAGTCGACGGTCACGCTGTCCGGTGGCGGCGCGACGGCGACGGTCAAGGGTGCCTCCATCACCGCCGGCCTGGCCTCGCCGCTGCCCATCGTGCTCGCGTCGGCGCCGCCGTACTCGCGCGCGGCGTGCGACGTGCCGGCGGCTCCCGGAACGTTCACCGGGAAGATCGTGGCGTGCGAGCGCACCCCCAACCGGGTGCTGAAGGGCTTCAACGTCATGCAGGGCGGCGCGGCGGGGATGATCCTCTACAACGCCTTCCCGTTCGACGTCTTCACCGACTCGCACTGGATCCCGTCGGCGCATCTCGACAAGCCCGAGACCGACGTCCTGCTGGGCTTCCTGGCCGCGCATCCGGGCGCGACCGCGTCGCTCACGCAGGGGACCAAGACCACCTGGCAGGGCGACGCGATCACGCACTTCTCCTCGCGCGGCCCCGGCGGTGACTTCCTCAAGCCGGACGTCACCGCGCCGGGCCTGCACATCATGGCGGGCATGACCCCGACTCCCGAGTCGCCGCTGGAGGGGCCGCCGGGCAACCTGTTCCAGGTCATCTCGGGCACCTCGATGTCGGCGCCGCACGTGACGGGCTCGGCCGCGCTGGTGTTCGCCCTGCATCCGGACTGGACGCCGGGCCAGGTGAAGTCGGCGCTGATGACGACGGCGAAGACCGCGGTCACCAAGCAGGATCGCACCACCCCGGCGGACCCGTTCGACATGGGCGGCGGGCGCATCGACCTGACCAAGGCCGGCGACCCCGGCCTGACCCTGGACGAGAGCGCGGCCAACTTCATCGCCTCGGCCACCGATCCGCTCGACCGCATCGACCTCAACCTGCCGTCGGTGAACGCCCCCACCATGCCGGGCGTCATCACCGCCAAGCGCACGCTCACCAACACCACGAACAAGACGCTTCTCTTCACCGCCTCGGGCAAGACGGTCGCCGGCGCCAACATCACGGTGCTGCCGCCGCTCCTGTCCGTGGGTCCCGGCAAGAGCGCCAAGCTGAGCGTGGTCGTCACCGCGCCCGAGCTGCCCGACGGGCAGTACTTCGGGCAGGTCGACCTCAAGCAGGTCGGCGGCTCGCGCGCGCTGCACCTGCCGGTGGCCTTCTTCCGGCAGGAGGGCGCGGTGCCCGTCGACCAGACCTGCGCGCCGGCGGCCATCCCCAGGAACACCGGCGAGTCCACCTGCACGGTGACGGTCGCGAACACCACCCTGGAGAACGCCGAGGTGACCGCGCTCAGCACGCTCGACGGCCGGCTGCGGCTGAACAGCGTGACCGGGGCCACCAAGGTCGGCACCCAGGTGGCGACCACCAAGGCGACGCTCGCCGCCAGGCAGCCCGACAGCCCGACGATCGCGCCGGGCGCGGGACCGGCCGGCTACATCCCGCTGGACGCCTTCGGCGTCACGCCGATCCCGATCGGCGACGAGCAGGCGCTGAACTTCACCGTCCCGTCCTTCTCCTTCGCCGGCGAGACCTACACCAGGCTCGGCGTGACGTCCAACGGCTACAGCATCGTGGGCGGCACCACCGGATCCGACGACATCTCCTTCACGCCGCAGACGCTGCCCGACCCGGCCCGGCCGAACGGCGTGCTCGCCTCCTACTGGACCGACCTCGACGGCACCGGTGCTCCCGGCATCCTCGCCGCGACGCTGACCGACGGCGTCAGCGACTGGCTGGTGGTGGAGTGGCGGGTGAACCTCTTCGGCACCACCGACGTCAAGGTGTTCCAGCAGTGGATCGGGCTGGGCGGCGTGGAGGACGTCAGCTACGCCTACGACCCGGGCAACCTGCCCGGCGCCCCGCCGGCGGGCTACGGCCTGACCGTGGGCGCGGAGAACGACGAGGGCACCGGCGGCGGCCAGATCACCGGGCCGCCCACCGAGGACCTGGTCGTGAAGAGCACGCCGGGCGCGCCCGGCGGGACGTTGACGTACTCGATGAAGATCAAGGGGGTCAGCCCGGGGGCCGGCAAGGTCACCACGGCGACCTCGACACCGCAGGTGAAGGGCATCACCGTCGAGGTGGACACGATCACCGTCCAGTGAGCAGGTCGGTGCTCTGAGTGATTAGCGGCCTCTCGCCGCCGGGCCTGGCGAACGCGCCAGAACCCGGCGGTGCGGGCCGTTCCGGCGGCCGGAGGTCTAGAGGGCGCGATCCAGGGCAGTTCGAAAGTCTTTGACTACCCTGGGGAGAGCCCATGAGTGAAGCTGAGACCGTGGCACGACGGGCGGCGAACAGCCCGGCGATGGACCGGCTCGCCCGAGTCGGGCTGGTCTGCCGTGGCGTGCTGTACGGGCTGATCGGCGTGCTGGCGCTGCAGATCGCGTTCGGCGGCGGCGGCAAGGAAGCCGACAAGAACGGCGCCATCAGCACGGTGGCCGCGCTGCCGTTCGGTGCCGTGGTGTTATGGATCATGGTGGTGGGGTTCGCGGCCCTGACCATCTGGCAGGCGTGTGAGGCCCTCTTCGGCTCGCACAAGATCAAGGACCTGGCCGAGACGATCGGCAGGACCGTGGTGTACGCGTTCATCTGCGTCGCGCTGCTGACCATGCTGCTGTCGGGCAAGAGCGCTTCCGACGACGAGAAGTCCCGGGACGTGACGGGCATGCTGCTCGAACTGCCCGGCGGCCAGATCATCGTGGGCGCGGTCGGGCTCGGCATCATCGCGCTCGGCGTCTACTGGCTGCGCCACGGCATCAAGAAGGAGTTCCGCAAGCAGCTCCGGCCGATGCCGCCGCGAGCCGGCGCGGTGATGGACCGGCTCGGGCTGGCCGGCTACCTCGCGCGCGGCGTGATCGCGGCGCTGGCCGGTGTCTTCGTGATCCAGGCGGCCGTCACCTTCGACCCGGACAAGGCCGGCGGCATCGACGCGACGCTGCGGGCGTTCGCCGACACCCCGGCGGGGCCCTGGTTGCTGGCGATCGTGGCGCTCGGGCTGCTGCTGTTCGCCGGGTACTGCCTGGGAGAGGCCCGCTGGCGGCGCACATGAATCTCGACGACTGGTTCCTCACCGGCGAGGAACGCGGCAATGACGCGACCAAGCTGACGCCCTGGTCGGAGGGCAACCTGGTGCGCCCGCTCGTGCACGGCGCGACCTACTTCGCCGAGCTGGCCCGCCGCGTGGGGGACCTCGGCAAGGACGACCTGCTGCTGTTCGCCGACTGGCGCGGCGACCCCGACGAGCGGCTCACGCCTGACGGCCCCGGAGTGGCGGCCGTCATGGCGGCGGCCGCCGAGCGGGGCGCGCTGGTCAGAGGGCTGATCTGGCGCTCGCACCTGGACTTCCTGCGCTTCAGCGCGGCCGAGAACCGGCACCTGGGCGAGGACATCGAGGCGGCGGGCGGCCAGGCGCTGCTCGACACCCGGGTACGGCACGGCGGCTCGCACCACCAGAAGTTCGTCATCCTGCGCCACGACCGCGACCCGGAGCGGGACGTGGCCTTCCTCGGCGGCATCGACCTGTGTCACAGCCGCCGCGACGACGCCGAGCACCATGGCGACCCGCAGGCGGCGCCGATGCCGGACGCCTACGGCCCGCGCCCGCCCTGGCACGACGTCCAGGTGGCGATCAAGGGTCCGGCCGTGTCCGAGGTGGAGAAGGTCTTCTGCGAGCGCTGGGAGGATCCGGCGCCCGAGACCCGCCAGCCGCTCCGGCGGCTGCGCGACCGCCTGTCACAGATGGCCGACGTGCCGCCGCTGCCCAAGCCGGGTCCGCCGCCGGATCGGGCCGGGACGCACGCCGTGCAACTGCTGCGGACCTATCCGCACCTGCGCCGTGGTTATCCGTTCGCCCCTGAGGGTGAGCGGAGCGTGGCCAGGGCGTACCACAAGGTGCTGAAGCGGGCCCGATCGCTGGTCTACCTGGAGGACCAGTACCTCTGGTCCACGGAGGTGGTCGAGCCGTTCGCCGAGGCGCTGGAGCGGGAGCCGGAGCTGCGCATGATCATCGTGGTGCCGCGCCATCCCGACCAGGACGGCTGGCTGGCCGGTCCGGCCAGCCTGATCGGCCGGTCGGAGGCGCTGGCCCGGCTGCTGGGCGCCGGCGGGGACCGGGTCGCCATCTACGACCTGGAGAACCACGCGGGCACGCCGGTGTACGTGCACGCGAAGGTCTGCGTGGTCGACGACGTGTGGGCGAGCGTCGGCTCCGACAACGTCAATCTGCGCTCGTGGACGTTCGACTCCGAGCTGAGCTGCGCCGTGATCGACGAGGAGCCCGACCCGCGCGAGCCCGCCGGGGCCCGCAGGTACGCCAGGGACCTCCGGCTCACGCTGGCCGCCGAGCACCTGGACCGCTACCCCGGCTCCAATGAACCCGACGACCTGGACCCCGACGGCCGGGGTCCCAGGGATCTGGACGACCTGTGCGATCCGAAGGCCGCGTTCGACGCGTTCGCCGAGTCGGCGGCGCGGCTCGACGCCTGGCACGAGGGCGGCTGCCAGGGCCCGCGCCCGCCGGGCCGGCTGCGCCCGCACGCGCGCCCCGGGATCGGCGCCGTCCGCCGGGCCATGGCCATGCCGTTGTATCGGATGGTCGTGGACCCGGACGGACGGCCCCCGCGGCTACGCGGGTCGAACGAGTTCTGACCGCCGCCGCTCCTGGCGCCGGCTGTCCCGCCGGTACAGGATGGCCCGCGCGGCCACCACCACGCAGACGGCGCCGAGCAGCATCCCCCACAGGACGTCGGTGAGGAAGTGCATGCCGCGATACAGGCGGGAGAAGCCGACGGCCAGCGGGGCGGCGATCCCGAGCACCCACACCAGCACCCGCAGCGCCCGGTTGCGGATGTGGGTGGTGAGGATGAGCGCCATCCCGCAGTAGAACGCGACGGCGGCGCTCATGTGCCCGGACGGGAAGCTGGAGGTGGGAGGCGCCGGGTCGAGATGCGGCACCGGTGGCCGCTTCCGCCCGACCACCTCGGTGGTGGCCAGGAAGACCAGCGACTGGCCCCAGACGGCCGCGACGAGGAAGATCGACTCGCGCCAGCGCTTGAACACGAGCCGGCAGATGATCGCGGCCAGCGCGGTGAGCCCGACGATGTAGGGAGTGTCGGACAGGCTGCTGCCGAAGTCGGTCAGCGTGTTCCAGAGCGACGTGCGGTCCTCGGCCAGTCCCCTGCTCACGGCCGCCTCGCCGGTCGGCTGGGCGAGGATCAGCTCCCCCACGCCGTACGTCACCGCGCCCAGCAACAACAGCGGGCTTAAGAGCGTCACCGCGTAGTACTTCACATGCTCAGTCTTGGTCATGCATCACCTTCACCGACTCGGGCTCCACGCCCTCGGCCACCGGCGAGGCGGGCCTGCGGCCCTGCCCTCGCCGCCATGTCTCGAATCCCGCCGTGGTCGCGGCCACCACGGCCACCCCCAGCACGATCCCGCCGACCACGTCGCTCACCCAGTGCACGCCGAGCGCGATCCGGGTGTAACCGACCGACAACACCAGGAACCACGCGACGGCCCAGATCACCCGCCGCCACCCCCGCGACACCATGGGCAGCAGGAGCAGGACGACCACGCCCGCGCCGAGCGTCACGTTGACCGCGTGGCCCGACGGGAAGGAGTCGCCCGGCGCCAGCGCGACCGGGTCCGGCAGGTGCGGCCTGGTCCGGGCCACGATGATCTTGAGCGCGAGGCCGAGCAGCCCGCCGACGGTCACGGTGGTGACCGCCCAGACGGCCAGCCGCCGCCCGCCCCTGCGCAGCAGCCAGACGGCGAACGCGATGACCGCGATCCGCCACGGCCACGGCCCGAACAGGTCCGTCCAGACGATGAGCAGCCTAGTCACGCCGGGGTGGGCGAGCGCGTACTGGTGCAGCTCCTCGGCGACCTCCGCGTCCAGCTCGTTGAGCGGCATCTTCGCCACGATCAGCAGGATGCTGAACGGGATCATGATGAGCGCCACCGCGAAACTGGCCACCGTCAGACGCAGCCCCAGTGCACGGTCGGCACGGGCCCTGAACGATGACCGCCTCACGAATTCGCTCCTTCCTCGATGCGCGTTCGCGATCGGCTACCCCGTGAGCGCGCATTGATTCCTGCCTGAAAGGTCGCGCCGGGGGTAGTCCGGAAGGCATGTCCCCCACCGTGGCGGTTGTCGCGCACCGCAAGAAGACACTTGGCGCCGGGCTGGACCGGCTGCGCGTGCTCATCACCGAGCAGGACGTCGGCGAACTCCTCTGGTTCGAGGTGCCGAAGAGCAAGAAAGCGCCCAAGAAGGTGCGCCGGGCGCTCAAGGAGGGCGCCGACCTGGTGCTCGTCTGGGGCGGCGACGGCATGGTGCAGCGCTGCGCCGACGTGCTGGCCGGCTCCGGCGTGCCGATGGCCATCCTGCCCGCGGGCACCGGGAACCTGTTCGCCAACAACGTCGGCATCCCCATCGACCTGGAGGAGTCGGTCCACGTCGCCTTCCACGGGCGGCGGGCGAAGCTGGACCTCGGGGTGCTGAACGGCGAGCACTTCGCGGTGATGGCGGGGGCCGGCTTCGAGGCCGAGATGATCGCCGACGCCGACGGGAAGGCCAAGCGGCGGCTCGGCAAGCTGAGCTACGTCAAGGCGGCCGTGCGGCACGTGGGCGGGCCGCTGGTGCCGATGACGATCGAGGTCGACGGGACGCTCTGGTTCGAGGGGGAGGCGAGCTGCCTGCTGCTGGGCAACGTGAGCACGATCGCCGGCGGCATCGAGGCGTTCGACGACGCCCGGCCGGACGACGGCTGGCTGGACATCGGCGTGTCCACCGCCAAGGGGCCGGTCCAGTGGGCGCGGGTGCTCGGCAGGATGGCCGCGGGCCGCTCTGATGAGTCCCCGTTCGTCCGGATCACCCGGGCCAGGGAGGTGTCCGCCCGGTTCGGCACCCCGCTGCGTTACGAGCTCGACGGCGGGGAGCGCGAGCCCACCACCCGGATCGAGGCGAAGGCCCTCCCGGGCGCGCTGACCATCTGCCTGCCGGACGACTGAACGCCGCCGGGCACCCGTAGACCGCCGGACGCCTGAACGCCGCCGGACACCTAGGCACCACCGGACAGCTGAAGGCCGCCGGACGCTTGCGGGCGGGGGCTCCGCCGCGCGGAGCCCCCGCCGCGATCACTTCAGCGTGAACGCCCTGGTGATCGTCTGCTCGACCTTGGTGCCGGCCTTGTCCCAGGCGGCCACCTTCAGGGACACCTGACCACTGCGCCCCTTGTGCTCGGTCTTGACCTGGTACGTCCCGTCGCCGCGCCGGTCCACCCGGACCTGAGCCCAGGTCGCGCCGTCGTCGTAGGAGACCTGCGCCGACGCCCCGGCGACCCGGACGGGAGCGGCCCCGTCAGGCGCCCGGACACCGAAGGCGAACGTGTGCCGCCCCCGGGCGGAGACGGCGTTGCGGAGGTCGACGCCGAGGTCGTAGTCGATGGCCAGCAACGGCAGCACCTCCCGCCCGGCCGTGTGCGCCGAGGAGAACGTCCAGGTCGTGTCCGTCTTGGTGGCCGTGCCCCACCAGGGGGCGGTGCGGGCCGCGTGCTGCTCCAGCCGGTACACGGCGGGCTCGGCCGGGAAGGTGAACACCTGGTTGTACAGCTCACCGCCGGAGGCGACCGGCTGACTCCCCCGGAACAGCTCGTACGACGCCTGGTCGGCGCCGCTGGAGACGAAGCCGAAGTGGCCGGGGTCGGAGTCGCCGAAGGCGGGCGTCATCATCCGCACCTCGTCGCCGGTCCGCCGGGCGGGCAGGCCGTACTCCGCGAAGATGCTGGACAGGCCGCGCGGCTGGCCGGGCCCGCCGGGCGCGAACCAGTGCTCGGCGACGCGCTGCCCCGCCCGGTAGACGCGGTCGGCGCTGATCAGCTCGGCGCCCTCCCCCGAGCGCTGGAACCTGGCGCGCACGATGAGGTCACCGGGCGTCGTCCACTCCTCGCGGGTCATCGCGCCGGTGATCGGCGACGGCTTGATCATCATGCCGCCCACCGCGGGCCGGAAGCTGGCGCGCGTGCCGTAGCCGGCCTCGCCCGAGGTGCCGTGGTAGCTCGCGTCGACGCGGGCCATGGTCCGCGCCGAGACCTCGTAGCGCAGATCGCGCGGGACGCCGTCGTGCCAGCGCAGCACGTCATACCAGTACGGGCTCACCGAGGTGCCCTCCAGCCGCACGCGCCCCGCCCTGCGCAGCGCCGCCGCCTCGTCGTAGCCGGTGGTGAAGGCGGGCACCGCCAGCCCGCTGCCCCAGTACGACAACGCTCCGCGCCGCTCGTTCAGCGCCAGCACGACGACCGTCGCGCCCGCCGCGGCCGCGCTCTCGATCGCGGGGAACATGTCCGCCCCCGGCCGGTAGGTCAGCAGCGCGAGCTTGCCCGCCAGGTTGACGCCGGTGAAGTCCTCGCGGTCGCCGGCGTCGTAGACCGGCAGGTCGCGCCGCCCGTCGAAGACGGGCCCGAAGTCCATGTGGACCAGCCGCAGGTCCGCGCCGCCGGCCGTGGCGGTGGCGACCGGCTGGTACAGGTCCCAATGGTGGTAGACCTCGAACACGCCGGTCTCCGCCTTCGGCATGGGCGTGAGGTAGGCGCGCTCGGTGGCCGAGGTCAGCATCCAGGAGGAGTGCAGGCCAGGGCCCTCCCCATACCGTACGTGGCCGATGGTGACCTGGAGGTGGTCGGCCTTCTTCGCGGTGTCCAGCCGGACCCGGCCGGCCCGGCGGGCGTCGATCGGCACCGTCGCCGGGCCGGTGATCTCCACGTCCGGATCGCCCGCGAAGACGACCTCGGAGGAGTGCACACTCGCGTCCCTGGGCTCGAACAGGGTGGCCATCATGGAGTAGCGACCGGCGGGCAGGTCGGCGATGAGCTTGCCGTCCTCGGGCACCGTCAGGTCGTAGAAGTCACCGGTGTCGAGGTCGAGCACGTCCACGCCGGACTCGGCGCCGGGCGCGCCGCCGTCCCGGTAGGTGACGGGGATCTCGACGCGGTGCCTGGTCGGGCTGACGCTCTGCACGATCGCGACCGTCACCTCGACGCCTTCGGCGCTGGCGCGCAGGCGGCCGGTGTAGCGGCCCCGGGTGCCCTTGGCCGGGTCCACCGCCACGGTGACCTGGGCCTTGCCGCCGGCGGGCACCTCGACGCGGCCGGCCGGCAGGGCGAACATGCCGGTGGGGGCCGGTGCGCCGCGCTGGTCGCGGACGTCGAGGGTCAGGTCGAGGGCCACGGCCGTGTCACCGGTGTTGACGATCTCGGTGGCCGAGGTGCCGGCCTCGCCGTCGGCGGCCACGGTGGGCCGGCTGATCGTGGCCGGACTGGCGTACACCTGCTGGGCGACCGCCCGGCCGGCGTCCACACGGCCCGCGCCGATCGCGTCGAGGTCGCCGGCCACCGGCTTGGCCGTGCTGATCAGGGCGGCCTTGAGCTGCTGGGCGCTCCAGTCCGGATGGCGCTGCGCGAGCAGCGCCGCCGATCCCGCGACGTGCGGGGTGGCCATGGAGGTGCCGTTCAGCGCGCTGTAGCGGTCGTCGACCGGGGTGCCGAGCGAGGTGCCCGCGGCGCGGGCGGCGACGATGGCGACGCCCGGCGCGCTGATCTCCGGCTTGAGCGCGTCGTCGCCGAGGCGGGGGCCGCGCGAGGAGAACCCGGCCAGTTCGTCGCTCTTGCTGACCGCGCCGACGGTGAGCGCCGCGTCGGCGGCGGCCGGCGAGGAGACGGTGCCGGCGTCGGGGCCCTCGTTGCCCGCCGCGACCACGAACAGCACGTCCGACTGGCTGGACAGGGTGTTCAGCGCCTGGCTCAGCGGGTCCTGCCCGTCGGACGGATCTTCGGTGCCCAGGCTCATGCTGACGACGTCGACCTGCTGAGCCGCCGCCCATTCCATCCCGGCGACGATCCACGACAGGTAGCCGCCGCCCGTGTCGCCGAGGACCTTGCCGACGTAGAGGGAGGCGCCGGGCGCGACGCCCTTGCGCTTGCTCGCGTCGGCCGCGCCGCTGCCCGCGATGGTGGCCGCCACGTGGGTGCCGTGGCCGTTGCGGTCCACGGTGTCGGCGGCATCGGAGAAGTTGACGCTCTCGGCGATGCGGCCTTCGAGGTCGGGGTGCGTGGCGTCGGCGCCGGTGTCCAGCACGGCCACCTTCACGCCCTTGCCGTCGTAGCCCGCCTGCCAGGCGGCCGGCGCGCCGATCTGCGGCACGCTGGTCTCCAGCGTGGCCCGCACCGGCCGGTCGAGCCACACCTTCTCGTACGGCGCCGCCGCCACCTTGGGCGCCGCCGGGCTCAGCGAGGTCCAGAACGCCTGCGCCTGGGCGGGAGCGCGCTCGACGGCGGCGGCGTTCGCGCTGGTCAGCACCCTGGTCCTGCGGGCGCCCGCGGGCACCGGCTGAGCGGCGAGCGTGCGCCGGGCGGCCGGGCCGTAGCTGACGATGAGCGGCAGCGCGGCACGGTGGGCGTCGTCGTAGCCGGCCGCGACGAGCGTGGTGACGTTGAACAGCTCCTGGTCCAGCCGGTTCGCGGCCAGCAGCGCGCGGGCCGTGTCCGGGATCACGTAGAGGTCGCCGTCCCGCTCGACGGTCTTGAAGGCGGGCTGCGCGCGACCCGGCGCCGGCCGGGGGCTCGCGGCCTGACGGCCGTCCGCGTAGGTCTGGACGTCTATGACGTCGCCGGTGACCAGCGTCAGCGTGTGGGTGGTCGCCGGCGTGACGGGCGGATCTCCCGCTGCGGCGCCTGCGGGTATGGCCGCCTGCCCGAAGGCGAGTACGGCCGCGCCGGTGGTCGCTGCGACAACCCGGTACAGAGGTCGCATTCTTGGGGTTCCTCCCTTGTCCACGCGGTTGATCATCAACACCGCGCAGGACAAATTGTTAGGAAGCGGGTATTTCACCCCAAGAGTTGTTACTGGCGAAGGGCCGCCACGGCGGGTTTCCGCCACCTCGCGGCGGCCCGCCGGGCCCGGCCGCGCCCCTGGTCATCGACGGGATCGCCGCCGCCCGCGCCTCAGGGAAGGCGGGCCACGGCGCCGTAGTTGCCCGACGTGCTCGGCTCGTCCGCGCAGGCGAGGTCGCGCTCCACGGGACGCCACCGGGGCACCCACACCAGACCGGGCTCGACCAGGTCCAGGCCGTCCAGCAGGGCGGCGACCTCACCGCGTGAGCGGATGGCGAGGCCGGGCAGCGTCATGGCGAGCATCTCGCGGACGGCGGTGAGCAGCTCCGGCGGGACGCCGTCGAAGGTCGTGTGCAGCAGGCCCAGGAAGCTTCCGACGGGCGCCGCGTGCCGCAACTTCTTGATGACGTAGTGGGCGTGCTCGTCGTCGTCGAGGCTGTGCGCCGACAACAACAACACGGCCAGGGGCCGCTCCCAGTCGAGGAACGTGTGGATGATCCGGTCCGCGAGCAGCTCGTCGATCTCGCGGACGTCACCGTCGACCACCCGGACCATGGGGGCGAAGGGCTCGATGGTGGCCTGCGCCATGGTGACCGCCATCGGGTCGTTCTCGACGTAGACGACCCGCAGGTCGGGGCTGATGGAGGTGTGGCAGGCGATGTCGTGCAGCCGCTGGCCGGGCGGCAGACCGCTCGGGACCCCGCTGCCGACGATCATGAACTGGTCCACGCCTTCGGCGGCCAGGTGGCGGACCACCCGGGATAAGTACTGCAGGACCGCGCGTGCCGCGGTCGTGGTGACGGGGGTCGCCTGATCGAAGAAACGCACCATGTCCTTGTCCGCCAGGAAGTTGTTCTTCCCGCCTGCCGCGGCGTCGAGTATCCGCGTGATCCTGGCTTGCGTCGTATCCAGCTTGGCCAGGTTTCGGACAGCACGTTGGCGCATGAGCGTTGCCCCTTTCCCTCGCCGTCACCTATTCCGGTAAACGATCTATGGACCTCACTCGTTGACTCGAACCATATGTTCCAACAATTCCAGACAATGACAATACGGTAGACCAGTTACTTCGGGAAATGTTTGTTACCACTATTGTCGTGTCACGCCTCGCGGACGGCCGGCCGGCACCGGAAAAAGCGGCGTTCGGGCAGGTCAGATGGCAGGTCAATAAGCGTGAAGATCTCGCCGGCACGGCTCTCGGGAGTGCGCATCGGGGCTGAAGATTCTTTTGTTGTCCTTGTGCGCGCAGTGATCCGTGCGGGACCCGTGCCACGTGATCGTCGTTGTGCGCCGGCGCGGGCGCGCCGGCGATTCGGCCGAAATCCATCGGGCATCGTTCAGCCCCGCATGGTGTAGCGGACGGGCAGGGACTTGAGCCCGCCCACGAACGTGGTGGCCCCCCACGAGGGCGCACCGTCGAACTCGACGGTGGCCAGCCTGGGAATGAGCTCGGCGAAGAGCGCCTGGATCTCCATCCGGGCGAGCGCCGCCCCGAGGCAGTAGTGCACGCCGAACCCGAACGCCAGGTGCCGGTTGGGATCACGCCCGACGTCGAAGCGGAACGGCTGGTCGAAGACCTCCTCGTCCCGGTTGGCCGACGGATAGGAGAGCAACACCGACTCGCCCTTCTTGATGGCCGTCCCGCCGACCCGGGTGTCGGCGGAAGCCGTGCGCATGAACCCCTTCACCGGGCTCACCCACCGGATCATCTCCTCGGCGGCGAGCGGCAGCAGGCCGGGATCCTCCCGCAGGCGCCGCAGCTCCGCCGGATGCCGGATGAGCGCCTCCAGCCCGCCCGCGATGGTGGAGCTGGTGGTGTCGTGACCGGCCGTGGCGATGATGACGTAGTAGGAGGCGGTGTCGTAGTCGCTCAGCAGCTCGCCGTCGACGCGCGCGTTCGCGATCATCGAGGCGAGATCCCCGGTGGGCGCGGCCCGGCGCGCGGCCGTGACCTCGTGGAAGTAGCCGAGGAGATCCGTCAGCACGGACAGGTGGTGGGCGGCGGCCCCGCCGCGCCGCTTGGCCGCGTCGTCCTGGCCGAACAGCTCCTGCGTGAGCCGCAACATGCGGGGGAAGTCCGACTCGGGCAGCCCCAGCAGCGAGAGGATGACGTAGAGCGGGTAGTGCACCGCCACCTGCCGGACGAAGTCGCAGGCGCCGCCGTGCTCGGCCATCCGGTCCACGTGCCGCCTGGCCAGCTCGCGCACCCGCACCTCCAGGGCCCGCATGGCCTTGGGGCGGAACCAGTCCGCCCCGATCGCGCGGACGACGCGGTGCTCGGGATCGTCCAGGTGGACGAGGGTCCGCAGCGCGGTCCCCTTCGCCTTGCGCGCCTCCAGGGCGGCGTCGACCTCCGCCTTGCGCAACACGGGGCGGGGGGCGCTCAGCCACAGGGCGGCGTCCCGCTCGATCTCCAGCACGTCGGCGTGCCGGGTGACCGCCCAGAAGGGGTCGTAGCCGGGAGCGTCCACCCGGTGCACAGGGGACGCCCGGCGCAGCAGCGCCAGCCCTTCGTGCAGGCGGGTCTCATCGGTGTACGCGGCGGGGGTGGCGAGTGAGCGCCCCGCCTCGCCCACGGACATGGTCGTGGCCACAGGTGGACCTCCTGTCGCTGCGCGATGCTTCCGGCCACGATGTGCCATTCCCCCGTCACGCCGTCATTACGCGGCGGCGGTTTGACCACCTTTTGTGGAGACCCGTGGTGGTCCTTGGCTCAGCCCTGGGGAGGTTCCACGACAACTGACTCCCTTGTCGCAAAACCGAGGAGACTCGCGTGTCACCCACCAAACGCTCCACCAAGGCCGCCCGGCCCAAGGGCAGCAGCCAGCCGTGGCTGCACGTGAACGGCGTGGAGATCCAGGAGTTCGGCACCGTGCGGATGTTCCCGCTCGGGCTCTCCGCGGACGCGCGTGAATACTCCTGCCAGCGGCTCAACCAGATCCTGGCCGACACGCAGATTCTGCACAGCCTCTACAAGAAGCACCACTGGCTGATGCGCGGCCCGACCTTCTACCAGCTCCACCTGCTCCTGGACAAGCACGCGGCCGAGCAGCTCGAACTGGTCGACAAGATCGCCGAGCGGGTCCAGACCCTCGGCGGCGTCGCGATCGGCGACCCCCGTCACGTGGCGGAGATCACCGTGATCCCGCGCCCGCCCAACGGCGCCGAGGAGGTGCCGGCCATGCTCTCCCGCCTGATCGAGGCGCACGAGACCATCCTCGTCGCCAGCCACGACGCCGCCGCCCGCGCCCAGGACATGGGCGACGACGGCACCAACGACCTGCTCGTCTCGGAGGTCATCCGCACCGGCGAGCTGGAGACCTGGTTCCTGATCGAGCACCTGGTGGACACCCCTTTGGTGGAGGTTCCCGAAGGCCGCTGACCCGCGCGGAAGGCCACGTCCTGCAGAGGCTGCCGGACGTGGCCTTCGTCATGCAAGGCTGCCGGACGTGGCCTTCGTCGTGCCACGCCGCGCCGGGACGGGGGCGCCGATCGACGGCTCGCCCGGTCAGCGGCCGTAGCAGAGGATGACCAGCGTCATGAGCGCGGACATGACGAGCACGACGCCGAATACCGCGATCAGCTCCCGGCGGCTGACGTGCGAGGCGAAGCGCTGCGGCCCCTGCCGGTCCGCCCTGGCGTTGAAGGCGTCGAGATGGCCGGCCAGCCGTGGCCGGCTGTACTGCAGCTCCAGCTCGATCGCCGCGAGGATGAGCTGCTCTTCGCGTGACAGGCCCACGGTCGTCAGCTCTCTTCGATCTTCTTGCCGACATGCGGATGATGCAGGTCGAAGGCGGGCCGTTCGGAGCGGATGCGCGGCATGCTGGTGAAGTTGTGCCGGGGCGGCGGGCACGAGGTGGCCCATTCCAGCGAGCCGCCGAAGCCCCAGGGGTCGTCGACGGTGACCCGTTCGGCGTGGCGGGCGGTCCACCAGACGTTGTAGAGGAACGGCAGCGTCGACGCGCCCAGCAGGAACGCGCCGATCGACGAGATGAGGTGCAGGTCGGTGAAGCCGTCGACGGCGCTGTAGTCGGCGTAGCGGCGCGGCATGCCGGCCACGCCGAGCCAGTGCTGCACGAGGAAGGTCGTGTGGAAGCCGATGAACAACAACCAGAAGTGCACCTTGCCCAGCCTGTCGTTCAGCATCCGGCCGGTCATCTTGGGCCACCAGAAGTAGAACCCGGCGAACATCGCGAACACCACCGTGCCGAAGACCACGTAGTGGAAGTGGGCCACGACGAAGTAGGAGTCGGTGATGTGGAAGTCCAGCGGCGGCGAGCCCAGGATCACCCCCGTCAGGCCGCCGAGCAGGAACGTGATCAGAAAGCCGACCACGAACAACATCGGCGACTGGAACGACAGGTGCCCCCGCCACATGGTGCCGGTCCAGTTGAAGAACTTCACCCCGGTCGGCACCGCGATGAGGAAGGTGAAGAAGGAGAAGAACGGCAGCAGCACCTGCCCGGTCGGGAACATGTGGTGCGCCCAGACGGTCATCGACAACCCGGCGATGGCGATGGTGGCGCCGACCAGGCCGATGTAGCCGAAGATGGGCTTGCGGCTGAAGACGGGGAGGATCTCGGTGATGATGCCGAAGAACGGCAGCGCGATGATGTAGACCTCGGGATGGCCGAAGAACCAGAACAGGTGCTGCCACAACATCGCCCCGCCGTTGGCCGGGCTGAAGACGTGGGTGCCGTACTGACGGTCGATCTCCAGCACGGACAGGGCGGCGGCCAGCACCGGGAACGCCATCAGCACCAGCACACTGGTCAGCAGCACGTTCCAGGTGAAGATCGACATCCGGAACATGGTCATGCCCGGTGCCCGCATGCAGATGATCGTGGTGATGAAGTTGACGGCGCCGAGGATCGTGCCGAGGCCGGACATCAGCAACCCCATCGCCCACAGGTCTCCCCCGATGGACGACGAGAAGGTCTTGAGCGACAGCGGCGTGTAGGCGAACCAGCCGAAGTCGGCCGCGCCCGCGTTGGTGAAGAAGCCGCTCACCGCGATGAGCCCGCCGAACAGGAACAACCAGAAGCTGACCGCGTTCAGCCGGGGGAAGGCCACGTCCGGCGCGCCGATCTGCAGGGGCATGATGACGTTGGCGAACCCGGCGAACAGCGGGGTGGCGAACAGCAACATCATCATCGTGCCGTGCATGGTGAAGAGCTCGTTGTAGGTCTGGTTGCTGACCAGCGCCAGCCCCGGCTGCATCAGCTCCGCCCGGATGATCAGCGCCATCACGCCCGCCAGCGCGAAGAACACGAAGGAGGCGATGAGGTACATGTAGCCGATGACCTTGTGGTCGGTGGTCGACAACCAGGAGGCCAGCAGCCGGCCCCTCTTCTCGACCTCCACCGGCGCCGGCGGCTTGGCCGTCCGTGATCTGTCAATGGTCACCAGAGATCCCCCACACGCCCCCGTCGCCCCGCAGCACCCCTCGTGAGAGGCGTTTTCGCAGGTCAGCACCGTACGACGGGGCTTTTACCCCCTCTCTTGGGCCTAATACCGGCCCGTACCGGTTCGGGGGGCGGGCTTGACCACCACCATGAGGTGGCCCGCCTCGTGGCGCCGCAGCGTGTGGGTCCACCACAGGAGAACGGCCGAGAGCACGCAGGCGACGGCGATCCACACCGGGGTGGCGACCGGCGCCCGGCCGAGGCCCAGGGCATGGAGCGGCAGGTTCATGTTCCAGAGCTGGGAGTCGCGACCGGGGCCGCGGCGGCCGGAGAGCGCCAGGGCGGCGAGCCCGGCCCCGGCGGTGAGGAGCAGCGTGCCGATGGCCGCCAGCAGGGCGAGCCTGGTCCGCAGGCGGACGGCGACCAGGACCACGAGGGCCGGCCCGCCGACGCCGACGAAGAGCTCGAAGACCTCGATGGCCGGCCCGAGCATCGGCTGGAAGTCACCGGCCCGGCGCATCAGCCGCCCGATCGGCGCGTACGGCGTGATCCACAGCGGGTGGCCGCGGTTCAGGTTGATCACGGCCGGGACGATCGGGGCCACGCAGGCGGTGAACGCGAGCGCCGCGGCGAGCATGGGCGGCCGGGCGAGCGGCGGCGGGAGCGGGACCGGCCGGGTGTCCGGGTGGGCGAGGTCGTGGGCGGATCGGGCCAGCCAGATCACCATCATGGCGTCGGCGGCCGTGGCGAGCGCGCTGCCGGTGTAGGGCAGGTTGCCGGCGAACATGACCGCGAACGGGCCCAGCAGGGAGGCGACGCCGTACAGGATCGTCGCCCGTCCCCAGCGGCCGTCCCGCCGCTGGGCCACGAACACCAGCACGGTCCAGATCAGCAGCCCGGCGAGAAGGAGGGCGGCGAGCAGGTCCAGGTTCCGCCAGCCGAACACCTCATCGGCGGCCAGCACCGCGAGGGACGACGCACCCGCGAGCAGGGCGAGATCGGCGTGGCGCACGTTGCGCCGCAGAGCCGGCTGGAACGCCAGCATGAGCGCGAGCATCAGCACCAGGTCGCACACCCCTGCCCACCAGGGCCAGACCGGCATGAACGCGCGGACTCCCCAGGACGCCGCGTTGACGTACAGCACGGTGCGCAGCAGCCGGGTGCCCGGGTCCAGCAGCGGCGGCCGGCCCGCCGCCGGGCCGCGCAAGGTCTGCCAGAGCGCCCACGCCAGCACCCCGCCCGCCAGGGACAGCGGGAGCACGTTCGTCCAGTTGCCGGGGGCGCCCTCGTCGAGGTCGTAGAGGATCGTCAGCCGCCACAGGAGCCGGATGTCCCCGCCGTTCAGCGCGGTCACGGCGGTGACCACGAGCACGATGAGGTAAGCGCCTGTGACGGAAGCGGCGAGTGGGGCTAATCGGTGACGGCGCACGCGCATTCCTTGATCGATAAGGGATCGGGCGCATCACCCTAGCGGCACCTGCCCGGCATACGAAAAGCCGAGCCTGACCTGAATCAAGCTCGGCTTCGCCGAGTCACGCACGACTCAGTTGCGACGGCGCCGCCGGCGGCGCGAACTCCGGCTGGTGTCGCTGCCGCCGTTGCCCGGTGTCGGTTGTGGCCTCGGCAGAAGACCGAGGTAGTGGAGAATAGCCATGCTGCCCCCTCGTCGAACTCGCAGGACGGGCGCCGGGTACGAAGGCCGCCGGCGTGCCCGGGCTACTGTTGACAACCTACCCGGCCATGGCCCCGAAACGCCACCTGACCTGCGTTTATCTCAGGCTCGCGGCGTTCGGTGGGACGGTCAGTTAAAGGGCAGGCGACGGTTCTTGTACATCGGGTGCTTGGTCTCCCAATAACGCCAGCCTTCCACCCTGGCCGGCACGTTCGCGATGCCGGTCGCGATCTTCCGGTGGCGGCACGTGCCGACCACCGACCAGGCCGACCAGCCGATGCGGTAACCGAAGACGCGGTACCACATGTTGCCGTACATGCCCCGGCTGACCTCCCGGGTGTACTCGTGCCCGGTGTAGACCATGTGCCGCTCCTCAAGGTGCGGCAGTCCCAGCTTGCGCAGGTGGGAGATCACGTCCGTGGGCGTGAACGAGAGCTGGTCGTGAAACAGCGGCGTCTGCTTCTCCCGCTCGGTTTCGAGGAAGGCGAGCACTTCGTGCTCCCGCGTGACCGACACCGACATGGAGCCGCCGGGACCGTCGATGTAGCGGGTGCGGGGCAGGAAGAAGTTCCTCGGGGAGACGCGGTGCACCTTGTAGAAGGTGCGCGGCGAGCAGCGCCCGCCGGTGTTGCTGTGATGATCACCGTGGTGGTCGCCGTGATCACCGTGCCGGTCGCCGTGGCCGTCGGCGCCCGCCGCGCTCGCCGGGGAGGCGAAGGTGGCGGCGAGGGCCAGCGCGAGGGAGCCGCGCATGGTCAGCTGCGCCGCTCTCTTCACCGATTGACGCGCCTTCGGCCGGGCGGCTGTGACATGTGTACGGGTAAACATATGACGTCCTTTGTGGAATGCGACGCGAATTGGCCGGCAGACCCGATTGCGGCCCCCTGCGCGAGCTGGTAAGACCGGTACGATATTTACAGTTTCCGCAGGTCAGGGCAGAACGCCACGCCGTATCCGAATATCCGGTACTAGGCAAGGAATAGTGAAAAAGTGGCAACATCCGGCGACCGATCCGGTAAAGGAATGCGGTCCGCCGGGCTTTGTTCGGATATGCGCTGGCCGCGCTATGGCTTGAGCCGCCGCAGGGTGTAGCCGTCGCCCGCCGGGTCCAGCGGCTTGGTGGCCTGCTTGAAGAGGTACTCCGCCCGCTCGTACGACAGCCGGCGGCGTCCCGTCTCCGGGCACAGGTCCGCCTCCGCCGCGCCGCGGGCCGGCCCCGGCCGCCGGCCGGCGAGGAACACCGGGCCGCTGCCCCGGCCCTCGACCAGGTGCGCGAGCAACCGCGCGGTCCCGGCGCGCCACGTCACCCAGCCGCCGTGCGCACGGGCCCGGCGGCCCCGCAGGTCCAGGTCCTCCACGTTGAGAGCGAGCACGGTGGACACCGCGGCGGCGGACTCGTGCAGCAGCCACCACAGGGTGCGCTCGCGCAGAGCCGGGGCGGGATCGTCCAGCAGGGTCTGGAGCTGCGCCGGGCCGAGCGAAGGCGTCCGGGTCCTGTCCTCGGGGCGCCGGTCCAGGCCCGCGGCGACATCGTCCAGCGCGGCCCAGGCGGCGAACGAGCGCACCGCCGACCGGTGCCGGTTCCAGGTCCTGGGGGCCGCTGTGCCCCACGACGTGGCGAACACCCGGGCCACCTCGGCGGGGGTGAGGGCGGCCAGCGGCAGGTGCTCGCCCAGGCTGCGGCAGAGGCGGCGCAGGGTCTGGCCGTACGAGCGCAGCGTGCCGGGGTCCAGGTCGTCGCGGTTCAGGAACGCCCGGCAGGCCGCGCCGAGCGTGCCGCCGGACGCGGCGGGGGTGCCATGGACGTCGCCCACGGCTCAGAACACCCGCTGGATCACGCTCTCGCCGTCCCCGACGATCTTACGGAAGCGGCGGGTCAGATCGATCGCCTCTTCCCTCGACGCCACCTCGACCAGCGCGAACCCGGTCACGGCCGCCATGGCCCCGGCGAACGGCCCGTCCGTCACCGTGACCTTGTCGCCCGAGGAGGTCACCAGGATGCCGCCCGCCTCCAGCCCCCCGGTCGCCACGAGGACGCCGGCTTCGGTCAGCTCCTCGATGAACGTGCCCATGTCGGCGTACAAGCGGTCGCCGGGTGGGGTGCTGGAGGACTTAGACATCATGAGATAGCGCATATGCGCAGCTTATCGCCGCGTTCCCTGTCACATCGGGGGCCGTGCCAGTGCCTCTCAGCGTGATGGGCCCGAGCCCAAGAACGTCAGCAGGGCCGCCGCCACCTCCGCCGGAGCCTCCTCGGCGACGTGGTGCCCGCTGTCGATCGCCTGGCCGCGCACGTCATCGGCCCACGACCGCCACACCTCCAGCGGATCCCCGTACAAATCCTCCATGTCGTCCTTCGTGGCCCAGAGGAACAGCGTCGGGCAGGCGACACGACGTCCGGCCGCACGGTCGGCGTCGTCGGCCGCGCGGTCCAGGCCCAGCCCGGCGCGGTAGTCCTCGCACATCGCGTGCACCGTCTCCGGGTCGTGGACGGCGCGGCGGTAGTCCTCGTACGCCTCCGCGCCCATCTGCTCGGCGCTGCCCTGATACCAGGCGTCGGGGTCGGCGTTGATCACCCGCTCCGCGGGTTTGGCGCTCTGGCCGAGGAAGAACCAGTGCCACCACCGCGCCGCGAACCTCGCGTCGGCGCGGGCCAGCGCCTCGCCGATGGGCACGCCGTCCATGACGACCAGGCGCGTGACCGCTTGGGGGTGGTCGACGGCGAGGCGGTGGGCGACGTACGAGCCGCGGTCGTGACCGGCCACGGCGAAGCGGTCGTGGCCGAGCGTGCGCATCAAGGCGACCAGGTCCCTGGCCATGGCGCGCTTGGAGTAGGGCTCGTGGTCGGGGGTGGTGGGCGGCTTGCCGGAACGGCCGTATCCCCGCAGGTCTGGACAGATGACGGTGTGGTGAGGGGCGAGCAGGGGCGCGACGCGGTGCCAGGTCGCGTGGGTGCGGGGGTGGCCGTGGAGGAGCAGGATCGGGGGGCCCGAGCCGCCGTGCCGTACGAACAGCTCCGTCTCGCCCACGTCGATCATGCCGGTCTCGAAGTCGTCGAACATCCCCACCCCCTACCCCGCCCACGCAAGATTCGCGTCCCCGCCCCCGCGAGCCGGGGGTGGCACGCCCGGCCCGCGCACGGTGACAAGCGGGCTCAGGATTCGGACAGGACGCGCTGGGCGACGGCGAAGGCGGCGTTCGCGGCGGGGACGCCGCAGTAGACGGCCGTCTGGAGCAGCACCTCGCCGATCTCGTCCGGGGTGAGCCCGTTCCTGAGCGCGGCGCGGACGTGCATGGCCAGCTCGTCGAGATGGCCGTGGGCGACGAGCGCGGTGAGCGTGACGCAGCTCCGGGTACGACGGTCCAGGCCCGGCCTGGTCCAGATCTCGCCCCAGGCGTAGCGGGTGATGAAGTCCTGGAAGTCCCTGGTGAAGCCGGTGGTGCGGGCGACGGCCCGGTCCACGTGCTCGTCACCGAGCACCTCGCGGCGCACCCGCATGCCGGGCTCGGACGGCAGGTGCGCGAGGAGGGCCGCGGTGACCCGCTGCGGCTGGTCGACGTTCGCGAGGTGGGCGGCGGCGGGCACCTCCACGAGCGCGGCGCCGGGGATGCCGTCGGCCAGCTCGCGGGCGTGGGCGGGCGGGGTCGCGGGGTCGTCCCGCCCGGCCAGCACCAGGGTGGGCACGTCGATCGTGCCGAGATCGCCGCGTACGTCGTAGCCGGCCAGCGCGTCGCAGCAGGCGGCGTACCCGGCCGGATCGGTTCGCCCGAGATCGTCGAGCAGCGCCTGGTCGGCGGGGCCGGCGAACCACCGCGCGGCGCTCGCCTCCCGCAACGGGGCCGTGCCCTTCTCCCGTACGAGCCGCGCCCGCTCCCGCCACGCCTCCGGCTCGCCGAACCTGGCGGAGGAGCAGATCATCGCCAGCGAGAGCAGCTTGCCGGGGTGCCGCGCGGCCAGGGTGGCCCCGATCGCACCACCGATGGAGATGCCCGCGTAGTGGAAGCGCTCCATGCCGTGCGCCGCCGCCACCTCCAGCACGTCATCCGCGAGGGCCTCCATGGTCAGCTCAGATCCCGCACCGCCGTGCGCGGGCGAGCCGTCGTGACCTGGCAGGTCGAAACGGAGCACTCGGAACGTCCGGGTCAGCGCGGCCAGTTGCGGGTCCCACACGCGGGCCGACGTGCCGAGCGAGGGGCCGAGAATGAGGGGAAGGCCGTGTTCCGGGCCGTCCAGCCGGTGCTGCAACAGGGTCACTTGTCCTCCAGCGCCCGGTCGACCAGGGCGGTCGCGTAGCCGGGCGTACCGTCGATGTCCAGGTTGGCGCGCATGCGCTCGGGATGCGTCCGCAGGTCGGCGAGCAGCTCGGCGGCGTCGCGGGCGGCGCCGGCGACCAGGCGGAGCGCCTCGCGCAGCGGTTGCCATTCGGCGTGCCAGGCCCCGGCCGGCCGCTCGTCCTCCGCCGCGAGACAGGCGTAGAGAACGGCGGCGAGGGCGGGCACCTGGCGGGCGGTGGCGGCGATCATCGTGGCCCTGACCGGGTTGTGCTTGTGGGGCATGGACGACGAGCCGCCGCCGACGCCCTCCGTCACCTCGGCGATCTCGGTACGCGAGAGCACGAGCACGTCGGCCGCGAGCTTGCCCAGCGCCCCGGCCGTGAACGCCAGCGCCCCGGCCAGGTCGGCCACGGGCGTGCGCAACACATGCCACGGCAGCACCGCCTCGGCCAGCCCGGTCTCCACGGCATAAGCGGCCATCAGCCGAATCCCGGCATCCTCGTCGTGAGCACCGGTGCCGGTTTCGGCGGGCGTGTTGGTGGAGGTGCCGGCGGGGCCGGGTGGGCGCATGGCGGCGAGTGTGCCGGCCGCGCCCCCGAGTTGGGCCGGGAGCGAGCGGCGGGCGGCGGCGAGCCGGGTGCGGGCGTCGGTGGCGAGCCGGTGCCAGCCCGCCGCCTTCAGCCCGAACGTCGTCGGCACCGCCTGCTGGGTGAGCGTACGCGCGGCCATCGGGGTGTCGCGATGCTCGGCCGCCAGCGCGGCGAGCCGGTCGATCACCTGGTCCAGGTCCGCGAGGACGGCGGCCAGGGTGCGGTGGACGACCAGCATGAGGGCGGTGTCGAGGATGTCCTGGCTGGTGGCGCCGTGGTGCACGTGCTCGCCGTAGGGCGCGGCGGCCTTTCTGAGGTCCTGGACCAGCGGGATGACCGGGTTGCCGCCGGAGCGGGCGCGTACCACCAGGCCGGGCAGGTCGAACGCGTCGGCGCGGGCGGCGGCGGTCACCGCGTCGGCCGCCTCCGGCGGGACCAGCCCGAGGGTGGCCTGCGCACGGGTGAGCGCGGCCTCGGCGTCGAGCAGCGCCTGCAGCACCGCCACGTCGCCGGTCTCCGCCACCGCCGCCCGCATGGGCGACAGCAGCCCGAGGTCCGCACCCGCGAGCCCGTCAGCCGCAGCGTCCGGGGGCCCGTCAGGCGCAGCACCCGCGAGCCCGTCAGGCGCGGCGCCCGGGGGCTGGTCAGCCGAAGTCAAAGAAGACCGTCTCCTTCTCGCCCTGCAGGTGGATGTCGAACCGGTAGAGGTCGTCGCGCTCACGCGCCGCCAGCAAGGTCTGTGCCCGCTCAGGCGGCAGTGTGTCAAGAAAGGCGTGCGGGGCCAGGTAGACGCGGGTGTAGAGGTGGTGCAGCAGGCCGCGGGCGAACACGCAGACGCTGATGTAGCCGGTGCCGGGCACGAGCGTGCGCAGCGTCCAGCGGCCGTCGAGGCCGGTGGGCACCCGGCCGAAGCCGGTGAAGTCGACGCCGTGCCGCCCGATGACCGCGCCGTTCACCGGGTCGCGGCGGAGTGTGCCGGGAGCGCCGCTCAGGCCGCCGTCCGCGTCGGCCTGCCAGAACTCCAGCAGCGCGTCCGGCACCGGCTCGCCGGCGCCGTCGTAGACGTGGCCGTGGAGGGTGATCCCGCCGGTGGCGATGTCGCCGCCGCCGGGGAACGGCAGCGCGTAGCCGTAGAAGGGGCCGACGGTCTGCGAGGGGGTGGGGTTCATCGGCCTTCTTCCATCCAGGTCGCGGCGGGGCCGTCGAGGACGATGTCCCAGCGGTAGCCGAGCGACCATTCGGGCGTGGACAGGTCGTGATCGTAGGTGGACACCAGCCGCTGCCGGGCGCTGTCGTCGGTCACGGACTGCAGGATCGGGTCGTAGGGGAAGAGCGGGTCGCCGGGGAAGTACATCTGCGTGACCAGGCGCTGGGTGAAGGCCGCGCCGAACACCGAGAAGTGGATGTGGGCCGGCCGCCAGGCGTTGGTGTGGTTGCGCCACGGGTAGGCGCCGGGCTTGATCGTGGTGAAGGAGTAGCCGCCGTCGCCGTCGGTGAGGCAGCGCCCGACGCCGGTGAAGTTGGGGTCGAGCGGGGCCGGGTGGTCGTCGCGCTGGTGCGGGTAGCGGCCCGAGGCGTTGGCCTGCCAGACTTCCAGGAGCTGGCCGCGGACCGGGCGGCCCTGCCGGTCGAGCACCCGGCCCCGTACGGTGATCCGCTCGCCCAGGGGCTCGCCGAGGTGCTGGCGGGTCAGGTCGTTGTCGAGCGCGGTCACGTCCGAGACGCCGAAGACGGGCCCGGACAGCTCGGCGGCCTCCGGGTCCTTCAGCGAGACCAGCGGCTGGCGCGGATGGCGCAGCAGGGTGCTGCGGTAGGGCGCGTAGTCGCGGGCCGGATGGTCCCCGCCGCCTGCCGCGTGGCGTTCGGCGATCTCGCGGTCGATCTCGCCCTGGGTGAGGGGGGTCATGGTGCCTACCTTTCGAGTATGACGGCCAGGCCCTGGCCGACGCCGATGCAGAGGGTGGCGAGCCCCGTGCCGGAGCCGGCCGCGGCCAGCCGGTGGGCCACGGTGCCGGTGATGCGGGCCCCGGAGGCGCCGAGCGGATGGCCCAGGGCGATGGCGCCGCCGTCCGGGTTGACGATCGCGGGGTCGAGGGCGGGCAGTTCGGCCAGGCAGCCGAGGACCTGGGCGGCGAACGCCTCGTTCAGCTCGGCCGTGGTCAGGTCGCCGAAGTCCTTGCCCGCCTTGGCCAGGGCCTTGGTGGCGGCTTCGACGGGACCGAGGCCGAAGTAGCGCGGTTCGAGCGCGCTGGACGCGCTCGCGGTGATCCTGGCCAGGGGTTCGCGGCCGCGCAGCCCGGCCTCGTCGGTGAGCAGCAGGGCCGCCGCGCCGTCGTTGAGCGGGGAGGAGTTGCCCGCGGTGACCGTGCCGCCGTCCTTGCGGAAGACGGGCCTGAGCTTGGCCAGCGCCTCCGGCGAAGAGTCGGCGCGGATGCCCTCGTCCCTGGTCAGGCCGTTGATGGGGACGATCTCGCGGTCGAAGGTGGCCTTGGCCGCCTTCTGGTGGCTGGCCAGCGCGAACGCGTCCTGATCGGCGCGCGCCACGCGGTGCTTGTCGGCGATCAGCTCGGCGCCCTCACCGAGCGGCACGGTGTGCTCGGGGGGCATGCCGGGGTTGACCAGCCGCCAGCCGAGCGTGGTGGAGACGAGCTCCTGGCCGCCGGCCGGGAACGCCTTGTCCGGTTTGGGGAGCACCCACGGCGCGCGGGTCATCGACTCCACGCCGCCGGCGATGACCGTGGCGGCGTCGCCGAGCGCGATCATCCGGTACGCCTGGATGACGGCCTCCATGCCGGAGCCGCAGAGCCGGTTCACCGTCGAGCCGGGCGTCGTGACCGGCAGCCCGGCGAGGAGCGCGGCCATGCGGGCGACGTTGCGGTTCTCCTCGCCGGCGCCGTTGGCGTTGCCGAGGATGACCTCGTCGGGGGCCTCCAGGTCGTTGCGCTCGGCGATCGACCTGACGACGTGCGCGGCCAGGTCGTCGGGGCGGATGCCGGACAGCGCGCCGCCGTAGCGGCCGAAGGGGGTGCGGACCGCGTCCACGACGTAGACGGTCTTCATGCCAGAACCTCAGCTTCCGTACGCTCGCGCAGCTCGGCCACGCTCACCCCGGGCGCGGTCTCGACCAGCCTCAGCCCGTCCTCGGTGATGTCGAGGACGGCGAGGTCGGTGATGACGCGGTGCACGCACGCCTGGCCGGTGAGCGGCAGCGAGCACTCCTTGACGATCTTCGCGGAGCCGTCCTTGGCGTTGTGGTCGGTGATCACGATGACCTTGCGGGCTCCGTGGATCAGGTCCATGGCCCCGCCCATGCCCTTGACCAGCTTGCCGGGAACCATCCAGTTGGCCAGGTCGCCGCGCGCGGAGACCTGCATCGCGCCCAGCACCGCCACGTCGATGTGCCCTCCCCGGATCATGCCGAACGACAACGACGAGTCGAAGAACGCCGCGCCGGAGCGCACGGTGACCGTCTCCTTGCCGGCGTTGATCAGGTCGGGGTCGAGCGCGTCCGGCGCGGGGTAGGGCCCGACGCCGAGGATGCCGTTCTCCGAGTGCAGGATCACGTCCACCTCCGGCGGGAGGAAGGACGGGATGCGGGTGGGCAGCCCGATGCCGAGGTTGACGTAGTCGCCGTCGCGCAGCTCGGCCGCCGCGCGGGCGACCATCTCGTCGCGGGTCCAGCTCATGACGTGGTCCTCTTCTCGATCGCCTTGTCCGCGGCCTGCTCGGGGGTGAGCACCAGGACCCGCTGGACGAACACGCCGGGCAGATGGACCTCGTCGGGGTCCAGCTCGGTCAGCTCCTCGACCTCGGCCACCGTGACGTGCCCGGCCATCGCGGACAGCGGGTTGAAGTTGCGCGCCGACTTGTTGAAGACCAGGTTGCCGTGCCGGTCCCCCTTCGCCGCCCGGACCAGCGCGAAGTCCGTCCTGATGCCGTGCTCCAGCACGTACGTCCGGCCGTCGAACTCGCGCACCTCCTTGGGCGGCGAGGCGACGGCGACCGTGCCGTCGGGGTTGTGGCGCAGCGGCAGGCCGCCGTCGGCGACGGGGGTGCCGACCCCGGCGGGCGTGTAGAAGGCGGGGATGCCGGCGCCGCCCGCGCGCAGCCGTTCGGCCAGGCTGCCCTGCGGGGTCAGCTCGACCTCCAGGTCCCCGGCCAGATACTGCCGGGCGAACTCCTTGTTGTCGCCGATGTAGGAGGCGGTCACGCGGGCGATGCGCCCGGCCGCCAGCAGGATGCCCAGGCCGCCGCCGTCGACGCCGCAGTTGTTCGACACCACGGAGATCCCGCTCACCCCGGTGTCGTACAGGGCCTGGATCAGAACGTTGGGGATGCCGCTGAGGCCGAAGCCGCCGACCGCGAACGACGCGCCGTCACGCACGCCCGCCAGCGCCTCCTCGGCGGTCGCGACCACCTTGTCTCTCCGCACGACGCTCCATTCACCGGGATGTGTTCGCATAGTGAACTTTAGTTCGTTATTATGCAGTTGAGTATGCGTACATAGCAGCATTCCTGTCAAAGCGCCCCTGACTCAGCGGAGACGAGATGGAACCGGCCGGGACTCTGGAACGCGGGCTCCGCGTTCTGCGCGCGCTGACGTCCGAGCCCGTGCGCCGCATGCGGGCGACCGACCTGGTGCAGGAGACGGGCCTGGCCAGGTCCACGGTCGACCGGGTCCTGGCGACCTTCGTGCACCTGGGCCACCTGCGGGCGCGGGAGCGTGACGTGCTGCTCGCCCCGCGCCTGATGGAGCTGGGCGCGGCCTACCTGCGCTGCGGCGGCCTGCGCGACGCCCTGTCCCTGCTCGCCGAGAGGCTGGCCGGGGAGCTGGAGGAGTCGGTGTCGCTGGCCGTGCGGGACGGCGACGGGGTGCGCTTCATCGGCCAGTTCACCCGGCGGCGCACGATGTCGGTGGCCTTCCGGGTCGGGGACCTGCTGCCCGCCGCCCGGTGCGCGGCCGGCCTGGCGCTGCTCGATCCCGCGGCGACGTGGGCCGAGGACGACCAGCTCATCGAGCCTGGCCTGATCGCCGTCGCGGTGCCCGTCCGCGACCGCGACGGCACGCCGGTCTGCGCGGTCAGCGTGGTCAGCCACAGCAGCAGGCACACCGTGGCCGGCCTGCGCGAGCACGCCCTGCCCCGGCTGCTCAAGACGGTCGCGGAGATGGAGTCCACCCTGGCTGCCCCGCCCGCCCCCGCCCCCGGTCCTGTCCCCGGCCCCGGTCCTGTCCCCGGCTCCGCCTCCGCCCCGGTGCACCGGCCGCCCGCGCAGCGGCCGGTGGCCGCCGCCGTGGACGTCTCGCGTGCCGTCAAGAAGGAGCTGGGCCCCGGCTACCTGCAGTCGCTGGCCCGCGGCCTGGCCGTGCTGGTCTCGCTCGGCGCGGAGCCCGGCGGCGCGACCCTGGCCGGCTCCGCCAGGAGCACGGGGCTCCCCCGGGCCACCGTCAGGCGGTCACTGCAGGTCCTGGAGCACCTCGGATACGCCGCCTCCGACGGCTCCCGCTTCGTCCTGCTGCCCAAGGTGATGGAGCTCGGCTACGCCCACCTGTCGGAGCGCACGCTGGGCGAGGTCGTCCAGCCGCACCTGGCCGACCTGGTGGCCCGCCTCCACCAGTCGGCCTCCGTCGCGGTGTTGTCGGGGGACGACGTTCTGTACGTCGCGCGCGTGGCCACGGTGAGCATCATGACCGTCAACATCACGGTGGGCACCCGGTTCCCCGCGTACGCGACCTCGATGGGCCGGGTCCTGCTGGCCGACCAGCCCGCCGAGCGGCTGGCCGCCATCGCGCTCAAGCCGCTGACCAGCCACACCATCACCTCTCCGGGCGCCTTCGCGGCGGCCCTGCGGCAGGCGGCCGAGGACGGCTACGCGCTGGTCGACCAGGAGCTGGAGGAGGGCGTGCGATCGATGGCGGTGCCCGTGCGCGACGGGGACGGCCGGGTCGTCGCGGCCGTGAACGTGGCCACGCACGCCAGCCGAGCCACCCCCGAGGACCTGCTGCGCGACGTCCTGCCCGCACTCGACGCGGCCGCCGCCGGCATGGAGGACGACCTCCGGCACTATCCGGCCACCCCCCGGCCATCAGCGGAGACGCACGTCGTCCGCCCCTGAACGCGGCGGCTAGGGGAGGCGGCCGACCGCGCCGACGAGCCCGGGGACGGTCAGGTCGGCTTCGAGCAGCCGGTCGGGCTCGGACTCCGGCCGCCAGGTCCGCACCGGCACCAGGCCGGGCTCCAGCAGCGTCAGGCCGTCGAAGTAGGAGGCGATCTGCGGCAGGGAACGCGCGGTCAGCGCCGCCGGCCTGGTCGTCTTGTACACCTGCTGCCCCGCCCTGACCTTCGGATCCGCCACGTCCGGCGCGTAGAAGTGGGAGATCAGCAGATGGCTGCCCGGCGCCAGCGGGCGGCGCAGCGCCGTCACGATGTCGCTCACCCGCCGGTGATCGGGCACGAAGTGCAGCACGGCCGAGATCAGCACCCCCACAGGCCGGCTGAAGTCCACGTGGGCGAGGACGCCGGGGTCGCCGAGGATCGCCTCCGGATCGGTGACGTCGCCCCAGACGGCGACGGTGCCGATGTCGCCGGCCAGCAGCGCGCGGGCGTGCGCCAGGACGATCGGGTCGTTGTCGACGTAGACCACCCGGGTCCCGGGAGCGGCCCGCTGCGCGACCTCGTGCACGTTCTCCCGGGTGGGCAGACCGGCCCCGAGGTCGAGGAACTGCCTGATGCCCTGCCCGACCATCAGGCGCACGGCCTTGCCGATGAACGCGCGGTTGTCGCGCGCCGTCTCGCGCACCTCGGGAACGATCGCGATGATCTTCTCGGCGGCCTCGCGGTCGGCGGGGAAGTGGTCCTTACCGCCCAGGTAGTAGTCGTACATCCGGGCCACACTGGGAATCGACGGGTCGATCCCCGGGACGTGCGGTTGCGGAGCTGTCACATCGTCTCCCTGGGCTGGAGCGGTCGCCGGCGTAGAGAACGGCTCTCCTGTCGCGGATCATTCTCGTGATCCACGGGCCCGGTGTTCAAGCCCTGCGCGGGGCGGCGAATCTTGCCGGGACCTTTGCCTGACGCGTTGCGGAGAACACGTCACTGTCCGTACCCGGGGACGGTGGAATGGGCGATGTGAGGCGATAAGCGGGAGGCTGGGATGGCGGGAGTGCTGGATCGGTTCCTTACCGGGCGTGACGCCGCGGGCCTGGCGCTGGTGGACGGCGCCGACGCCGTCATCGACGCCGCGGCCGCCATGGCCGCCCGGTTCCGGGAGGGCGGCGGGCTGCTGGCCTTCGGCCGGGCCGAGGGCGCGGCGGACGCGGCGCACGTGGCGGTGGAGTTCGCCCATCCGGTGATCGTGGGCAAGCGCGCGCTGCCGGCGCTCTGCGTGGGCGCCGAGCCGTCCCGGCTGACCGTCCTGGGCCGGCCGCGGGACATCGCCGTGGGCGTGCGGCCGGCGGCCGGCGATCTGGCCGCCGCTCGGGGGCTCGGCATGCTGACCGTCGCCCTGACGGCGAACGAGACGTGCGCGGAGGCGGATCACGTGCTGCCGGCGCGGAGCGACGATCCGCTGGTCGCGCGGGAGATCCATATGACGATGTACCACCTGCTGTGGGAGCTGGTTCACGTGTTCTACGACGCGGAGCCGGGCGCGTGAGCGGCATGGACGAGGCGGCCTGCGAGTCCTGCCTGACGTGCGGCGACGTCGCCGTACGGGTGAAGGTCACGGCGCTGCTGCCGATGGGGCTGGCCCAGGCCGAGACCTGCGGCGGGGTCGAGGAGATCAGCGTGGCGCTCGTGGCGGTGCGGGTCGGCGACACCGTGCTCGTGCACGCGGGCGAGGCGATCGCCGTGGTCGAAACGGCGGACCCGTGACCGGGACGATCGTGGCCGAAAGGGTGGAGTCGTGACCGGGACGCTGTACCCGTTCCTGCGGCGGGACCCGCTCGACGTGCGGGCCTCCACGGCCGCGAAGGCCCGCGAGAGTCTGGAGCTGCGGCAGCGCGTGCTCGGCGAGCAGCAGGAGGCGCTGGTGGCGGGCGCGGCGGCGCTGGCCGCCGCCTTCCGGGGCGGCGGGCGGTTGTTCACCTTCGGCAACGGCGGGAGCAGCACGGACGCGCGGTCGGTCGCCGAGCTGTTCACCGCGCGCGGCCTGCCGGCCGTCTCCCTGGCCTGCGACACGGCGCTGGTGACGGCGCTCGGCAACGACGTGGGGTTCGAGGTGGTGTTCGCCCGCCAGCTCGCCGCGCTCGGCGGCGCGGGCGACATCGCCTGCGCGCTGTCGACCAGCGGCGGCTCGGCGAACGTGCTGCACGGCCTGGCGCAGGCGGGCAGCCTGCGGATGGTGACGGTCGGCTTCGCCGGCTCCGGAGGCGGGCGCATGGCCGAGGAGGGGCTGGCCGAGCATCTGTTCGCGGTCCCGTCCCTGTCGGTGCACCGCATCCAGGAGGCGCAGGCGACGCTCTACCACGTGCTGGCCGAGCTGGTGTCAGCAAATACGCGGTAGCGGGTCGCCGACGAGGACGTCGACCACCCGGGTGCCGCCGAAGGCGGTGCGCAGCAGGACCAGCCCGGCCGGGGCGGCGGCCACCGTGCCGATGATCGCGGCGTCCGCGCCCTGCGGGTGGGCCCGCAGCGTGGCCAGGGCCTGGTCGGCGTGCTCGCCGTCGACCACCGCCACGAAGCGGCCCTCGCAGGCGACGTAGAGCGGGTCGAGGCCGAGCAGCTCGCACACTCCGGTGACCTCGGGCCGTACGGGGATCCGCGCCTCGTGCAGCACCACGGACGTCTCGGAGGCGCGGGCGACCTCGTTGAGCACCGTGGCGACGCCGCCCCTGGTGGCGTCGCGCAACGTCCTGACGTGCCCCGGCAGCGCCGCCAGCAACGCCGAGACGATGTCGTGCAGCGGCGCGGTGTCGGAGGCGATCGCCGCTTCGAGCTCGAAGTCGCCCCTGGCCAGCATGATGGCCGCGCCGTGCGCGCCGATCGGGCCCGAGACGATGACGGCGTCGCCTGCCCGCGCGCCGGCGGCCGACAGCGTGACCGGCCGCTCGACGAGCCCGACGCCGGCCGTGGTGATGTAGCAGCCGTCGGCCTTGCCGCGCTGGACGACCTTGGTGTCACCGGTGACGATCGTCACCCCCGCCAGCGCCGCGGCGGCGGCCATCGAGGCGGTGATGCGCCGCAGGTCGGCGACCGGGAAGCCCTCCTCCAGGATGAAGCCGGCCGACAGGTGGGCAGGCCGGGCGCCGCACATGGCCAGGTCGTTGACCGTGCCGTTGACGGCCAGGTCGCCGATGTCCCCGCCGGGGAAGAACAGCGGCGAGACCACGAAGGAGTCGGTGGTGAAGGCCACCCGCGCGCCGGCCAGCGGCAGGAGCGCGCCGTCCTCCAGCGGGGCGAGCAGCGGGTTGCGGAACGCCTCCAGGAAGACGGCCTCGATCAGGGCGTGGGTGGCCTTGCCTCCGGCGCCGTGGGCGAGCGTGATGCGCTCCTCCCTGACGACGGGCGGGCGCCGCCGTATCCGCTCGATGCGGTGGAGCACCTGCTCTTCGCGGGTCACGCCCGGCTCGCCTCCCCCGCCAGCGGCTCGCCGGCCGTCGCGCGCAGGCGTTCCCGGTCGAAGCGGCCGAAGTTGTAGTACGCGGCGCAGGCGCCCTCGGAGGAGACCATGCAGGTGCCGATCGGCGTCTCCGGGGTGCACGCGGTGCCGAACACCTTGCACTCCCACGGTTTCAGCACGCCCTTCAGCACCTCTCCGCACTGGCACGAGCGCGGGTCGGCGACGCGGACGCCGGGCAGGTCGAAGATGCGTTCGGCGTCGAAGGCGGCGTACTCGTCGGCCATCGCGAGCGCGGAGTGGCTGATGAAGCCGAGCCCGCGCCACTCGAAGTGCGGCCGTAGCCGCATGACGCGGCCGATGGCCGACAGCGCGACCCGGTTGCCGTGCCACGGCACCACGCGGGCGTACTGGTTCTCCACCTGACAGCGGCCCTCGGCGAGCTGGACGAGCAGCATGTGCACCGAGGCGAGGATGTCCAGCGGCTCGAACCCGGCGACGACCAGCGGCTTGCCGTAGTCGTGGGCGATGAACTCGTACGGCTGGCAGCCGATCACCGCCGAGACGTGGCCGGGGCCGATGAACCCGTCGAGGCGCAGGTCCGGCGAGTCGAGGATGGCCTTGATCGCCGGAATGATCATGACATGGTTGCAGAAGACGGAGAAGTTGGTCAGGCCCTCGGCCGCGGCCCGCAACACCGTCACCGCGGTGGAGGGCGCGGTCGTCTCGAAGCCGATGGCCATGAACACGACCCGCCGGTCCGGGTTGGCCCGCGCGATCTTGAGCGCGTCCAGCGGCGAGTACACCATCCGGATGTCGGCCCCCGCCGCCTTGGCCTCCAGGAACGAGCCCGCCCCGCCGGGCACCCGCATCATGTCGCCGAACGACGCCATGATCACGTCCGGCTGGCGGGCGATGTGGATGGCGTCGTCCACCCGGCCCATCGGGATCACGCAGACGGGGCAGCCCGGCCCGTGCACGAGGCTCACCTCCGGCGGCAGATGGTCTTCCAGGCCGTGCTTGTAGATGGTGTGCGTGTGGCCGCCGCACACCTCCATGAACGTGTACCGGCGGCCGGGCTCGCGGCGCGCGGCGATCTGCGCGGACAGCACGCCCGCCCGCCCGGCGTCGCGGTACTCATCGACGAACCGCATCGGTCCCCCTCCTGCGATGCTTGTGTCCCGGCTCATCCGATGTCCGAGGCGCGCAGCGCGTCGAGCTCCTCGGCGTACGGCTCCCCCAGCTCCTGGAGGTAGTCGAGCACCGCCTGCGCCTCGCGTTCGGAGATCTTGGACAGCGCGAACCCGACGTGCACGAGCACCCAGTCGCCGAGCGCCAGCTCCTCGTCGGCGAGCAGGCCGACGTTGATCCGCCGGCGCACGCCGCTGACCTCCACCAGGGCGAGGTCGTCGTGCCCGTGGGCGAGATCGACCAGCTCACCGGGGATGCCCAGGCACATCGGACACCTCCGCCTCGCGCAGCGTGATCGACTCCAGGACCAGCTCGTCGCCGCCGCTGATCTGGACGCCGTCCTCGCCGCACACCGGGCAGGCGGCCAGCACGTCCATCGACTCGGAGTGGCAGCCGCACGCCCGGCAGCCGACCGTCATCGGCGTGATGACCAGCTCGACCTCGGCGTCCTGGACGACGGTGCCGGCCGCGGCGAGCGTGAACGCCTGCCCGAAGGCGTCGTCCAGGACGGCGTGCCGGACGCCGACCCGCACCCGGGCGGCCGTGACCCGCCCGTCGCCCGCCTGCCGCCTCAGCAGCTCGACGAGACCTTCGCACATCCCGATCTCATGCATGCGGCCCCTACATCCGTTTCATCTTCAGATACCGGTGGATCTCCGGCCATTGGTGGACGGCGACCGCCGCCAGCCCGCAGAGCAGGAGCAGTCTCACCATGCGGGATCTACGCATCTCCCATCACCTCCTCGCGGGCGCTTGGACCGGCATTTTCCGCAATCATGTCCATGACCAGGGAATTCACCAGTCGCACCGCATCGTCCAGCATTGCCCGTACCGGCTCGCTCAGCTCGAACAGCGCCTCCTCGACCGTGGCGGGCTCGCAGCACACCACCCGCACCCGGGCGGGGACCCGGCCGAGCTGCCGAGCCAGCCGCAGGACCCGGACCGGATCCAGGCCGTGCGCCTCCACCGGCGTGGCGGCGTCGTCCGGCTGCTCGGGTGCGAGCACGGTGAGCGTGCCGGGGGCCGCGCCGCGTGCGGCGGCGTCCACGAACACCACGGCCGCGTAGTCGCGCTGGAGGGCATAGGCCAGATCCAGCCCCCGGATGCCGAAGTCGACGACGTCCACGCCCGGGACGCCCGGCTGCTCGGCCAGGCGGCGGGTCACCTCGACGCCGAATCCGTCGTCGCCGAGGAAGACGTTGCCGATGCCCGCCACCAGGATCCGGCCGGCGGCCGGGGGCGCCTCGTGCTCGCCCAGCGGCTCGATCTCCGTGGCCGAGTAGAAGAAGCGGTGCCCGGGCAGCTTGGCCTCGCCGAGGTCACGGCCGGGATCGTCGTCGAGCGTGACCGCGACGTGCAGGGCGCCCTCGTCGTCCTGCTCGACGCTCTCCACGACGGCCGTGCGGCCGTCGAGGACGAGGTCGAAGATGTCGGTGTGGCTCCTGGGCCGCAACCGCACCCGGCTGCCCGGCCCGACCGCCACCCCGGCCACGATCACCTCACCGGGCCCGCACGCCGCCATCCGCTCCCAGAATCCGTCCCGATCGCCTGGCGTGGTCATGTCAGTGGCTCCGTTCTGCGCATGAGGCCGTGCAGCCGCATGAGGTCCTCCTGTGTCAGCGCGGTGCAGCGGTCGAGGATCTCGCGGGCGCGCGGGTCCCCGTCGCGCATCTCCTGCCGCTCCTGGTCGCTGAGGGCGAGCACGCTCAGCGTGAGGAGCTGGTCGATCTCGGTCGCGTCGAACAGGTCACCGGGGCTCTCCGGCGCGATCCTCGGGTGGTCGTAGAGGATGATCGGCGAGGCCAGCACGGTACGCAGGTCGCCCTCCGGCCCGGCCAGCACCGGCCACACGCCCTCGTTGCGGCACCCCTCCGCGTGCTCGCGCAGCTCCTGCGGCGGATCCATCAGCGAGACGAACCGCGCGTGCGGCGCGTGCAGCACGGTGTGCGCGGAGACGAGCGAGCGGCGCAGGGCGTCGGCGCGGCTCCCGCCGGGCCACGGTGTGGTGTTGACCACCTCGACGGTGATCCGGAACAGCCCTGGCCGCAGCAGGACCGCCCCCGCCTCGATCCGGCCGCTCAGCGCGTGCCAAGTGCGCAGCACCGCTCCCGACCGGCCGTCCGCGCCGGTCACCGGCCGGCGCCGCACACCGGCCGGGACGTCGATCGGCACGACGACCGGGCCGGCCAGCAGGTCCGCCAGGACGAGCCCCGGCAGCTCCACCTCGCGCTCCCGCGCCTCCTCGCCGGGCCGGTAGGTGGCGCCGTCCAGGACCAGCGCGTCGACGGCGGCCGGCGTGCCGTCGTCGTAGCGGGCCACGTCGCGGGTGACGGCGTGCAGGAAGCGCACGCACACGTCGACGGTGTCGCCGGGCCCGGCTTCGAGGAGGCATTCGGTACGCGTGCGCCACGCGTGGCCGTCGTGCGCCCGGCCGTACGCCTCGGGGTGCACGCCGCCGATCGTCCAGCGGTGCCGGTTCTTCAGTGACGTCTCGCGGTAGGGCCACAGGAGGTAGCCCTCGTACAGCACGGCCTGCGCGATCTGCCGGACCTGGTCCATCGAGGTCAGCCTCCGTCCGTGTCCAGCAGTGACCGCACCGCGTCGTCCCAGCCGAGCAGGGTGTGCCGGACCTTGTGCGCGTACAGGCGGTCGAACGTGTCGCGATCCAGCCGGATCCAGGCGGTGCGCGGGAAGTGGCGGTCCATGAGCTCCTTCCACGCGGTCACCGGCATCAGGAAGGCCGCCTCGGTGTCCCAGGGCAGGTGGGCGGCCTGGAGCCGGCCGTCGTCCAGATAGAAGACGGTGCCGGTGAACAGGAAGCGCAGCGGCACCTGGCCGTCGGGCAGGCCGTGCAGGTATTTGGTCGCGGCCACGTCGAAGTCGTACGTGCACGGCACGGTGACGGGGGCGACCGTGCTGCCGGTGAAGGCGGGCACGTGGGTGACCGTCTGCGTCCAGAGCAGGCTGGACAGGTTCCGCTCCCAGGTGGCGGGCCCGCCGAACAGCTCCTGGAGCCGTTCCCGGGCGGGTTCGTCGTAGCCACGGCTGGTGGCGTCGATGCGGATCTGCGTGGACAGCGTCAGCGCGCGGATCCCCGACGGCGGGTCCTCGTGGATGCGGAGCTGGAACCGCAGGGCGGGCACGGCGGCGGGCGCGGCCGGCTCGACGCCGCGGACCTCGATCCGCAGGGCCGGTGGTGTCGGTGGCATGGCGGGATCAGGCGGGTGACAGGTTGGGCATGTCCGGGTCGATCGGATCGTGTTGATCCGGATTGATGCCGGTGGAGCGTCTGGCCGTGGAGCGGCCGTCGGGCAGGTGCCCGTCCTGCTTGGCGGAGTTGCCGGGCGCGTTGCCCTCCTTGACGCCCTTGACGTGGGCGGGCGCGTCGGGGCGGACGTCGGGCCGGCCGGTCCTGATCGGCTGTTTCCTGCTCATGCTGGGCTCCTGTCGGCGGGCACACTCGTGGATCGGTCGCCGAGGTCGGCGAAGAAGCGGGTGACGTGCGCGCGGACGTCCGCGCCGCCGGTCAGGCCCCGCCAGTGGGTACGGATGGCTCCGACCAGCGCGTAGCAGTCGTCCACCGGAACGATCCAGGCGCCGCGGTCCCGGTCGGCGAGCAGCGCCTCCACGTCCGGCTGAAGCTCGGCGAGCACCGGGTTGTCGCGCCGCAGGCGGTCCCACGCGCCCTGGTCGCCGGGGCCCTGGACGGCTCCGGCCGGGCTCGGGTAGTACGGGACGGCGCGCTCGCCGGCCGAGTCGCGGACCACGAACGCCATACGCACCGGCACCCCCATCTGCGCCCAGACCGGTCCGTCCATGACGAAGCCGCTCAGCGCCCAGCGGCGCTGGGGCACCAGGCGGTAGTGTCCGCCGCCCGCCGCCGCGTGGTCGAAGAGCACCTGGCAGGCGCGGCACGCGCAGCGCAGCTCCCTGTCCGGCAGCTCCAGCAGGTGGCGGTGGACGGGGGGCAGCGGCTCCCCGCACAACTCGCACGGCCCCGCCGCCCCCTCCCGCGGCCGCCGCCGCGCCTCAGCGGCCAGCGACCACAACCGGCCGCCCGCGCCATCGGTCGCGGCCTGCGCCACCGCAGGCGAAGCCGGGGCGCCAGTTGCGGCCTGCATCCCCGCGGGCGAAGCCGGGGCGCCGGTCATGGGGCGGGGGTACGGGAGGCGGGCCGGACGGTCAGGCTCGCGGCCGGGATCAGCGGCGCCGGCGCGAGCCCGCTCTCGAACTCGACCTGCTGGATCTCCGGCGCCGCGTCCAGCACCGCCTCCCGCAGGGCCGACCGCTCGGCCGCCGCCGACGAGCGGCAGCCGGTGGCGGGCAGGCGCAGGCGTACCCGGTCGTCCTCGACCGCGAGCACGTCGGCGGAGGTGCCGGCCAGCGCCGCCGTCACGCGGGCACGCGCGTCCAGCGGATGCAGGTCGTGCAGCAGGAGCAGGGCCGCCACCAGCTCGTCGGCGGCCAGCAGCGCGGCCGTCTCCTCCCCCACGGCGGCCATGATGCGTCCCAGGCCGTCGCCGTACAGGTCGAGCAGCTCCTTGACGAGCTCGATCGTGGCCGGGTCGGCCTGTTCGAGCAGGGCCTCGATCCGGCCGATGCGCTCGTTCATCCGGAGACGCCCGCGCCGAAGGTGGGCGAGTGCACCTGCTGGAGCACCTTGCCGTCGCCGAGGTACATGTGCACGCCGCAGGGCAGGCACGGGTCGAAGCTGCGCACGGTACGCATGATGTCGATCCCCTTGAACGTGTCGGGCCCGTTCTCCTCGAAGATCGGCAGCCCCTGCACCGCGTCCTCGTATGGCCCCGGCGTGCCGTACATGTCGCGCGGGCTGGCGTTCCAGGGCGTCGGCGGGTACGGGTGGTAGTTGGCGATCTTGCCGTCGCGGATCACCATGTGGTGCGACAACACCCCGCGCACCGCCTCGTGGAACCCGCAGCCGATCGCCTCGTCCGGCACCTCGAAGTCGCTGAACACCTGCGTGCGCCCCGCCCGCACCTCGCCCATCGCCTGCTCGACGAAGTAGAACGCCATCGCCGCCGCGTAGGCCACGAAGTAGGCGCGGGCCCGGTTGCGCTCGATGGTGTTCGCCCAGCGCGGCACCTTCCACTCCAGCGTCGTCTCCGGGAAGGACGCGCTCTTGGGCAGGTTGATCTGCACGCCGCTGCCGGTGGCGCGGACGGTGCCGGTGTCGACGACGCCGGCCAGCGCCGTCGCCCACAACCGGGCCAGCGGGCCGCCGCCGGTGTCGAGCGCCAGGTGGTCGCCGGTGCGCTGGTCGAACCAGCGGGGGCTCATCACCCAGCTGTAGTTGCCGTCTTCGAGGTCGCGCTTCTGCGGCTTGGGCAGCGTCGTCTGGTTCCACGGATGGCGCTGGTCGACCGGGTTGCCGAGCGGGTCGTGGCTGACGAACGTCTCCTCGGACTGCCAGTCGTCGTAGTAGGAGCTGCCCAGCAGGATCCGGATGCCGAGGTTGATGTCCACGAGGTTGGTCGTCAGCAGCTCGCCGTCCAGCACGATGCCCGGCGTGACGAACATCTTGCGGCCCCACTCGGCCATGTTCCGGTAGTCGTAGTCGACCGCGGCCGGGTCCTGGAAGGCGCCCCAGCAGCCGAGCATCACCCGCCGGCGGCCGACCTCCTCGTAGCCGGGCAGCGCCTCGTAGAAGAAGTCGAAGAGGTCGTCGTTCATCGGAACGGCCTTCTTCACGAAGTCGAGCACCTTCAGCAGCCGCACGAGGTAGTCGGTGAACACCTGGGGCGTCGCCACGGTGCCCACGCCGCCCGGGTAGAGCGTCGACGGGTGCACGTGCCGGCCCTCCATCAGGCAGCACATCTCCCTGGTGACCCGGCTGACCTGCAGCGCCTCGCGGTAGACGTCGCCGGTGAACGGGTTGAGCGCGCGCATGACGTCGGCGATCGTGCGGTAGCCGTGGATCCCGGAGTTGGGCGCCATGGTGCTCTCGGCCCGGCGCAGCAGGCTGGGGTTGGTCTCCTTGACCATCTGCTCGCAGTAGTCGACGAAGACCAGGTTGTCCTGGAAGAGCGTGTGGTCGAACATGTACTCGGCCGCTTCGCCCAGGTTGATGATCCAATCGGCGAGTGGCGGGGGCTTGACGCCGTACGCCATATTCTGGGCGTAGATCGAGCAGACCGCGTGGTTGTCACCGCAGATGCCGCAGATGCGGCTCGTGATGAAGTGCGCGTCGCGCGGATCCTTGCCCTTCATGAACACGCTGTAGCCGCGGAACAACGACGACGTGCTCTTGCACTCGACGACCTCGCGGTTGTTGAAATCGATCTTGGTATAGATGCCCAGGTTGCCGATGATCCTGGTGATCGGGTCCCAGGACATCTCCACCAGCTCGCGGGACTCGCCCGTCCGCTGCTTGGATCCCGCCGTACGGGTAGTCACCTCGCCGTGCCCCTTCTCAGCCGTTTCCCCAGCGCGGGTCGTACCCGCTGGTCAGTTTGCCGCCGTTGTGCCGCCACTTCGGCTCCTTGTTGGCCGTCCTGTTGGTGATCGAGCGGAGCCTGCGGATCAGCGAGCCGTAGGCGCCGCTGATCGCCGCCGACACCGACCCGCCCGGAGGCTCGTCCATGAACGGCATGAACTTGTCCGGAAAGCCGGGCATCGTGCAGGCGATGCAGACGCCGCCCACGTTGGGGCAGCCGCCGACGCCGTCCATCCAGCCGCGCTTGGTGACGTTGCAGTTGACGACCGGACCCCAGCAGCCGACCCGCACCAGGCACTTGGGCGAGTTGTAGTCGTGGGCGAAGTCGCCCTGCTCGTAGTAGCCGGCCCGGTCGCAGCCCTCGTGCACGGTCTTGCCGAACAACCAGGTGGGCCGCGACATCTCGTCGAGCGGGATGGTCGGCGCCCTGCCCGCCGCCTGGTAGAGCAGCCAGGTCAGCGTCTCCATGAAGTTGTCGGGCTGCACGGGGCAGCCGGGCACGTTCACGATGGGCAGGCCGCCGGCGGAGCGGAAGTCGCGGCCCAGGTAGTCGGCGAGCCCCATGCTGCCGGTCGGGTTGCCGGCCATGGCGTGGATGCCGCCGTAGGCCGCGCAGGTGCCGATCGCGACGACGGCCCACGCCTTGTGCGCCAGCCGGTCGAGCCACTCGTTGACCGTGATGGGCTCGCCGGTGACCGGGTCGTTGCCCATGGACGTCCAGTAGCCGTCGCCGTTGATGTTCTCGTTCGGGATCGAGCCCTCGACCACGAGGATGAACGGTCCCAGCTCGTCGCGGTGGGCCTGGTGGAAGGCGGCCATGAAGGCGTCGCCGACCTCGGTGGCCAGGACCTTGTTGTGCAGGTGCACCTTGGGCAGGCCCGGCACGAGACCGAGCAGCACGTCCTCGATGCTCGGCAGCGTGGCGGCGGTGATCGAGACGGTGTCGCCGTCGCAGCTCATGCCCTCCGAGGTCCACAGGATGTGCACCTCGTCCAGGCCGGCCGGTGTCTGTGTTGCGGTCATGGCCCAAGCCCCCTTTGTGCGAGGCACTGGCCGTACATGACTCTCTGCATTCGGCCATTACCTCTGCGTAGCGGACATACCGCATTGACGTACGGTGCAAACCAGGCTTGATCCCCATTGACGAGAATTAAGTAGATCGACTTAAATGTGAGCGTTCACGATCGCGGGAGGCATCGACTTGAGCGACACCGGCCGGCAGATTCCGCACTACCCCTTCCCCAACCCGAGCGCGCTGGAGCCGCCGGAGGAATGGGCGGAGCTGCGCGGCGGCTGCCCCGTGGCGCCGATCCGGCTGGCCAGCGGCGACCAGGCGCTGCTCCTGACCCGGTACGCCGACGTCAAGCAGGTCCTGTCGGACCCGCGCTTCACCCGCCAGCTCGACGCCGCCGACGCCGCCCAGGTGACCGCGAACGAGTCCGGCGGCGTCTTCGGCACCAGCGCCGGCCTGAGCGCCGAGAACCACCGGGCCTGGCGTCAGCTCGTGGGCAAGGCGTTCACCGCCAAGCGCGTCCTGGCGATGCAGCCCAGGATCGAGGCCATGACCGAGCACCTGCTCGACGAGATGGTCAAGAAGGGCGCGCCCGCCGACCTGGTGAGCGGGCTGGGCTTCCCGCTGCCGGTCTGGGCGATCTGCGACCTGCTCGGCGTGCCCGACTCCGACCGCGACAAGTTCGCGTACTGGTCCGACACCATGCTCAGCCTCACCAAGTTCACCCAGGAGGAGATCGACGCCGCCCAGGAGAGCTTCGTCTCCTACCTGAGCGCGCACGTCGCCGCCAAGCGGGCCGAGCCGGGCGACGACCTGATCAGTGAGTTGATCGAGATCGTCGGCTCGCTCGACGGGCGGCTGACCGAAGAGATGCTGATCATGACGGCCAAGGGGCTGCTGGTCGCCGGGCACGAGACCACCGCGAACATGATCGGCAAGATGGTCGCGATGTTGCTGTCGGACCGCGCCCGGTGGGAGAGCCTGCTCGCCGACCGAGCGCTGATCCGGCCGGCGGTGGAGGAGAGCCTGCGCTTCGACGCCAACCCCGGCTTCGGGATGCCGCGCTACCTCAGCGAGGAGGTCGAGGTCGCCGAGACCACGCTGCCGGCGGGCACGACGGTGGTGTGCAGCATGGCCTCGGCCAACCGCGACGAGCGGCAGTTCGAGCAGGCCGGCGCCATGGACCTGACCCGCTCCCCCAACGCCCACCTGGCCTTCGGCGTCGGCCCGCACTCCTGCATCGGGCAGGCGCTGGCCCGCACCGAGATGCAGACCGTGCTCAAGGTGCTGCTGGACCGCCTGCCCTCGCTGGAGCTGGCCGTACCCGCCGGCGAGCTCGCGCGCCACGAAGGGCTCGTCGTCGGCGGCCTGGAGCGGGTCCCCGTGCGGTGGTGAGAGGTGCCCGCCAAGGCCGAGCAGGCGCGTGACACCGTGAGCAGCGCCCGTTCGGATCGGGATCCGGCTCGCGCCCGCGCGTCTTGAGCAGCCGGACGTGTCCGCCTATGGGCGCAGCAGCCTGGCCGGGACCGCGGCGGCGAGTGCCTGGTAGCCGGCCGGGTTGAGGTGCAGGTGGTCGCCCACGTCGTACGCCGCCGCGAGCCGCCGCGGCTCGGCCGGGTCACGGGCCGCCCGATCGAAGTCGATCACCGCGTCGAACCGGCCGCTGGTGCGGATCCAGTCGTTGACCGTCTGCCGGGCCGCCTCCCGGAACCCCTCGGCGTCGTCGTAGGAGGTGTTCCCGCCGAAGGGCGTCAGCGTGGCGCCGTACACGCGGATGTCGTGCGCCTGGACCCGCGTCACGATCTGCTCGTAGGCGGCGATCAGGTCGTCGGCGACCTGCTTCTGGGCGGCCTCGGTCGCCGGGGCCGTGCCGATGTCGTTGACGCCCTCGAAGACGATCAGCCGGCCGACGCCGCTCTGCGCCAGCACGTCGCGGTCCAGCCGGGCCAGGACGTTGGGGCCGAGACCGTCGTTGAGCACCCGGTTGCCGCCGGCCGCCTGGTTGGCGAAGGTGAGGTCCGGGAAGCGCAGCCGGTCGGCGAGCTGGTCGGGCCAGCGGTCGTTCTGGTTGGTGGTGGAGCCTCTGCCGTCGGTCAGCGAGTCGCCCACCACGACGACGGCGGACGTGGCGCGCTTGGCCCACACCTCGACGCCGCTGAGGAAGTACCAGTGGTCGACCGGGGTCGCGCCGGTCAGCGCGGTGGCCTCGACCTGGTCGCCCGGCGCCAGGTAGGAGGTGGTCCTGGAGCCGGGGTGCGAGGTGATCGCGGTGCCGGCCTGGCCGGTGGCGAGATGCACGGTGACGGTCAGGATGGAGCGGGCGGCCACCGGCAGGTCGAAGGGGTCGGAGACGGCCTGCGCGCCGGCCGGGACGACCGCCGAGGGCCGCCCCGAGAACGTCACGGGCCGGGCCGTCCCGGTCCTGATCGAGCTCACTCCGGCCTGCCCGCCCTCCGGGAGCGCCACGGAGACCCGGGTGATCGGCAGCGGCGCGCCGCCGAACGCGTTGGACAGGCGCAGGCGCATCCGAGGCCCGCCGGCCGTCACCCGCAGGGTCTGCCGCAGCGTGCTGTCGGCCAGCACCAGCCCGTCCTGCGTGTACGGCGCGGGCGGCATGTTGTTCGGCTCCGTGAGCTGCGGCATCGCCGTCCACGCGGTGACCCAGCGCCCGCCGGGCGCCGACGCCCCTTCGGCGCCGCCCGTGACGCCGCCCATCACACCGGCCACGATCGCGAGCACGGCGACGGTCGCCAGCGTCCACACTCTGCCCATAGGTCCGCTCTCCGAAAGTTTCGGCCTATCATCGAATGTTTCAGCCAGGACCGTATGCGCCGGATCGCCCCCGGTCAATGGGCCCCCATCCACGCGCTCGCGCACCTCGCCGCGAACGTGAAACTTTCACCACACGGCCCCTCTTGGCAGGCTGGGCCTCGGCCTAGAAACGGTCTGCGTGCTCGTCCGCCCACTGGGTGAACGTCCGTGCCGGACGGCCGGTCACCCGTTCGACCGTGTCGTCCACGGTCGTGGCGGAATCACCGGGCTCGGCATACCAGCCGACGACATACTCGGCGTCCGCCCGCGACACACCGGTGGCCGTCAGCCTGTCGATCGCCTGTTCGTGCGTGATCGGCTCGAAGGCGATGTCGCGGCGGATCACCCGGGACAGGATCGCGATGCGCTCGCTCAAGGTCAGCGGTTCGGGTCCGGTGAGGTTGTAGGACCGCCCCGCATGGCCGTCATCGAGCAGGGCGACGGCTGCCACGGCCGCGATGTCGGCCTCGTGCACCAGCGCGCTGGGAAAGTCGTACGGCTCTCGGACCACTCCCTCGGCTCGGATCGATGCGGCCCAGGTCAACGTGTTGCACATGAACTCCTGTGCTTCCAGACGTGTCCAGGCCACGCCTGAGTCCGCCACCGCCTGCTCGACCGGGCCCACCCAGCCGCCCCACAACACGGTGAGGCGCTGAACGCCCGCGGCGACCGCCCGCTGGACCAACTCGGGCCCGACCTCGGCCAGCCCCGCCGTCACCGTGATGTGCAACCGGCTGACGCCGTGGAGTGCGGCGTCCAGCTTCTCCGGTGTGTTGTGCGTGCCGGCCACCAGCTCCACCTCTGCCGGAAACCTTCCCGCGTTCGCCGCCGGGTCTCGTGTCAGGGCCCGAACCCGCTCTCCTCGGCGGACCAGCTCTGCCACAACATGCCGGCCGGTGTTCCCGGTGGCGCCTGTCACCAAAGTCGTCACAGTCGAGTTCCTCAGGTCGTCTCGTCCGGATGAGTCGCCGACGAGCCTAGAAACTCAACCGCCCTTGAGGTCAAGCGGCCCGCCCGGCTACCAGCCGCCCTTGTGGAGCCGGCCGAGCATCGCGCCAGTGCAGGTTGGCGTACCACTTGCCCGGGTTGCCGATGATCCGGCCGAGCAGTACGCATTCCCGCAGCTTGACAAGGGTGTGCGCTCAACCGCCGTCGCCCCACCAGCCGCGGCGGGCGGCGAGCAGCCCCGCCTGGAAGCGGGTGCGTGCCCCCAGCCGCTCCATCAGCTCGCTGACCCGCCGGTGCACCGTCCGCAGGCTCACGCCCAGCTGACGCGCCACGGCCTCGTCCTTGAGCCCGGCCGCGAGGAGCGTGATCAGCTCCGGGTCCGGCAGGTCGCCCGGGCCGTCGGACGAGGAGCCGGTGGGCAGGGGCAGCGCCGAGCGCCACAGGACCTCGAACAGGGTGATCAGCGCGTCGAGCAGCGTCGAGGAGTGCACGATGACGGCGCTGTCGGCGTGCGCGGAGGCGTCGGTGCTGAGCGGCAGGATCGCGCTCCTGCGGTCGGCGATGGCCAGCTTCATGGGCACGTCGGGGCTGATCCGCGCCAGCTCGCCGGCCGCGGCCGACTCCTGGGCCAGGCGGAGCTTGCCGGGGATCTCCAGGGCGGCGGCGTCGTAGATGCCGCGGACGACGAGGCCGTGGGCGAGGCGGTCCATCTCGGCGGCGTTCTGCTGGGTGGGGTCCTGGGCGTACGGCGGCCGGTCGAGCACCAGCAGCTCCACGGTCGCGGTCTGCTGGAGCTGGGTGAAGCGCTGCACCACGGCCGCCTGGCCCCGCACGACCTCCACCAGCTCCTCCGGGGCCAGGATCTCCGTGCGCGGGGTCTCGGCGAGCATCGCCAGCGCGGCCAGCCGCGCCTGGGCCAGCCCCTCCTCCCGGCGGGAGATGAGGGCGGCCACGGCGACGTCGGGCCGGGTCGGCACGAACCGGACCGGGCGGCCCGCCATGCGGCTGACCAGGCCCAGCGCCTCAAGGCGGTGGCAGGCGCGGCGCAGGGCGACCGTGGGGCGGCCGGTGCGGGCGGCCAGCTCGGGCAGGGTCGCGCGCGGCAGGCGCAGCAGGTCGCGGTAGATTCGCTCGTCGTCGGCGTCGACCCCGACCGCCGCGAGTGCGTTGACGTCCATGTTCATGATCGCTAAGCATGGCAGATCCACGCAATGTCATAAAGCTGCCAACACTCTGCCCTAGCCGCCGCGCTCGACTTCCCGATAGGACGGGACATAGGACCTTTGGAGGTCCGATGAGCAAGTCTGTCGGGGAGGCAGTTGTGAAGAGATCGTTCACCATGGGAGTCGTGGCCGCGTTCGCGGTCCTGTCGGTCGCCGGGCCCGCCGTCGCGGACGACGAGCCGGCCGCCGCGAGCTTCGGCGGCTGGCGGCAGCCCGCCTGCGAGAGCGTCACGGGCGACGGGTCGGTGACGTTCACCAGGAACGAGGGCAAGACGATCACGCCGACCAGCAAGGTGCTGGAGCCGATCGTCTACACCAACGGCGTCGTCGCCCTCGACCGGCCCGGCGAGCTGTTGTCCATGGCGAACAACGTGTTGTCCACCTCGCGGGACTCGGGCTGCACCTGGGCGCCCGTGGCCAAGGTGAACGGCTCGAACATCCTGCTGGCCGCGGCCCGCGGCGGCCGGGCCTACGCCTGGGACCGCGACGGCCACGTCACGCTGGCCACCTCCGGCGGCACCACCGACCTCACCTCCCCGGCCGGCGAACTGGTGGGACTCGGCACGGACCGGCTCCGCGGCGACCACCTGCGGGTGGCCGACGGCGACGGGCGGCTGCTCGACTCCGGTGACGGCGGGCGCACCTGGCGGCCGATCGGGGTGCCCGCCTTCCCGCAGAGCGAGCTGCTGATGGTCTACACGGCGGTGTTCGATCCGTACAACCTCGACCACGTGGTGCTGGGCGCGGCCGGTCACGGCGCCCGGGTCACCTACGACGGCGGGCGCACGTGGCGCACGTCCACGGGGCTGACCGAGGACGGCGGCCAGATCAACGTGTTCAGCGCCGCGGTCTCCCCCGCCGCGCCGAACATCGTGTACGTGATGGGCCTGAATCTGGCCGAGCTGGACGCGGGCGTGCCGTCCGGCGGCCGGCACATCTACCGCTCACTGGACGGCGGCCGCCGCTTCAGGCCCGTCGTGGACCAGGGCGGCGAGGTCACGCTGCCCAACGGGCCGCTGCTCGCCGCCCACCCGACGGACCCGGGCGTGCTCTACTTCGTGTTCGGCACGGGGTGGTCGGGGCTCGGCACGAACGTCTACCGCTACGACGCCCGCCACGACCGGGTCACCGCCAACCACAACCCCTACGACCGGGTCACCTCCATCGCCTTCAACCCCGCGAACTCGCGGGTGATGTACCTGGGCGTGGCCGAGGAGGTGTAGGTCACTTCGCCAGGTAGAGGACCTTCCAGGTCCCCGCGTACAGGCAGTTCAGCGAGGGCTTGGCCGCCTTGCCCTCGCTGCAGACCTTGAGCTCCACCTGGTAGACGTCGTGGTACTCGAAGGAGAAGCGCTTGGCGGTGCGGTAGGAGCAGTCGCGCACGCTGCGGTGCTTGAAGGGCAGGTTGTTCTTGGTGTCGCGGTAGGTGATGCGGAAGACGGCCCAGCCGCAGGTGGCGGACTTGCGCGTCTGGTCGTACACCTTGCCGGAGATCTTCACGACGTCGGCGGTGGGCAGGTCGGCGTGGTCCTCGCCGGTGGCCGACAACTTGCCCACGGCCTTGGCGCCGTGGTGGGGCGCGTAGTACGGGCCCCACCCGGCGGCAGCGGTGGTGGTGTCGACAGGGGTGGCGGCCTGGGCCGCGGGTGCGACGGTGGCGACGGCTGCGGTGGCGACGGCCAGAACGGCGAGGGCCCGGGTGATCGTCATCGGGGGGCGGTCCTTTCATCGGGAGGTAGGTCACAGTGTGTGAGATCCCGATTTCAAGTGACTTGCCGGTAAAGGCGATGCGCTTTCAACCTTCTTACGGCAGCCCGGCGATGGTTCAGCGGGTGCGGCGGTGCCGGATCCGCAACCGGCCGTAGCTGAGGCGGCCGGTGATCCGCACGTGCACGCGCCCGGCGCCGGCCGCCTTGGGCGCCCGGTAGGCCGTGTTCCGCCAGGGTGTGGCCACCCCGTCGTAGTCGACCGTCGCGCCGGCCGGGAGCACGATCCGCGCGGAGCCGTACATGAGGGACAGGTCGATCTCGATCGTCGCGTGCGGGATGTCGGCACGGGACAGGTCCAGGTGCACGCCCCCGTAGACGGAGCCGACGCTCAGGACGCGCGGCACCCGCCAGTTGCCGCGCCGCTTGATGCGGCCGCCGGTGGACTCGATCCGGACGGGCCGGTCCGTGAACGGGCCGGGCAGGTCGTCGAGCACGGACACCAGCTCGCCGCGGGTGGTGGCGGTCAGCGCGCGTTCGAGCCGCGTGTCCATCTCCGCCGGGCTGAGGTGCCCCGTGGCGAAGGCCTCCTGCACGCGCCGCAGTGTCGTGTCACGATCGCCGTCCGAGATGTACGGCTGCATGTCGCCCCTCCCTTTCCGCAGGGCGGGCCGAGGCACGGGGCGGCGCCTCGGCCACGGATGGCTACGCCACGGTGGACAGGTCGCGGCGCCGGAAGAGCACCATCCCGAGCGTGCCCGCGACGAGCGCCGCCCCGGTCAGGGCCGCGACGGGCATGAGCTCGGCGGCGTTCAGCGGGACGAGGGCCGGGATGTTGAACAGGGACACCCGGCGCGTCCATCCCGGCAGCTCGACGAGCCCGCTGAGCAGCGTGACGAAGAGCCCCAGCGCCAGCAGCACCCACGGCACCGCGATGGCCGTCTTGGGCAGCAGGCCGAACAGCAGCGCCGACAGGGCGGCGAACACCAGCGGGATCGGCAGGTAGTTGAACGTCGCCGCGGTGAGCGTCCCCAGCAGAGCGGGATCCCCCAGCGCCGCCGACGCGGTCAGCCCGAGGCCCAGCGCGCCGAGGAGTTGCGTCAGCGTGGCGGACACGGCGGCGACCACCAGGCCGGCGCCCATCCACCGCAGCCGGCCGGTCGGCGTGGCCAGGACCAGCTCCGCGCGCCCGTCGCGCTCCTCGGCACGGATCCGCGACGCGATGATGATCGCCACCACCGAGGACAGGACGGAGACGTAGACCAGCATCGTCGCCAGGAAGCCGTCGACGATCCTGGACAGGTCGCCGCCGAACATCCTGATGGTGTCGGGGTTGGCCTGGAAGACGCCCTCCACCTGGGTGCTGAGCGTGCCGTAGAACAGGCCCAGCACGGTGGCGGCGCTCGTCCAGATGAGGATCGTCCCGCGCTGCAGCCGCAGTTGCAGGGCGAGCGGGCCGGCCAGGCGCGGCCCCGCCTCGGCGGGGCCCCGGCGGGCGGCCACCAGCCCGGCGCCGACGTCACGCCGCGACGCCAGGGCGTAGGCCACCGGGACGAGCACGGCGACCACGGCGACGTGCAGCAGCAGCGGCCACCAGCGCAGATCGACGTACGGCCTGGTCTGGAAGACCCATTCGCTCGGCGAGAACCAGGACAGGGCGGAGCCGCCCGGCGCGGCGAAGTCGCCGAGGACACGCAGGAGGTACAGCCCGGCGAAGGTCAGCACGGACATCCCGATCGCGGTCCGCGCGTGCGCGGTCACCTGGGCGAAGACCGCCGCGATGGCCGCGAACGAGAGCCCGGTCAGGCTGAGCCCGATGCCGGTGGCCAGCGAGTCGGCGAGCGGCAGTTTGCCGCCGGCCAGCACGAGACTGGTGAGCAGGCCGACCGCGACGTTGCCCGTGAGGCACGTCAGCATCGCGGCGGTGATCGGCGCGCGGTGGCCGACGGCGGTCGCGCGGAGGAGCTCGGCGCGGCCGGTCTCCTCCTCGGTGCGGGTGTGCCGGATCACGATGAGGATGTTCATCACGATCAGGGCGATGACGAGGATCGGCAACATCTCGTTGACCACCATCGGGCCGGTGGTGTAGTCGTTCAGCCCGTAGCCGGGGCCGCCGAAGATGATGCCGACCGGGGTGCGCATGAGCTTGGCGCGCTCCTGCTGCTGCGCCTCGGCGGCGTAGGCGACGGCCAGCGCCGGGACCGCGATCGCCATCAGCCCGGCCAGCACCACGGTGAGGACGGACAGGCGCAGCCGGTCGCGGCGCAGCGCGAAGCGGGTGAGGAAGCCGGTGGCGGCGAACGCGGCGCTCATCGCGCGCCCGCCGTGACGAGGGCGGGGCGATGCTCGCCGTACTGGCGCAGGAACAGCTCCTCCAGCGAGGGCGGGTTGCACACCAGGGAGCGCACGCCGAAGGCGGACAGCCGGCGGACGACCTGGTCGAGGTGGTCGTTGTCGACCTTGAAAGTGATCTTTCCGCCCTGGGCGACGAGCTCTTCCACGCCGGGCTCCGAGGCCAGCGAGCGCGCGTCGGCCGCCGTCACCGCGATCACCGTGGAGCGGGTCAGGTGGCGCAGGTCGGCCAGGGTGCCCGACTGCACGGTGTGGCCCTTGCGGATGATGGTGACGGTGTCGCAGAGCTTCTCGACCTCGGCCAGGATGTGGCTGGACAGCAGGACCGAGCGGCCTTCCCGCTTGACCTCCTGCACGCACTCGGTGAAGACGGCCTCCATGAGCGGGTCGAGGCCCGAGGTGGGCTCGTCGAGGATCAGCAGCTCCGCGTCGGAGGCCAGCGCCGCCACCAGGGCGACCTTCTGCCGGTTGCCCTTGGAGTAGGTGCGCGTCTTCTTCGTCGGGTCGAGCTCGAAGCGCTCCAGCAGCCGCTGCTTCCTGGCGCGGTCGCTGTTGCCGCGCAGCCGGGAGAGCAGGTCGATGACCTGGCCGCCGGTGAGGGTGGGCCAGAGGGTGACGTCGCCGGGCACGTAGGCGATGCGGCGGTGCAGGCGCACCGCGTCGGACCAGGGATCTCCACCGAGGACCCGGACGGCGCCCTTGTCGGCCTTGAGCATGCCGAGCAGGATCCGGATCGTGGTGGTCTTGCCAGCGCCGTTCGGGCCGAGGAATCCGGCGACCTGGCCGGCCTCCACGGTGAGGTCCAGGCGATCAACGGCCTTGACCTGACCGTACGATTTGTCGACCGAACGCATCTCGATCACTGTCGTGGTTCGCACGGCGTGGCTCCTTTCGTGGATTCGGGAAGGAAGTGCGGGCCTCAGCACGTGAGGCCCGCTCTCAGCTCATCGCGCGGCGCCGGTAGAGCGAGCGCGACCACAGGTAACCGAGGAACGCGATCGCCACGCACCACCCGGTCAGGACGGCGACGTCGGTGTTGTCGACGCTGCCGGCGAGCAGGCCACGGGCCGCGTCGATGATCGGGGTGAACGGCTGGTACTCGGCGAACCAGCTCAGACCGGCCGGCAGGGAGCTCACCGGCACGAACCCGCTGCTCAGCAGGGGCAGCAACATCAGGAGCATGGGCATGGTGCTCGCCGACTCGACGCTCTTGGCCGCCAGGCCCATGGCCACGGACAACCAGGCGAACGCGAACGCCGTCAGGACCAGCACGCCGAGCAGGCCCAGCCACTCCAGCGGGGTGGCCGCGGGCCGGTAGCCGAGCAGCAGCGCGACGGCCAGGACGGAGCCCATGGCCAGCAGGGCCTGCACGACTCCGCCGTACACGTGACCGGCCAGGACGGACGCGCGGGAGATCGGCATCGTGCGGAACCGGGCGATGATGCCCTCGGTCATGTCGACCGCCACCGAGATGGCGATGCCCTGCGCGGTGGCCGCCGCCGACATGAGCACGATGGCGGGCGTGATGTAGGCCAGGTAGTCGGCCCGGCCGCCGCCGACGCCGAGACCGGCGCCCAGGGTGCCGCCGAAGACGTAGACGAACAGCAGCAGGAAGACGATGGGCGTGCCGATGATGAGGATGGTCACGCTCGGGTTGCGGCGCATGTGGAGCAGGTTGCGCCGGAACATGGTCGAGGAGTCGGCCAGCGCGTGGGCGACGGAGCTCATCGGACGGATTCCTTTCGTGCGGCGGGGCCGGTGAGGGCGAAGAAGACGTCGTCGAGGTCCGGCGTCGTGACCGAGATGGTCTCGGCCTGGATGCCGGCCCGCTCGACCAGGTCGAGCACCTCGCGCAGCGCCGGGATGTCGCCGTCGCTGGGCAGGCGCAGGCTGAAGTCCTCGTCGTCGCGGACACCCTCGGTGAAGAGCTGGGCGGCGGCGTCGAGCGCGGCCGCGTCGGTGAGCTGCAGCTTGATGGCCCCGCCGGGGACCCGCCGCTTGAGCTCGGCCGGCGTGCCCAGGGCGACGATCTTGCCGCCGTCGAGGACGGCGACGACGTCGGCCAGCTTGTCGGCCTCCTCCAGGTACTGCGTGGTGAGGAAGATGGTGACGCCGTCGGCCACGAGGCCCTTGACGATGTCCCAGATGGCCTGCCGGCCGCGCGGGTCGACGCCGGTCGTGGGCTCGTCGAGGAAGATGACGCTCGGGGTGCCGAGCAGCGTCATCGCCAGGTCCAGCCGGCGCCGCATGCCGCCGGAGTACGTGGCCGCGATCTTGCCGGCCGCGTCCTGGAGGCCGAACCGCTCCAGCAGCTCGGCGACGCGGGCCTGAGCCCGGGGGCGGGGCAGGTGGAACAGGCGGGCCATGAGGTGCAGGTTCTCCTCGCCCGTCATGAGCTGGTCGACGGCCGAGAACTGGCCGGTGACGCCGATGGCGGCGCGCACGGCGTCCGCCTCGCGGACGACGTCGTGGCCCGCGATCCGGACCTCGCCGGCGTCGGCGGCGACGAGGGTGGACATGATGTTGACGGTGGTGGTCTTACCGGCGCCGTTCGGTCCGAGCATGGCGAACACCGAGCCGGCCGGAACGGTCAGGTCGATCCCGTCGAGCACGACGTGCTCGCCGAACGCCTTTCGCAGACCGGCCAGTTCTATGGCCGGCGGCGACGTGCTGTACATGGTGCCTCCATCGAATGGGGTGGGGAAGGTCCTGGCGACAGGACGACGGCGTGCTAGATGTCCAGGTGGTCGACGGCCGGCCGGTCGCCGACGTCGGCGAGCATGTCGTAGAGCTCGGCGGGCACGATGTCGCGCAGCGCCTCCAGGGAGTCGGCGACGTCCATGCTCGACTCGCCCTTGACCACGCCCCACGTCTGGCCGCCCAGCCCGAGATGGCTGCGCCAGCCCCAGAACGAGCCGTCGGAGTGCCGCCAGGCGTTGGATCGCTCCCGGTGCACGACGAACTTGTCCTTGCGGGAGCGGTAGACCCTGAAGACCTCGACGACGTCGCTCTCGTTGCGGCCCCATTCGGCGAGCAGCATGCCCGAGAAGCGCACCTGCCTGCCCGTGCCGGGGCCGACCCGGAAAGCGATTTCCTCGTAGCCGTCCTCCCGGCCCTCCTCCACCTCGATGTACTTGCGGAGCGCCGCCGAGATCGCCTTCGACAGGTTTCCGTCGGCCAGGTCCTGGGCGCTCTGGTAGAGCGGCAGGTCCTCGTCGGAGACGTAGACCGTCTTGTTCGGCATGAGGTCCCCTCCTTCGTTATACGTATATGTATAAGGATACGTAGGCGCATGTGGGTGTCAAGACCTGAGCGCGTCCGCGAGTTGCCGCACGGTCGGGTTGAGATAGAGCGTGCGGGGGTGCAGGGCGGCCATGCCGCGCTCGCGCAGCGCGGCCGCCATCCGGATGGCGAACAACGAGTTGCCGCCGAGCTGGAAGAAGTCGTCGGACGTCCGGACCGGGAACCCGAAGATCTCGCGCCAGACGTCGAGCAGGTGCCCGGTGATCTCGTCGCCGCCCGCCGGGTCGCCGTCGTCCTCCTCGCTCGGGCGGACGGGCGACAGGACCGGCTCCGGCAGGGCGGCCAGGTCCACCTTCCCGTTCGCGGTCAGCGGCATCGACGGCAGCACCGTGACGGTGGCGGGCAGCATGTACTCGGGCAACATCCGGGCCAGGTGCCGGCGCAGCTCGTCCGGGGTGCCGTCCGGCATCACGACGTACGCGTCGAGCCGGGCCGTGGCGGTGTCGCCGTCGTCCTGCCGCAGCACCACGGCCGCGGCCGCCACCCCCGGGCTCTCCACCAGCACCAGCCGGATCTCGTCCAGCTCGATCCGGAAGCCCCTGAGCTTGACCTGGTTGTCCATGCGGCCGAGGTGCTCCAGCTTGCCGTCCGGCCGCAACCGGCCCCGGTCGCCGCTGCGGTACAACCGTGCGCCGGTGAACGGGTCGGCGGGGAACCGCTCGGCGGTCAGCGCGGGCCGCCCCAGGTAGCCGAGCGCGACGCCGGCGCCGCCGACGTAGATCTCGCCCGCCACGCCGGGCGGCGCGGGCCGCCCCGAGGCGTCCATCACGTACGCGTGCCACCCCGGCACCGGCTTGCCCACCGACCTGGAGGCCGACAACGCCATCCCCCGGTCGAGGGTCTCGGAGGTGACGTGCACGGTGGTCTCGGTGATGCCGTACATGTTGACCAGCCGGCAGCGCGACTCCGGATACCGGTCCAGCCACGGCAGCAGCGCGGGCGTCTCCAGGGACTCGCCCCCGAAGATGACCAGCCGGAGCGCCAGCGGGTCGGCGCACGCCAGGTCGGCCGCCACGAGCTGGATGAACGCCGACGGCGTCTGGTTGAGCACGGTGACGCCCCTGGCGCTCAGCAGCGCGCGGAACTGCTCCGGCGACCGCGACACCCAGTACGGCACCACGACGAGGTGACCGCCCGTGAGCAGGCAGCCCCAGACCTCCCAGACGGAGAAGTCGAAGGCGATGGAGTGGAAGAACGTCCACACGTCCGCGGGGCCGAGCACGAAGTCCTCACGGGTGGCGTCCAGCAGGCTGATCACGTTGGCGTGGGATACGAGCACCCCCTTGGGCCGGCCGGTGGAGCCGGAGGTGTAGATGACGTAGGCGGGATCGCCGGGGCGCCCCTGGCTCTCCGGCGGGCCGGCGCGGCCGTCCCCCAGCTCGGCCAGCCGCTCCGGGGTGAGCGCCGTCAGGCCGTCCGGCGCGGGGAACCCGGCCAGGGTGGTCACCAGGGCGCGGATGCCGGAGTCCTCGACCGTGTACGTCAGCCGGTCGGCCGGATAGGCCGGGTCCATCGGCACGTACACCGCGCCGGCCTTGAGGATGCCCAGCATGACCGCGATCAGTTCGGCCGAGCGTTCCAGGCACATGCCGACGAGGTCGCCGTCCCGCACGCCCAGCGCCCGCAGGCCGTGCGCCATCCGGTCGGAGCGCTCGTCGAGCTCGCGGTAGGTGACCTGGACGTCGTCCTCCGACAGCGCGACGGCGTCCGGGCACGCGGCGGCGCGCTCGGCGAAGACGTCCTCGATGCGGCGGGGGCGGCTGTCCAGCTCCCGGGGCGGCAGGCCGAGGGCCCGCACCCGGGTCAGCTCGGCCGCGTCCAGCAGGCCGGCGGCGCGGGCCGGCCGGGCGGGCGACGCGGCGACCTGGCGGCGCGCGTGGACGAGGTGGCGGGCGAACTGCGCGGCGATCTCGGGGCCGACGCTGCGCAGGCGGTGCAGGCAGCGCAGCTCCGGGCGGCCCTCGCCGTCGCGGTGCAGCACGATCGTGAGCGGGAAGGACGGGCGCCGGATGGGTACGCCTTCGACCTCGGTCCCTTCCCCATTGTCGTCGCCGAGGTCGAAGGCGTGGTCGAAGGCGCCGCTGTCGAAGGCGCCGCTGTCGAAGGCGCCGTTCTCGAAGGCGCCGTTCTCGAAGGCGCCGTCGTCGGAGGCGGTGTGGGAGAAGGCGGCGTCGAAGGCGAGGCCGGCGGCGGGTGCCTGGGCTGCCGTGAACGGCGCCGGGGTTCCTGCCGCGAGGTCGGCGGCGAGCCGGGTGGCCAGCTCGCCGAGCCGGGTGGCGGCGGTGAGCTCCACGGGGATCGAGGTGACGCGGTCGTGCCGGTCGAGGTCCAGGACCGCGACGGTGACCGGCTCCTCGGGGGCGTACCGCGACAGGACCACCGCCAGCGCCGCCAGCCACTCGCCGGGCCGGCCGACTCCGTCGGGCAGCGCCAGCCGCAACTCGGCGAAGTCGCCGCCGCGCCGGGGATCGCCTAGCCCCCACGGAACGGTCGCCTCCGGCTCCACCGGCACATCCACCCGCTCCCCCGACCGGCCTTCCGACCGGTCTCCCGGCTGACCCGCCGACCGGCTCTCCGCCGACCGGCCCGCCGGCCGGTGCTCCGGCGGAGGCGGGGCGTGCGGGGTGTCGGCGCGCAGGACGGCGCGGGCCAGGGCGCGCAGGGAGGAGCGGCCCAGCGTGGCCCGGTGCGCCACCAGGACCAGGTCGGCCAGGCCGCCGGCGTACTGGATCAGCACCGCGCGCACGCCGTCGCCCGCGTCCACCGGCCTGGCCAGCTCGCTCTCGCGGCGGCGGACGGACAGCGGGTCGTCGGCGTGGCCGGCGCGCTCCACCCACAGACGGGCCCCGGCCAGCGTGGCCAGGCGCCGCCCGATCAACTCGGCGTCAACGGCGTCGACGGCGTCACGGAGCCTGACGCGCATCGCATGACAATCCTTCTGGAGGTACGGCTCAAGGGCTGGCATCACGGTCTCCTGCGCGTCAGCGTGCGGTGAATCCGCCATCCACGGTGAGGATGGATCCGGTGACCTGCTTCGACTCGTCCGAGGCCAGCCACACGGCGGCCGCGGCGATGTCTTCCGGCTCGATCAGGGCGTTCATGGGCTGGGCCTGGAGGAAGGTCTCCTCGTGGTCGGCCACCGGCACGTCCAGCGACCTGGCGATCTCCGACAACATCCGGCCCTCGACCGCGTGGTCGTCCCGGACCGATCCGGGGCAGAGCGCGTTGACGCGGACCTTCATCGGGGCGTAGTCGAGCGCGGTGGCCTTGGTGAGCCCGATGACGCCGTGCTTGGCCGCGACGTAGCCGGCGAAGTACCGGTAGCCGACGAGGCCGGCCGTCGAGGCGACGTTGACGATGCTGCCGGAGCGCTGCGCGGTCATCAGCTTGCCGACGGCCTTGGTGGTGCGCCAGGCGCCCGACAGATCGACGTCGATCATGAGCTGCCACTCGTCCTCGGTGATCTCGTGCGTCGTCTTGCCGGAGGGCGCGGCGATGCCGGCGTTGTTCACCAGCACGTCGATCCGGCCGAAGCGCTGGTACGTCTCCTGGACGACGTCTTGCAGCGCGGCGAGGTCGCGCACGTCGGCCCGCCTGGCGAGCACGGCGGCGCCGTGCTCGCGGCACAGGTCGGCGGTGTGCGCGAGCTGGCTGGGGGAGCCCAGCGCGTAGGGCACCCCGGGCAGGTTCTCGCCGACGTCCAGGAGGACGAGGTCGGCGCCTTCCCGGGCGAAGGCGACCGCGCACGACCGCCCGATGCCGCGTGCGGCGCCGGTGATGATGGCTGTCTTGGCCGCCAGACGCATGGTCCTTCTCCTCGCAGTCAGTCGTGGTTGACGGTGGTCGGGCTGAGTCTGAGCGGCTCGTCGTGGTCGACGGTGGATTCGATGAGCCGCAGCAGCTCGTCGGTGTTCTCGGCGAGGAACATGTGGCCGCCCTCGACCTCGGTGAGGGTGAACCCTCCGGTCGTCGCCGCGCTCCAGCCGCCGGCCTCCTCGGTGGTGACGAGGTCGTCGGTACGGCCGCGCAGCGACGTGATCGGCACCGCCAGCGGCTCGTCCGAGCCGGGCCGGTAGTTCTCGTGCATCTCGACGTCGGCGCGCAGGGTCGGCAGGATCAGCTCGCGCATCTCGGGGTTGGCCAGCGCCTCGTGGCTGTAACCGGCGAACTCCTCGACGCGGAGCAGGAAGTCGTCGTCGCCGAGCCCGGTGGCCCGCCGCGTACGGCCCGCCCACGGTCCGGGCGAGCCGCTCACGATGAGCCGGACGAGCTCGGCGCGGCCGGCCAGCCGGTGTGCCAGCTCGTACGCCAGCACGGCCCCCAGGCTGTGCCCGAACAACGCCACCCGGCCCGCCTCGTCGGCCACCTTGAGCAGGTCGGGAAGGAGCCCTTCGACGGCGTCGGCCACGTCCTGGTACGGCTCGTCCACGAGCCGCCACTCCCGGCCGGGGAGCTGGAGGGCCACGACCTTCAGCCCGTCGCCGGCCAGGCCGCTCCACGGGTGGAAGAACGAGGCGCCGGCGCCCGCGAAGGGCAGGCAGACGAGTGTGGTCGTCGTGGTGGTGGTCTTCATCGCTCCCCGTCCTCAGGAGACGTCCGCGGCCATGGCGTCACGCAGGCTCTTGGGCCGGATGTCGGTCCAGTGGGCCTCGACGTAGCCGATGGCCGCGGTGCGCTCGTCGGGGCCGAAGACGGCGGTCCAGCCGGCCGGCACCTCGGCGAACGCCGGCCACAGGGAGTGCTGCTCCTCGGCGTTCACCAGCACGTAGAACTCGTCGTTCTCGGCGTCGAACGGATTCGTGCTCATGTCTCGTTCCTTTCGGCTTTCGGCGGGTGATTCAGCGGCTTGCTGGTTCCAGAACGTGGTGCGGCTCGGAGCCGGACGCGGCGCGACTCCGCGTCGCGGGCGGGGGCGTGGGCGGGGGCGTGCCGCGATTCCGCGTCGCGGGCCGGGCCGGGGGGGCGGGCGGGTTGTGGTCGAGGTGGGCGCGGTCGGGCTCGCCGGCGGCCCGGCCCAGGTGCTCGATCTCGCCTTGGTCGTTCCAGCGGACCTGGTCGCCGGTGCGGTACATGCGCTCGCCCGGCGGCCCGTACGGGCAGGCCACGAAGCGGTGCGCGGTCAGGCCGGGCTGTCCCAGGTAGCCGCGCGCCAGTTGCACGCCGGCCAGGTACAGCTCGCCCGGGACGCCGGGCGGCACCGGCCGCAGGGCCGCGTTCAGCACGTGGACGCGGGTGTTCCAGACCGGGGTGCCGATCGGCATCGCGTGCGAGCCCGGGTGGTATTCGTGGGAGGTGACCTCGACCGCGGCTTCCGCAGGCCCGTAGAGGCTGTGCACGCCGCAGTGGGGCAGGATCCGGCTCGCCCGCTCGGCCAGCTCCACCGGGAACACCCCGCCGGCCACCTCGATCCAGCGCAGGCTGTCACACCCGGCCGCGGCCGGCTCGGCGACGAACGCCTCCAGCAACGACGGCACGAAGTCTGCCTGGGTCACCCGCTCCCGCTGGATCAGCCGCGCCAGATACTCCGGGTGCCCGTCCGGCCGCGCCGGACAATCCGGGCGCCCGACCGGCCGCGCCACCACCATCGCCGCGCCGACCTGCAACGGGCCGAACAGCTCCGGCACCGACACGTCGACACTCGACGACGTCACCAGCAACACCCGGTCCTCCGGCGTCATGCCGAAGTACGCCTGCCCCCACCGGACCCGATTCATGATCGACCGATGCGACACCAGCACACCCGCCAGACCGGAGGTGTAGATCACGTAGGCGGCCATCGCCGGATCCAGACGCACACCCGGATCCGTGGCGGGATAAGAGGCCAGCTCCGGCAGTTCCTCGATCCCGGCCACCGGGCAGGCACTGGCCAGCATCGCCGCCACCCGCTCCCGGGGCAGATCCGGATCGATCGGCAGATACGCCGCGCCCGCCTTCAGGACC
>NZ_JBSFVA010000029.1:0-74071 GCF_053592075.1 Nonomuraea sp. NPDC002799
GACGGCGACCGGCTGATCCGCAAGACGCCGACCGACTCCACCCTCTACATCGACGACATGGAGCTGCGTTTCGACTTCGCCAAGGACGCGGTCGAGCAGACCCGCTACTACACCATCGGTGGCGAGCCGATCGCGGTGCGCACGCCGGACAACCAGGTCTCCTTCCTGGTCAACGACCACCAGGGCACCGCGCAGGCCGCGGTGAACGCGAGCACCGGCGAGCTGGCCGTCCGGAGGCAGACCCCGTTCGGCGAGGACCGTGGCGCACCGCCATCGTGGTGGCCGGGGCAGCGCGGGTTCGTCGGCGGCACCAAGGACTCGACGACCGGGCTCGTCCACCTGGGCGCCCGCGAGTACGACCCGAAGAACGGCCGCTTCATCTCGGTCGACCCCGTGATGGAGGAGCAGAACCCGCAGCAGCTCAACGCCTACGCCTACGCCAACAACAGCCCCGTCACCATGAGCGACCCCGACGGGCAGTTGTTCTGGTTCGCCGCGATCTTCGCGGCCAGGATCGCGGCGCAGATCATCGCCAGGAGGCTGGCCATCGCGGCCGCCAGGCGCGCGGCCATCGCGGCGGCGCGTGCGGCGGCCAGGCGGGCCGCTCTCGCGGCGGCGCGGCGCCGGGCGCTGGCCGAGGCCAGGAGGCGAGCCGCCGCTGCGGCCAAGAAGAAGGCCCTGGAGGCGGCGAAGAAGAAGGCCGCGGCCGCGGCCAGGAAGCGCCTGCAGGAGCAGGCCAAGAAGAAGGCGGCCGAGCGGGCCAGGAAGGCGGCGACGGCGCGGGCGCAGCGGCGGGCCGCGGCGGCGGCGAGAAGAGAGGCGAAGCGGAAGGCGGCTGACGCCGCGGCACGGCGCCGCGCGTCGGCGGCGGCCAGGACGCGCAACAGGCGGGCCGGCCGGCTCCCCAGCGGGGTCCAGCGGGCACGGCAGCGTCCGACGTCGCGGCCGACGAGTCATCGGGCGACCCAGCGGCAGTCGCCGCCCCGGGACAGCCGGCAGCCGATGCAGCCACGGCCGAGTCAGATCTACCGCAACGACGGCAGCACCCAGCCGACCCAGTCCTACACCGTCTACCGCGACGGCAGGATGTACCCCGACGGTCCGCCTCCGGCGGCTCGGTCGGGCGGGTCCGGCCAGGGTGAGCGGCAGATCTTCCGGCCCGAGCGGGTCGAGCCGGAGAACACCAGGACGGGCACGGTCGCCGAAACCGGCTTCCGGGTCACCGGCTGGATAGACAAGAGCGGTCTGGGTGACGCCTTGGACATCATCATCTGGGGACTGGGCGGCTGACGATCTCCCGATGCTGATCGGGGACCGGCGCGGGGCTCTTCGCAGCCCCGCGCCGGTGGCGTTCCCGGGGTCCTGAGCCCTAGAATCTTGTTCGGTTTCGACACGAGGAGGCGGCGTGAGCGCGTTCGATCTCAAGGGAAGGCAGGCCCTGGTCACCGGGGCGTCGAAGGGGATCGGGCGGGCCATCGCGCTCGCTTACGCGGAGGCGGGGGCCGACGTGGCGCTCGTGTCCCGGTCGGCCGACCTCCTCGCCGAGGTGGGCAAGGAGGTCGAGGCGTTAGGCCGGCGGGCCGTGGTCATCCCCGCCGACCTCACCGACCGCGCGGCCGCCGCGGGCGCCGTGGCGGCGGCGATCGACGGGCTCGGCCATCTCGACATCGTCGTCAACAACGCGGGCGGGTCCAACTTCCTCGTCGAGTTCAAGGACCTGCGGCTGTCCGGGTGGGACAAGCTGATGCGGCTCAACCTCGACACCGCCATGGCCGTCTGCCACGCCGTCGCCCCGCACCTGCTGGGCCGGGGCGGCGGCACCGTCATCAACGTGGCGTCGGTGGCGGCCCTCGGCGCGCCGTTCCTGGCGCCGTACGCCGCCGCCAAGGCCGGGCTGGTGGCGCTGACCAAGACGCTCGCCGTGGAGTGGGCGCAGGCCGGGGTGCGGGTCAACGCCCTGTGCCCCGGCTGGACGGCCACCGACCTCAACCGCAACCTGTGGGACGACGAGACGTCGGGGGCCGCCACGGTCGCCACCGTCCCCATGCGGCGGTGGGGGACCGTGGCGGAGATGGCCCAGCCGGCCGTCTTCCTGGCCGCCCCGGCCTCGGCGTACATGACCGGGCAGGTGCTGTTCATCGACGGCGGAGCCACCGCCATCTAGACGTTCTCCCGGCCGTCACGGGCGCGGTGTCCGGTGCCGGCGGAGAAGCGGTCCGGGCTATGGCGGGATATCGGCATACGTCACTTAGTGATTGTCGGGGTGAACCGGGCTAACGTGTGTCCGTGCAGCTCTACACACGATCGGCCGGGACCGGGCTCCCGGTGGTGTTGCTCCACGCGTTCCCCCTGTCGTCGGCGATGTGGCTGGCGCAGCGGGAAGGGCTGGCCAAGGCCTGCCGGGTCATCACACCTGACCTGCGTGGCTTCGGTGGGTCGCGGCTGGGCGAGGACGAGCCGTCCCTCGACCTGATGGCCGACGACGTCGCCAGGCTGCTCGACGATGAGGGCATAGACCGGGCGGTGATCGGCGGGCTCTCGATGGGCGGCTACGTGACCATGGCCTTCTGCCGTCGGCATTCCGACCGCCTGCTCGGCGCGATCCTGGCCGACACCAAGGCGAGCCCGGACCCGCCCCCGGCGAAGGACAACCGGGAACGCATCGCCCAGGCCGTGCTGACCGGCGGGAGCGAGGTGCTGGTCAGCGAGGTGCTGCCGGCGCTCATCGGCCCGACGACCAAGGAGCGGCGGGCCATGGTGTTCGGGCGCGTCAAGGGGCTGGTGCAGTCCGCGCCGCCCGGCGCCGTCGCCTGGGCGCAACGGGCCATGGCCGCGCGGCCCGACTCGTTCGAGACGCTCGGGGCGCTGAAGGTGCCGCTGCTGATCGTGGTGGGGGAGGAGGACGAGCTGTCGCCGCCCTCCGACGCCGAGGCGATGGCGCGGGCCGTGCCCGAGGGCCGGCTGGAGGTCATCCCCAAGGCCGGCCATCTGAGCGCGGTCGAGCAGCCGGAGGCGTTCAACGCGGCGGTGACCGAATTCCTCACCACCGCACTCGGCGGCGCACGCGAGTGAGTGAACGCGCCGGTCGTCCGGCGCGGCTTCTGACGAGGCGGTACGACCTCGCGCCGCGCGCTCTTGGCGGGGCGGCACGGCCTCGCGTCAGGCGCTCTCGGCCGGGCGGTACGACGTCGCGTCAGGCGTGTTCCTGGCGGGGCAGCACGACCTCGCGGATGATCAGGGAGATCGCCGCCGCCACGGGGATGGCCAGCAGGGCGCCGACGATGCCGAGCAGCGCGCCGCCGAACAGGGCCGCGATCACGGTCACCGCCGGTGTCACGTCCACTGAGCGTTTCATCACCTTCGGATAGACGAAGTAGTTCTCGACCTGCTGGTAGACCACGAAGAAGATCGCGCAGGCGATGCCGGCGGGCACCGACTGCAGCAGCGCCACGCCGGTCACCAGCACCGCGCCGATCGTCGCGCCCACCAGCGGGATCAGGTCCGTCAGCGCCACCACCAGGGCGAGCGCGAGCGCGTACCGGACGCCGGCGATCGACAGGAAGATCCAGGTCAGCACGCCCGCGATCACCGAGATCAGCACGTTGCCCGCGACATAACCGCCGATGCCGGACAGGATCTGCTCACTGATCGACCGCGTCCGCTCCCTGCGGGAGGCCGGCACCAGCCTGAGCAGGTACCCCTTGATCGTGTGCAGCGAGCCGAGGAAGTACAGCATGAGCACCAGCAGCGTCACGGTGGTGAAGAGGCCGTTCAGCACCACCAGCCCCGCGCCCATGATGCCGCTGGCCAGCGAGGGCCCGAGCGAGTTCGTCACGAACGACGTGACCTGGGTGGTGATCTGGTAGTCGGCGTCGAGCTGGCGCAACGTCGGATTCTTGCTCAGCTCGCTCAGGTAACCCGGCACCGCCGCGACGAACTCCGACAACTGCTGGCTCACCGGCGGCACGATCGCCAGCCCGAACAGCGCGAACGCCACGATGACCCCGGCGAACACGATCGAGATGGCGCCGCGCCTGGCCAGGCCCCGGCGCTGCAGGGCCTCGACCGCCGGGTTGAGCCCCACGGCCAGGAACATCGCCACCACGACCAGGACGATCGTGCTCATCGATGCGACGACCATCTGCGAGATCGCGATCGCCGTCAGCACCCCCAGCCCGCCGACCAGCCCGAACAGGAACGGGCCGCGCGCGAGCGGCTTGCCCGGCAGCCCGTACGGCTGCGCCGCCGTCGTCACGGCCTGGGGGGCGCTCGCCTCCTGGCCCGCCCCCCGCTCGTCAGCAGCCGACTCGCGCTGCTCAGGGGCTGACTCGTGCTGCTCAGCAGCCGCCTCCCGCTCGTCAGGAGCTGCCTCCCGCTCGTTCTGCGGCGCTTGCGGTCCGGGCTCGACATCTGCGGACAAGGCAACGCTCCGGGGGGATCGGCGACAGACCATTGGCGAGCTCGCGGGAGCCCGGCACAAAGAGAGAGCCTAGCGACCATCCGGTCGCCAGGCCCTCTCCAGCCGTCATCCAGTCGTACTGTCTAGCCCCCGTGCAGTCGCCCCCGTGTGCCTACTCCTGCCACCACTCCGCGTCGTCCTCGGACTTGGCCTCGATCTTCGGGGCCGGCGTCGTGGGGGGTGCGGGGTGGTCCATCACCGGTGCGGCGATCGCGGGCTTCGGCGGGGCCGCCGTGACCGCGGGCTCCGGCTCCAGGCCCGGCAGCGCGGCGCCGCCGAGCAGCTGGCGGAGCTGGGCCAGGTGGCTGGTGATGCTGTCCCGCTGGCGGGTCAGCTCGTCGACCTGGCGCTGCATCGCCGAACGGGTGCGCTCGGCCTCGTTCTTCGCCTCGGTGACGATCGTATCGGCGCTGGACTTGGCCTCGCCGACGATCGTCTCGGAGCTCTTACGCGCGTTGGCGACGAGCTGCTTGGCGTGCAGGTCGGCCTCGCGGCGGGTCTGATCGGCCTGCTGCGTCGCCTTCGTGGCCCTCGACTCGGCCGTGGCGGCGCGCTGCTCGGCTTCGGCGACCAGCTTCTGGGTGGCGGCCTGCGCGGTGGCGTGGCGCTCTGCCTCCTGGCGCTCCGCCTCCTCGCGGCGCGACGCGAGCTGGATCTCGAACTCCGCCTCGTCCTGCGCCCGCTTGGCCTCCGACTCCTCCAGCACCCGCTGAGCCTGCGCGCGCATCTCGTCGGCCTGCCGCTTCGCGGTGGTCAGCACCTCGTCGCGCTCACGCTTGGTCGAGGCCCGCAACTGGGCGACCTCGCGCTCGGTCGTCGTGCGGAGCTTGGCGATCTCGCGCTCGGCGTCGGCCCGCTTCTCCGCGACCTCGTGGTCGGCGGTGGCGCGCAGCTTGGCGGCCTCACGCTCGGTGGTGTTGGTCAGCTCGTCGGACTCGCGGCGGGCCGTCGAGCGGATCTCCTCGGCGTCCCGCTCGGCGGTGGTGCGCATCTCGTCGCTCTCGCGCGTCGCCATGGCGCGCTTCTCGGCCGCCTCGGACTCGGCGGCGGCACGCAGATCGGCGGCATCGACCTTGGCGGCGGCCTTGATCTCGTTGGCCTCGGACCTGGCGGCCTGGACGAGCTCGGTGGCCTGCTCTTCAGCCAGGCGGAGCAACTGCTCGATGCGGGCGCCCAGGCCGGAGTAGGTGGGGCGCTCCTGCTCCTGAAGCTGGCGCTGAGAGTCGGACAGATCGCGCTGCAGGCCGGAAGCCTGCTCACGAGCCTGACGTAGCTCCCCGTCAAGCTGCTTCAGGTGATCGTGGACCTGATGCCGGTCATAACCACGGAGCACCACGTCGAACTCACGGGCTGGGGCGTCCTCGAAGAAGTTGTTGAGTTGGGCGTCGATGTCGGACTGCATGGAGGCTCGATCCTGGGTTGTCGAGACGGCTACACGGGCCGGACGGGGGGTTCGGGGCATCCGTACCGGGGGCCTGGCCTCGCGGCAGACCCCGTGTCCGGTGGAAGGCAAGCGTACTCCGCTGCTGCCACCTGCGAAGCCCCGTCCAACTTTCTGCGTGACTAGTTACATATGAACGTTTTTAGCGGTTTCTTCGGGCCCGGCCGCTTGCACCAATTCGGTCAGCATTCCTCCTACGTCCTTCGGATGCAGGAAGGCGATCTGCGAGCCCATCGACCCATGTCGGGGGCTCTCGTCAAGCAGCCTCACACCCTTTTCGTTGATCTTAGCCATGGTTTCAGTGACGTTGTGAACACCGAACGCCACATGATGGACGCCCTCGCCCCGTTTCGCAAGGAACTTACCGACAGGTGAGTCCTCGGTGAGGGGCTCCAGGAGCTGGATGTAGGAGCCTCCGCCGTCGCCGTCCGCGATGTGCAGCATGGCCTCCTTCACCCCCTGCGCCTCGTTGACTTCGCGAGCCACGACGGTGAGCTCGAACGTCTCGGAGAAGAAGGCGATCTTCTCCTCCAGATCCCGGCAAGCGATGCCGATGTGGTCGATCCGCATGAACATGTGTGGCCTACCTCCATAGCGATCATCCACCTACCCGTGGGTATGGTGTCAAAGAACCCCCGTTGTGAGCACAGGAGGCCGTTGCCATGTCCAGTTCCGTCATCGTCGCCGGAGCTCGCACCCCCATCGGCAAGCTCCTCGGCGCGCTGTCGGGCCAGGCGGCCGTCGATCTCGGCGGCATCGCGATCAAGGCCGCACTCGCGCGGGCGGGCGTCGCCCCCGAAGCCGTCGAGTACGTCATCATGGGCCAGGTCCTCCAGGCGGGCGCGGGACAGATCCCCTCCCGCCAGGCCGCGGTCAAGGCCGGCATCCCGATGACCGTCCCCTCCATCACCATCAACAAGGTCTGCCTGTCCGGCCTCGACGCCATCGCGCTGGCCGACCAGCTCATCCGGGCGGGGGAGTTCGACATCGTGGTGGCCGGCGGCATGGAGTCCATGACCAACGCCCCCCACCTGCTGCCCGGCCTGCGCAAGGGCGTCAAGTACGGCGGCGCCGACGTGGTCGACTCGATGGCCCACGACGGCCTGTTCTGCGCGTTCGACCAGTGCGCGATGGGCGAGTCGACCGAGCGCTACAATGCCAGGCTCGGGATCGGCCGCGAGGAGCAGGACGCCGTGTCGGCCCGCTCCCACCAGCTCGCCGCGGCCGCCGCCAAGAACGGCGCGTTCGAGGACGAGATCGTCCCGGTCGAGATCCCGCAACGGCGCGGGGAGCCGGTGGTGGTCAAGGAGGACGAGGGCGTGCGCGGTGACACGACCGTGGAGACGCTCGCCAGGCTGCGCCCGGCCTTCGCCGCCGACGGGACGATCACGGCGGGCTCGGCCTCGCAGATCTCCGACGGGGCCTGCGCCGTCGTGGTCATGTCGAAGGCCAAGGCGGAGGAGCTCGGCCTGGAGTGGCTGGCGGAGATCGGCCGGCACGGCAACGTGGCCGGCCCGGACGCGTCACTGCAGTCGCAGCCGGCCAACGCGATCAAGCAGGCGATGGCGAAGCAGGGCGTGACGGCCGGCGACCTGGACCTGGTCGAGATCAACGAGGCGTTCGCCAGCGTGGTGCTGCAGTCGGTGAAGGAGCTGGGCATCCCGCTGGACAAGGTCAACGTCAACGGCGGCGGCATCGCGCTGGGGCATCCGATCGGGGCCTCGGGGGCTCGGATCGTGCTGACGCTGGCGTACGAGCTGAAGCGCAGGGGTGGCGGCCTCGGGGCGGCGGCGCTGTGCGGCGGCGGCGGCCAGGGCGACGCCCTGCTCATCCGCGTGCCCTGACCGTGTCCGGCAGGGTGGCGACGCCCGCCTCGCCGGGTGCCCAGGAAAGGGGGGCGGTGCTCGTTTTGCCGGGTGCCCCGGCCGCGCTCACCGCTCGTCCGGCGTCTGGTCGCGGCCGGCCTGGTGGACGCGGCCCTGGCCGGAGGCTTCGCCGCGCATGAACACGGTCCTGGTGCCGTCGCCGGTCGAGATGACGCCGTTGTTGTCGCCGCCGACGGCGACCGATCGGGGCCCGGAGGCCGACACGGCGGGCCGGTGACCGGCCCGCTCCGGCGGCCTCGGCGGCTCCGGCGGCGCCGATAGCCCCGAAGGCTCAGCCGTCCCCGAAGGATCCGCCGTCCCGGAAGGATCCGCCGTCCCGGAAGGCTCAGCCGGCTCCGAAGGCTCCGACGGGGTCCGGGTGCTGATCAGCCCGTACACCGTGATCCCCAGCCCGATCAGGGCGACGAACACCCCGGCCACGCTGGCGAGCTTGTCGGCGGACTCCAGCCCGACCCGGGCGAACCAGACGCCCAGTCCTGCCGTCGCCGCCACCGCGACGCCGCCCCACACCAGTGAACGCTTCCGCATACCGCCATCATCGGCTCCACCTGCCCACTCGCACAATGTGCGCGGAAGATGGCCCACTGTGATGTAAAAAATTCTAGACATCGTGTCTGAGTTGTTTTACATTTCGAGCATGACAATCGAAGAGAAACGCGCGTGGATCTACGTGGTGGTCTCGGTCCTCGGGTACGGGACGTACGTGGCGCTCATCCTCGGCCGGGCGGGCGGCTCGCCGCTCACCGAGGCGCCGTACGCGGCGACCCTGCTGTGGACGATCGGCGCCGCGATCCTCGCGGGCATCGTGGCCCACATCGCGGTCTCGATGGCCGCCCCCGCCGACATCGGCAAGAAGGACCAGCGTGACAAGGAGATCTACCGGTTCGGCGAGTACGGCGGACAGTGGTTCGTCGTGGCGGGCGGCGTGGCGGCGCTCGTCATGGCCATGGCCGAGCTCGACCACTTCTGGATCGCCAACGTGATCTACCTGTCGTTCGTGATGTCGTCACTGCTGTCGTCGATCCTGAAGATCGTCGCCTACCGCCGCGGCCTGCCGTCGTGGTGAAGCCCACCAGCGTCACGAACTCGATCCGGGCCCTGCGCTTCACCCACGGTGAGATGACCCAGGCCGAGCTGGCCGATCGCATCGGCGTGACCCGGCAGACCGTCATCGCCATCGAACAGGGCCGTTACTCGCCCTCTCTGGAGATGGCGTTCCAGATCGCCCGGGTGTTCCGGGTCCCGCTCGACGACGTGTTCCAGTACCCCGAAGGGGAGGCATCATGAAAGCGATCGTGCAGCAGGCGTACGGGTCACCCGATGTCCTGAAAATCGCGGAGATCGAGCAACCCGAGCCCGGAGACGACGACGTGTTGTTACGCGTCCACGCGGCCGGGGTGGACCGGGGCGTCTGGCACGTCATGATGGGCGTCCCCTACGTGATGCGTCTCGGCACCGGCCTGCGTGCTCCCAAGAGCCGGCTCGGCATGGACGTGGCCGGGGTGGTGACGGCGACCGGCCGCAACGTCACCCGGTTCAAGGCCGGCGACCGGGTCTACGGCTGGTGCGCCGGGGCCTTCGCCGAGTACGCCCGCGCCCGCCACGACCGGACCGACCTCATCCCGGACGGTCTCACGTTCGAGCAGGCCGCGGCGGTCCCCACCTCCGCCTCCACCGCGCTCCAGGCGCTGGCGGGCGGCGAACGGGTGCGGCCGGGGCAGAAGGTGCTGGTCATCGGGGCGAGCGGCGGGGTGGGGACGTTCGCGGTGCAGCTGGCCAAGGTGTACGGCGCGCACGTCACGGGTGTGTGCGGCACGGCCAAGGCCGACCTCGTCCGGTCGATCGGCGCCGACGAGATCGTCGACTACACCCGCGCCGACTTCGCCGACGGCGTCCATCGCTACGACCTGATCCTCGACATCGGGGGCAACCCCTCGCTGTCGCGCCTGCGCCGTGCCCTCACCCCGCGCGGGACGGCCGTCCTCATCGGCGGTGAGAAGCCCGGGCGGTGGTTGTCGGGGCTGGACCGCGCGCTCCGGGCGGCCCTGCTGGCACCGTTCACCCGCCGGAAGCCGCGGCCGATGTTCGCGCTGCCGCGCGAGAAGGACCTGCGGGTGCTGACGGAGCTGCTCGCGGCGGGCAGGCTCGTGCCGGTCGTCGACCGCGCGTACCCGCTGAGCGAGACCGCCGAGGCCATCCGCTACCTGGAACGGGGCCAGGCGCGCGGCAAGGTGGTCGTCACGGTCGCGGCCTGAACAGCACGATGCCCCGGTCCAACCAGAAATGGACCGGGGCTCCGTGACGCTCGGGACCGACCAGGAATGCGGTCCCGGCGTGGGCCCCCCTAAGGGGGCATCTCAGCCCGGCCGCGAGGGAGGTTGCGGCCGGGCTGCTTGTGGGCGGTCACGAGGAGAGGAGCTTGGCGAAGATCGAGCGGTTCCGGAGCTCGGCCGGCTGCTCCTTCAGCGCCTGGCGTACCCGCCGCTGCAGGGCGGCGGCCCGGCGCAGCTCCGAGGCGTGGTGCTGCATGACGGTGTATTCGAGTTCGGCGTTCATCCGTGTGCTCCTGTGCTGGGGTGTCCTTGTTCCTGCACTCTTAAGACTCCGCCTAAGGCCCGCCACGCCACATCGGGCGTATGCCCTATCTCTGGAGGTAAGGCAGCTAGGGAGGTACTTAGGCGGACGCACAGGACGACTAAGGCACCCGTGAGCTAGGGCTCGTCGGTGTACTTGACCGTGACCTTCGTGAAGCCGAGCGACTTGAGCATGCCGGTCAGCATCGCCTTGGTGTTGGTGTCGGCCCGGGCGCGCAGGTCGCTCGCGACGGCCGCCTCGGTGATCTTCTTCTCGGCCAGCAGGTAGAGCTCCCGCTGGTCGCCCGGCGAGCCGGACAGGAAGTCCGAGACCCGGTCGAACAGGCCGCGCTGCTGGGCGAACACGTAGGAGCGGCTGTTGTCCAGGTTCGGCTTCTCCAGCTGGGCGCGCGGCAGGCGCACGGTCGCCTCCTTGCGGTCCTGCGAGACCGTCACCGCGTCCTTGGCCAGGGCGGAGAGGTCCACGTAGGCGTCCACGCCGCCCGCGCCGACGAACAGCGTCCTGGTGCCCTTGATCGGGTCGGGCAGGAAGTTGGCGTCCTTCTCCAGGTCCACGACCACCTGGAAGGTCCCGGTCGCGGCCTCGAACCGGCTCATGTCCTTGATGGACTCCAGGAGCACCGGCTGGCTGCGGTCGATGCTCTGCTCGCCGAGCGGGTTGAGCCAGGTCCAGGCCAGGCGGCCGCCCACCACGAGCAGGACCGCCAGGACCAGGAAGCCGGTCAGATATCGCCACCTGCGGCGTCGCCCGGTGGTCACCTCAGGCGCCGTCGTTCGGGAAGTCGTCATGCGTGCATGACTACCCGTATGTCGATCATCATTGCCAGCCGTTTGGTGACATGTTCGCTCCCTGGGTGGCCATCCGGGCATGACCTGTGCCCGAGTCGTCCGGCGCGTACGACGTGAACGCCGCCTCCGAGGCGGCCTGCGGCGCCCTCGCCGGGGCCGCCTCGTCGCCCGCGCCGAGGGACGGCGCGCCCGGGGCGCCCTGCCTGGCCACGTACGGATCCGACCAGCCCACCGTGGACGCGTCCGGCGCCCAGGCGGCGGCCGGCGTGTCCGGGGGCCAGCCGACGACGGGCGCGTCGGGCACCCAGCCCATCGCGGGCGTGTCGGACGTGATGCCGGCCGAGGGCGTGCCCGGCGCCGGGTTCTGCGCCGGCGTGCCGCTGGATTGGGGGTAGACCGGGTAGACGGCGTTGGACGACGACGGCGTCGGCCGTACGGACGGGGCCACCTGGGCGGGCGCGGGCCCGCCGCCGAAATGGGTGCTCAGCAGCCGGCACCGCTGGAAGTCGCTGTAGAACATGCGCAGCCACTCCCTGCGCTGGTGCTCGCTCAGCCACGAGAACCACGCCGTCGCGTACTGGTGCTCCGGTGTCGGCCCCTGCGGCAGCGGCTCGGCGCGCAGCCAGGCCATCACCAGCGACCGGTAGCCTTCCGCGACCGGGTCGGCGCAGCGGGTGGCCAGCGACTCGATGTAGTCGTAGGCGGCCTCCTCCGCGAACCCGGCGGAGAGGTCGGGCACGTGGATCGGGGCCAGCCCGCTGGACGGCTTCAGCTCCTCGCCCAGCGGCCGCTGCTCCACTCGCGTGAACGCCGCCGGCGTGCCCGCCAGCCGGGAGGCGGTCTGGGTGAACACCGCTCCGAGCTCGGTGAGCCCCGCCCGCATGCCGGGATGCACGCACACCGTGATCGGCCACTCCTGGCAGGCGTACGCGATGTCCTCCGCCGCGGCCGGCTTCGGCTGCGCCAGCACCCGCGACACGCCCATGCCCGCGGTCAGCACCGCCAGCAGCGCGCACCCCAGCACCAGAGCCTGCCTGGTGACCAGCGCCGCCCAGCCGAGCAGCAGGGCCGCGGTGATGCCCAGCAGCCAGATCGTCTGGTCGAAGAACGGCGCTCCGCTCAACCCCTGGAACAGGTCGTACGGCTCCCCGGTGCCGGGCGCCAGCTTGTCCGCCCAGCCCCGGTCGTCGGCCAGCCACGAGAACGCCCCGTAGCAGGCCAGCCCGGCCAGCGGCGGCGTGTACGCCCTGGGCAGCACCCAGCCGGCCACCCACCCGATCACCGAGTACAGGGCCAGCCCCGCCATGCCCATGCCCAGCCCTGACAGGCTCAGCCGGCCCGCCTGGTCGGTGAGCACGGTCTTGACCGCCAGCACCAGCACCGTCGCCCCGAACGACCCCAGCACCACCACCACGATCGCCAGCGGCGCCTTGAGCGCCCGCCAGGTCGTGAGCGAGCGCCCGCGCAGCGCCCGGCGCTTGCGCAGGGCCACCCAGGCCGCGAAAGCGGCGGCCACGGGCCCGGTCAGCCGCAGCGACCCGATGACCGCGGCCAGGATGTTCTCCCACGCGTCCACGCCAGGAATCAGGACGTTCCACGCAGCGATCAGGCCCAGAGCGAGCAGCACCGCGACCGTGACGGCCGCGCTCTGCTTCAGCTCTTCTCGTGAAACGCCCGCGTGCTCACGCACCCTTGTTCCAGTTGACGTTCATCAAGCACCCCCCGTGCCCCTTGGCGAGGCGGAAACGATCAGTCCAGCCCGTCCCCACGGCTGATGGACTTGGCATCCGCGTCACCATACGTAGGAGAACCATAACTGAGCGTGATGATTGATGTCCGTATTCTTGGTCAAGCGGAGAAGCCTGTCGCTGAGAGTAATCAGACGAACCGGGACGACCGGCGCGCTACCGTAGCGCTGTGTCGCAGCCGAAGCCCCTCAACCTGCCGTTCGATCCCATCGACCGCGCCGCGGAGACCTGGCGCGCGCACTTCGGGCCCTCCGCCGCCATGGCCGCCGTCACGTCGATCATGAGAGCGCACCAGATCCTGCTGTCGCAGCTCGACTCGCTCCTGAAGCCGTACGGCTTGACCTTCGCCAGATACGAGGCGCTGGTCCTGCTCACCTTCAGCAAGACGGGCGCGCTTCCCCTGTCGAAGATCGGCGAACGGCTCATGGTCCATCCCACCAGCGTCACGAACACCGTGGACAGGCTGGAGAAATCCGGGTTCGTCTGCCGGCTGCCCAACCCGCGCGACGGCCGCGGCGTGCTCGCCCAGATCACCGACGCCGGAAGGGAGGTCGTGGGGCGGGCCACCGGCGACCTCATGGCGGCCGAGTTCGGGCTGACGATGTACGCCGAGGACGAACTCCAGGGGATGTTCGACCAGCTGCGCACGCTGCGGGTGGCGGCTGGTGACTTCGCCGGCCCGCCGATGCGGCAAGATGAAGAGCATGGCGGACTTCTCTAGGCCCGGGTCACTCTACGGAGCGGTCGACCTGGGCGCGCGCAAGCAGGCACTTGAGGCGCAGGCCCGGCGGGAGACGGCGGGTCCCCAGGCGGCCGCGTCCGACTCGATCGTCGATGTCGGTGAGGAGACGTTCACGACCGACGTCATCGACCGCTCGATGAGCGTCCCCGTGATCCTCGACCTCTGGTCACCCCGGGCGCCCGGCAGCGCCCAGCTCAGCCCGGTGCTCGAAAAGGTGGTCGGCGACCTCGGCGGCCGGGCCGTTCTGGCCAGGGTCGACGTCGACGCCAACCCCCAGATCGCCCAGGCGCTGCGGGTGCAGGCCGTGCCGACCGTGCTGGCCATCTTCCAGGGCCAGGCCGTGACCGGTTTCCAGCAGGTGCTGCCCGAGCAGGAGGTGCGCCGCTGGCTCGACGAGCTGATGGGCGCCGTCGAGCAGTTCTACCAGGCCAACCCGGACGCCAGGCCCCCGGCGGCGGAGGACGGCGAGCAGGAGGCCCCGGCCGGGCCGCCCGCCGACCCCGACCTGGTGGCGGCCGAGGAGGCCGTCGAGCAGGGCGACCTCGACGCGGCGGCGGCGGCCTACCAGCGGCTGCTGACCCGTGCGCCGGGCAACGAGGACGCCAGGATGGGCCTCGCGGGCGTCGGCCTGATCCAGCGTGCCGAGGCGGCCGACCCCGCCGACGTGCAGCGGCGGCTGCAGGACCCGGCCGACATCGACGCGGAGTTGCTCGCGGCCGACCTGGAGATGTTGTCGGGCTCGGTGGACGAGGCGTTCGACCGCGTCATCGGTGTGATCAAGCGCACCTCCGGCGACGATCGCGACAAGGCCAGGAAACATCTTCTGGGCTTGTTCGAGACCTTGCCCGGCGACGACCCATCTTTGGTGCGAGCACGTAGGGCTTTGGCGAGCGCCCTGTTCTAACCTGGGGTTATGCGGGTCGTCACCATCTCGGCGACATACGGCACGGCCGGCGGCCAGATCGGCCCGGCCGTGGCCGAGCGCCTCGGCGTGCCCTTCGTCGACCGTGCCATCCCCAGTGCCGTCGCCCAGGAGCTGGGCTGCACGCTGGAGGAGGCGCTGGCCCACGACGACCGCGCCGAGCACGGCCTGGGCCGGCTGCTCTCCGGAGCGATGCGGCTGCCCACGGTCACCTTCGGCGGCGTGGACATGTACGTTCCGGGCTGGATGCCGCTCCCGCCCGAGGAGTTCGTCCGCCGTACCGAGCGCATGCTGAAGGAGATGGCCCGCGACCAGGGCGGCGTCTTCCTGGGCCGGGCGGGGGCGGTGGTGCTGGCCGACCAGCCGGGCGCGCTGCACGTCCGGCTGGACGCGCCGGTCGAGCGGCGGATCCGGCAGACGGCCACGCTCGGCGAGCTGAGCGAGCGCGAGGCGCGCCGGATCATCGAGGACAACGACCGGGCCAGGGACGCCTACTGGAAGAGCTTCTACCGGGCCGATCCAGCGGACCCCCGCCGATATCATCTCGTCGCCGACAGCACCACGATCCCCGTTCCGACGTGCGTCGACCTGATCGTCACGGCGGCCGAGGCGCTGGCTTGACCTAACTCCCCCTAACATGGGAGACATTCTTGGTCAGTCCCGAAGGAGCGATTGACGTGGCGACCGTCCCGAGTGTGTCGTACTCCATCACCGTGCGCCTTGAGGTGCCCGCAGGCGGCAAGGCCGTCAGCCAGCTCACCCACGCCGTAGAGTCGGCCGGGGGCGTGGTGACCGCCCTTGACGTCACCAACGCGGGCCACGAGAAGCTCCGCATCGACGTCACGTGCGCGGCCAGGGACACCGACCACGCCCAGGCGATCGTCGACCAGCTTGAGGCCGTCGAGGGCGTCGTCATCCACAAGGTGTCCGACCGCACGTTCCTGATGCACCTCGGTGGCAAGATCGAGATGGTGTCGAAGGTGCCGCTGCGCAACCGCGACGAGCTCTCCATGGCCTACACCCCGGGCGTGGCGCGGGTGTCGATGGCCATCGCGCGCAACAAGGAGGACGCGCGGCGCCTGACCATCAAGCGCAACACGGTGGCCGTGGTCACCGACGGCTCCGCCGTGCTGGGGCTGGGCAACATCGGGCCCGAGGCGGCGCTGCCCGTCATGGAGGGCAAGGCGGCGCTGTTCAAACGCTTCGCGGGCATCGACGCCTGGCCGATCTGCCTGGACACGCAGGACGTCGACGAGATCGTCCGTACGGTGCAGATCATCGCCCCGGGCTTCGGCGGCATCAACCTGGAGGACATCGGGGCGCCGCGCTGCTTCGAGGTGGAGCGCCGGCTGCGCGAGCTGCTCGACATCCCCGTCTTCCACGACGACCAGCACGGCACGGCGATCTGCGTGCTGGCGGCGCTCACCAACGCGCTGCGGGTCGTGAACAAGAACATCGGAAACGTCAAGATCGCCATGGCGGGCGCGGGCGCGGCCGGCAACGCCGTGTTGCGGCTGCTGATGGCCTCGGGCGCGCGCAACGTGATCGTCTGCGACTACCTGGGCGCCGTGCACAAGGGACGCGACGATCTCGACGAGTCGCTGCGCTGGATCGCCGACCACACCAACGCCGAAGGCTACGCGGGCGACCTGCGGGGCGCCGTCAAGGACGCCGACGTCTTCGTGGGGGTCTCCGCGCCCGGCATCCTGACGGGTGACGACATCGCGACGATGGCCGACGACGCGGTGGTGTTCGCCCTGGCCAACCCCGAGCCCGAGGTGTCGCCCGACGACGCGCGCGAGCACGCCGCCGTGGTGGCCACCGGCCGCTCCGACTATCCCAACCAGATCAACAACGTGCTGGCCTTCCCCGGGGTGTTCCGCGGGCTGCTGGACGCGCAGGCGGGCGGGGTCACGCAGGACATGCTGCTGGCCGCCGCGGCCGCGCTGGCCGCCGTGGTGACGCCGGAGGAGCTCGGCCCCAACTACATCGTGCCGAGCGTCTTCCACCCCGACGTGGCGGGGGCCGTCGCCGCCGCCGTCCGCGAGGCGGCCGGTGGCCGCGCGCGCGGCTTCACCGAAGCTTGAGGACAACGTTCTTTCACGGGGTCCGCTTGCCGTGCGGGTCGTCGCTGTGGGCCGTTGCCGGGATCAGGCGGTAGCTTTCCTGGAAGACCAGGTTGTGGGCGTCGCCTGCGGCGATGGCGCGCAGGGTGTTCAGCTGGCCGGCGGCGTCGGCTGAGTCGAAGACGTTGAGCGGCCAGTCGCCGACCGTGTTGCCCCGCAGGTGCGGGTGGTGGAAGTCGGTGCCGTAATGGGCGACGATCGCGATCGGCTGGGCTCCGCAGTCCTGCTGCTCCGGCCAGGTCAGCGACCACATCGCGTTGAGACCGCCCTCCTTCGACCTGGTGACCCCGCTCGCCACCACCTCGCCGGTGCCAAGCAGCAGGTCGGCGTTCATCTCGTCGAGTGCCGTGCGGGCCACCGGGTCCAGGAGCTGGACCGCCGTGTCGAACAGGTGTTCCTTGTCCTCCCGCGTGGTGGCCTGGCCGTGGTTGCCGTCCCGCAGGTCCCGGAAGTGCCTGAGCAGGGCTTCGTTCATGGGAGTGCGCATGCCACCCTCCTGCCCTGGTGAAGGGGCAGGTTACCGTCGCGGCGGAAAATGCCTCAGGGGGTGGTGAGCAGCTCCTGGATCCGGGTCCGGACGTCCGGGGTGTCGAGGCCGCGGACCGTGAGCGTGGTGCGCCGGCGTACGACGTCGTCGACGGTGGCCGCCCACTCGCGGTCACGGGCGTAGACCGCCTGCGCCCAGATGTCCGGCCCGTCCGGATGGATGCGCTCGCCGAGCGCGGGATCCTCGCGGATGAGCCGGGCCACGTCGAACGCGATCGAGCCGTAGTGCGTGGCCAGATGGCGGGCGATCAGGGGATCCATCCGCGTGCCCGGGTCCCGGTCGGTCCACAGCCGCATGGCGACCGCGTCGGGGCTGGCCAGGCCGGGCAGCGGCACGGCCGGCAGGATGTCGGCCAGGTCGTCGCCCAGGGGCCGCCCCGGCAGGTGGGCGAGCATGTCGAACACGTGCCTGCCGATGTGCCGGTAGGTCGTCCACTTGCCCCCGGCCACCGACAACATGCCGCCCGAGCCCCGGGTCAGCACCGTCTCCCGCTTGGCCGACGACACCTGGCCGGGACCGCCCGGCAGCACCCGCAGCCCGGCGAAGGCGTAGGTGATGTCCTCGCGCCTGACCTGGGAGTCGCGGACCGCGTGCCCGGCCTCGTCGAGGATCTGCGTGATGTCGGCCTCGGTGGCGCGCACCCCGGCCGGATCGCCCTCGTACGCCTCGTCGGTGGTGCCGAGGAGCAGGTGGTCCTCCCACGGGATGGCGAACGACACCCGGAACTTGTCGATCGGTGTGGTCAACGCCGCCTTCCACGGCTCGTGGCGGCGCAGGACGAGGTGCGCGCCCTTGGAGAGCCTGATGCTGGGAGCGGCGTCCGGGTCCTCCAGCCGCCGCAGGTGGTCCAGCCACGGGCCGGTGGCGTTCAGGACGAGCCTGGCGGACACGCCGAACTCCGTGCCGTCGAACCGGTCGCGCAGGTCCGCGCCCGTCACCGTGCCGCGCGTCTTGCGCAGCCCGACGACCTCGGCGTGGTTGAGCACGATCGCGCCCGCGTCCACGGCCGCGCGCACGGTCATGACCGCGACGCGGCTGTCGTTCATCTGGTGGTCGCCGTAGACGGCCGCGGCCCGCAGCCCCTCGGTACGCAGGGCGGGCACCTTGGCGAGCGCCTGGTGCGGTGTGATCACCTTGCCCATGCCGTCGCCGAACACCGACAACGCCGAGTACAGGAACACGCCGGCGCCCAGCTTGGCCGCGCCGTGCGGCCCGCCCTTGTAGATCGGCACCAGGAACGTCAGCGGCTTGACCAGGTGCGGCGCGATGCCGCCGGCCAGGGCGCGGCGCTCGCGGTGGTTCTCCGCGACCAGCCTGACGTTGCCGGTCTGCAGGTAGCGCAGCCCGCCGTGGACCAGCTTGGAGGAGGCGCTGGAGGTGGCGCCGGCGAAGTCGCCCGCGTCGACCATCGCCACCCGCAACCCGGCCTGCGCGGCCATCCAGGCCACCGACGTGCCCAGGATGCCGCCGCCGATCACGAGCAGGTCGTAGGTGGTGCTGGACAGCTCATGGCGGATTTCCGCCCGGTCGATCCCGATAGCGATCGTCATCCCTTACTCCCCCTGCTCGACCCAGTCCAACGTCCGGGCCACGGCCTTCTTCCAGTTGCGGTATTCGCGGGCGCGGCCGGCCTCGTCGATCGCGGGCCGCCATTCGGCGGCCTTGTGCCAGTTGGCCTTCAGGCTGTCGAGATCGGGCCAGTAGCCGGTCGCGAGCCCGGCGGCGTACGCGGCGCCGAGCGCGGTCGTCTCGGCCACCATCGGCCGGATCACCGGCACCGCCAGCACGTCGGCCAGGGTCTGCATGAGCAGGTTGTCGGCCGTCATGCCGCCGTCGGCGCGCAGCGTGGTCAGGTCGAGCCCCGAGTCGGCGTTCATCGCGTCCACGACCTCGCGCGTCTGCCAGGCCGTGGCCTCCAGGACGGCCCGCGCGATGTGCCCCTTGTTGACGAACCCGGTCAGTCCCGCGATCACCCCGCGCGCGTCCGAGCGCCAGTGCGGCGCGAACAGACCGGAGAACGCGGGCACGAAGTAGCAGCCGCCGTTGTCGTCGACCGTCTTGGCCAGCGTCTCGATCTCGGCGGCGCTGGAGATCAGGCCCAGGTTGTCGCGCAGCCACTGCACCAGGGAGCCGGTGACGGCGATCGCGCCTTCGAGCGCGTAGGTGGCCGGGCCGTCGCCGATCTGGTAGCCGACCGTGGTGAGCAGGCCGTGCCGGGAGACGACCGGCTCCTGGCCGGTGTTCATCAGCAGGAAACTGCCGGAGCCGTAGGTGCTCTTGGTCTCGCCGGGCGCGAAGCACGTCTGGCCGAACAGCGCGGCCTGCTGGTCGCCGAGCGCGGAGGCCACCGGGACGCCGTCCGCCGTGTGCCCGTAGACCTCGGCGGACGGGCGGATCTCCGGCAACATCGCGCGCGGCACGCCCATCGCGGCGAGCAGCTCGTCGTCCCAGGCCAGCGTGTGGATGTTCATCAGCATGGTGCGGCCGGCGTTGGTCACGTCGGTGATGTGGCGGCCGGTGAGGTTCCACAGCAGCCAGCTGTCCATGGTGCCGAACAGCACCTCGCCGCGCTCGGCCCGCTCCCGCAGGCCGGGGATCTCGTCCAGCAGCCAGCGGATCTTGGGGCCGGCGAAGTAGGTCGCCAGCGGCAGTCCGGACTTCTTCCTGAACAGCTCCTCGTGCTCGGCCAGCGCGTGCGTCAGCGCGTCGGTCCTGGTGTCCTGCCAGACGATCGCGTTCGCGACCGGCCGGCCCGTCGCCCGGTCCCAGAGCACGGTGGTCTCGCGCTGGTTGGTGATGCCCAGTGCGGCGATCTCGCCGTCGGCCACGCCGTTCAGGGCCTCGGCCAGCACCCCCTGCACGGCCTGCCAGATCTCCGCCGCGTCGTGCTCCACCCAGCCCGGCTTGGGGAAGATCTGGCGGTGCTCGCGCTGGGCGACGGAGATGAGGTGGCCGGCCTGGTCGAACACGATGCACCGGCTCGATGTGGTGCCCTGGTCGATGGCTGCGACGTAGCGCGGTCGAGGCACTGGTTCCTCGCAAACTTTGGTTCGACAATGCCGAACGAATGGTATTCGGTGGGCGGAGCGGTGTTCAAGTCATCTGGCCAGGTCCCGGGTGATGGCGCGGGCGGCGTCGCGCACGTACGAGACGAACTCCATGTGCAGCGCGCCGTCCGAGGTCAGCCGCTCGACCGCGCCCCGGATGCCGATCGCCCCGACCACGATGCCGCGCTGGTCCTTGATGGGCGCGGCGATGGCCACCTCGCCCTCGGTCAGCTCTTCCATCTCCGCCGCCCAGCCACGCGTCCTGACCAGGTCGAGCTCGGCCGCGAGGGCGGCGGGGCCGGTGATCGTGCGCTTGGTGTGGGACTCCAGCGGGGGCGCGGGCGCCTCGTCGAAGGGGTCGTGGGCGAGCAGCACCTTGCCCAGCGCGCTGGCGTGCGTGGGCAGGTAGGTGCCGACCTGGAGGGTCTGCATGCTGTCGTCGGGCCGGAACACGTGGTGGATCACCAGCACCCGGCCTTCGTGCGGCGTGCCGATCCAGGCGCTCTCCCTGCTCCGTCCGGCCAGGGCGTCGGCCCAGTTGATCGCGCGGGTGCGCAGCTCGTTGACGTCGAGGTAGCTGCTGCCCAGATGGAGCAGCGTGGCGCCGAGGCGGTACTTGCCCGTGGCCGGGTCCTGCTCGACGAAACCGACGTGGACCAGCGTGCGCAGGATGCCGTGCAGCGTGCCCTTGGGCAGGCTCAGCGCCCTGGCCAGCTCGGCCACCCCGAGCTGGCGGGGGCCGGAGGCGAGCAGCCGCAGGATCGCGGCGGCCCGTTCGACCGACTGAATCGTCTCTCCCACACCGGTACTTTAGCGCAACTTCGTTCGGTATTGCCGAACGCTACGCGTGGACAAATGTCTACGCGGCGGCGCGTTCACGGAAGGCGTGCGTCAGCGGGAAAATCAGCACGAGCATGCTGCGGTCGCGGGATCCGGGCGTGGCTTAATGGGGCTATGGTTCTCTTAAGGGCTGACGGTGGCAGCCGGGTGATGAGGAGGATGAATGGAGCAACCTGCCCGTTTAGCGGGGACCGTGCGGCCGGGTGGCCGGACCGCACGGGTGCGCGCGGCCGTGCTGGAAGTCACGCAGGACGAGCTGGTCGAGCGCGGGTTCCACGGGCTGGCCATGGATCAGGTGGCGGCCAAGGCGGGCGTCGGCAAGACCACGGTCTACCGGCGCTGGGGGAGTACGGCGGGTCTGGTGGCCGATCTGATGACCGAGCTGGCCAACCAGTCGTCGCCGCACGCCGACACGGGCGGCATCGAGGGGGACCTGCGGGCCAACGCGCTGTCGGTCCACGGCGCGCTGAACGACGGGCGGCTGGGGGCCACCCTGCAGGCGGTGATCGCCGCCGCCACCAGTGACGAGCAGGCGGCTCAGGCGCTGCAGACGTTCTACCGGCGCCGCATCGAGGAGTGGGCCAGCGTCGTGGACCTCGCGGTGCGGCGGGGGGAGTTGCCCGAAGGCACGGACGGGCCCGAGGTGATCCGGGCGATCTCGGCTCCGCTGTACTACCGGCTGATGGTCACGCGGGAGCCGGTCACGAAGGAGGCCGCGTTGCGGTCGGTGGCGCGCACGCTGGCCGCCGCGCGGGCCGGAGCGTTCGTACAGGAGTCATAGCGGGCCGGAACGGCTCGTGCCTTGTGGCGTTCGTGTGGTGGACGGTGGGTCAGGGTGCCGAGGGCGTTCGTGTGGTGGGTCAGGGTGCCGAGCGGGGCCAGATCGAGCCGTACCACCAGAAGATGCCGCCCATCACGACGAGACCGCCGGCGGTGGCCAGCTTGCCCATCAGGTCGGCGGGCGGGCCGGTGAGGGGAAGGTGGCCGTGGCTGCGGCCCCAGGGGCAGTCGTTCTCGGCGTGGGTGGAGTCGATGAGGGTGTCGGCTTGGGCGTCGACGACCGAGTACGCCTCGATCTCGGCCCGGCTGCCCTTGCTGACGGGAACGTGCCGGACGATCGTCTTGCGGGCCGGGATGGAGCCCGTGGCCACGCTGGAGCCGTCGGCCTGCAGGTCGAAGCGTACGAGCTGGCGGGTCTGGTTGTGCAGCGTGACGGCCACCCGGCCGGAGCGGCAGCCGACGTCGTCCACCGTCATCGTGAAGGGGTCGCCGGAGTCCGGACGGGGCCAGGCCCACGCCGTGCCGGGAAGGAGCAGTGCCGCGCCGACCGGCAAGGCGATCAAGGCGAGACGGGTTCCTATGCGCATGTACTCCCCCCGAGTGATCTTTGCTACATAAGGTGCCCAAGTGGGCACGAAAAGTAACATCGGTGCACTGGGGGAGCGCGGAGCCCCCGGAACCCTTCATGATGGATGTATGGCGGAAGCGATCTACGTCGGCGGTTTGTTGGTGGCGACGCCGCTTCTCGACGATCCCAACTTTCGACGTAGCGTCGTGCTGATTCTCGAACACGACCTCGACGGCGGCACCCTCGGCGTGGTGCTCAACAGGCCGAGCGACATCTCGGTGACTCAGGTGCTGCCCGTGTGGGATCCCCTGGTGACAGGTCCGTCCGTGCTCTTCGAGGGCGGGCCCGTGCAGACCGACAGCGCGCTGGCGCTGGCGGCGGTCCCGAGCGGCGAGGAGCCGCTCGGCTGGCGCAGGCTGCACGCGGGCACCCCGGCCGTCTCGCGGCTCGGCACGGTCGATCTGGACGCGCCGCCCGAGATCCTGCAGGGCGAGATCGCGCAGATGCGGATCTTCGCCGGCTATGCCGGGTGGACGTCAGGACAGTTGGAGAGCGAGATCGCCGAGGGCGCCTGGTACGTCGTCGACTCCGAGGTCGACGACACCTTCCACGCCGACCCCGGCTCCCTCTGGCGGCACGTGCTGCGGCGGCAGCCCGGCGAGCTGGCGTTCGTGGCGACCTGCCCGGACGACCCCACACTGAACTGAAACGCTCGCGGCAGACCGAAGCCCTCGCCGGCTCAGAGGTCCCAGCCGGGGCGCAGCGAGCGCTCGGCCAGCTCGATGGTCTTCCGCATCCGGCCCATGATCTCCTCCACCGTGCCCTCGCGGCGCGGGCACTCGAAGCCGACGCGGAGCGTGGACATGGCGTAGGCGACGATCAGGTGGGAGAGCTGGTCCTCGTCGGGGTCGACACCCCTGCGCGCGGCGATGAGCTCGGCCAGGCGGAGCTCCGTCGCGGCCGCCCAGGCCACCGACTTGCCCACCAGGTGCGGGTTGTCCTCAAGAATGCGGCGCAATTTCAGGAATCTCGCCGACACCTCGGGCGTTGACCCCTCCATGTCGCTCAGCACGGCGCGCAGCGCCTGCATGAGCGAGGTGAACGGCGGCTCGTCCGACGGACGGGCCCGCAGGGTCTCCAGCAGGATCTCCTCGCCGTGGGCGTGGAACCACAACACCAGGTGGTCCTTGCCGGTGAAGTAGCGGAAGAAGGTGCGGGGGGAGACTTCGACCGACCCCGCGATCTGCTCTACAGTGGTCGACTCGTATCCTTGTTCGAGGAAAAGGTCGAGCGCCGCGTCGAGAAGCGCCAGGCGCGTCTTCTCCTTCTTGCGTTCTCGCAGACCCACTGTCGTCACTCCCTCGACACCTTTCTGTCACAGTGTGCCATAAGTCATAGTCCGCCGAATAAAACTCGTTTGTCAGATGTCATCGACTGACATAGATTACCTGAGGCTTACGAGATCTATGCCCCGGTGTGGGGCTGTATTAGGGGGACTTCATGGCTCACGCGAAGGCGGTCGACTTGCCGTCATCGCCCGGGACTGCGAAGACGGGGACCGCAGGTAATCCGTGGCTCGTGCTGCTCGCGGTCAGCCTCGGCGTCATCATGGTCATGCTTGACGGCACGGTCGTGGGCATCGCCAACCCGGTCATCCAGGTCGATTTGAAAGCCTCGCTGTCCGACCTGCAGTGGGTGACCAGTGGCTACCTGCTGGCGCTGGCGGTGTTCCTGATCACCGCCGGCAAGCTGGGTGACCTTTTCGGGCACAAGCGGGTCTTTCTGATCGGTGTGGCCGGCTTCGCCGTCTCTTCTGTGGGCATCGGACTGAGCGCCGAGCTGGCGGACATCATTCCCGGCCTGTCGCCGGTGGGTGCGCTGATCGGTCTGCGCGTGCTTCAGGGCCTGTTCGGTGCGCTGCTCCAGCCCGCCGCGCTGGCGCTGCTGCGTGCCGCCTTCCCCGGTGAGAAGCTGAACCAGGCGATGGGGGCCTGGGGCGCGATCATCGGCCTGTCGAGCGCCGCCGGCCCGATCGTGGGCGGCCTGCTGGTCGAGAAGGTGAGCTGGGAGTCGGTCTTCTTCATCAACGCGCCCGTCGGCGTCATCGCCCTGATCATGGGCATCTTCCTGATCAAGGACAACCGCGCGCAGACGATGGCGCGGATCGACTGGCTCGGCGTGTTGCTGCTGTCCGGCGCGATGTTCTCCCTCGTCTGGACGATCATCAAGGCGCCCGAGTGGGGCTGGGGTGACAGCACGACGCTGACCTTCGTGGCCGCGTTCGTGGTGCTGATCGGCGGCTTCATCTTCTGGCAGAGCAGGGCCAGTCAGCCGCTGGTCCCGCTGTCGCTGTTCAGGAACGTCTCGATCTCCATCGGCACCGTGCTGATGATGATGGTCGCGTTCGCGATGTTCGGCGCGATGTTCTTCCTGGGCTTCTTCTTCCAGGGCGTGCACGGTCTCACCCCGCTCGAGGCCGGTCTGCGCATGCTGCCGATGAGCGCGGGCATGATCGTCGCCTCGCCGCTGGCCGGCATGGCGATCGGCAAGCTCGGACCGAAGATCACGATGGCGGGCGGTCTGCTGATCACCGCGGTTTCGATGTTCCTCATGTCGCAGCTCAGCATCGACGCCTCGTTCTTCGAGAGCGGCCTGCCGTTCGTGCTGCTGGCCTTCGGGCTCTCGCCGGTGTTCGTGGGCGCCACGGAGATCATCGTGGGCAACGCGCCGGTGGAGCTGAGCGGTGTCGCGGGTGGTCTGCAGCAGTCGGCCATGCAGGTCGGCGGCGCGCTCGGCACCGCGATCCTGGGCGCCGTCATGGCCGCCGAGATCTCCAGCAAGCTGCCCGGCTACCTCGGCCCGGCGGCCCAGCAGATCCCGCCGGCGCAGATCGAGGGGCTGGAGAAGCTGGCCGCGTTCGGCAGCGCCCCGGCGGGCTCGCCGCAGCCGCTCATCGACGCCGTGCACAACTCCTTCATGGACGGCATGCACGTGGCCTTCATCGTCAGCACCTGCATCGCGGTGCTGACCGCCGCTCTGACGTTGTTCATCAAGTCCGGCAGGAAGACCGAGGGCGTGCCGGTGCACATGGGCTGATCCCTCGCCCGATCCTGAACGGCCCTCGCCATGCGGCGGGGGCCGTTCCGCTGTCCGGCTCTCTTTCGTGCTCCCTTGTCCGCGCTTCTTCGTAGTACGGCGGTTTTTCTCGTGTACGGCGGCTCCTCCAGGGGGCGGTATGGAGGAGGTGGGCCGTGGGCGGGCCTAAAATCGGTGGGGTGAGCAGCACGAAGATCCTCCCCAAGCAGGAGACCACGCCGAAGACCACGCCGCAGACGTCGCACGGCGACGGCGATCATGAGCGGTTCGCGCACTACGCGGACAAGCACAAGATCACTGAGAGCATGGTCACGGGCACGCCCATCAGGGCCCTGTGCGGCAAAATCTGGGTGCCCAGCCGTGATCCCAAGAAATATCCGGTCTGCCCGGAGTGCAAGGAGATCTACGAGGGCCTGCCCAAGGGCGGCGGCGACGGTGACGACAAGAAGCAGTGAGTGTTGCTGAGGGCTAATCCCTTCGAGTGAAGCTACGGTCAGTAGCCTGACCAGCTCAAACCGTAGTGGGGGGATTGCATGGCCCGGCGCGTGACCGCCGTCTCGTTGGCATGCCTGCTCGCAGCCACGCCGCCGCTCCGGCTCGACGCCGCGCAGGCGGCGGCCGGCTGCGCCGGACCCGCCGCGCGACCGGTCGGGCACGCCATGAAGGGGCCCGCCATGCCGGACCGCGCCGGGGAGGGGCCCGGTGCCGCCGCGCGGACGCGGGGGCGGGCCGCGGGGGCTGTCGTGCCGGTGCCCGGCCCGCGTTCGCCCCGGCCGGAGGACGTCGGGAAGGTGATGGCGGAGCTCGTCCGGCGCCTCGACGGCGTGACGCCGCCCGCCGGGTTCACCGTGCCCACCCACGTGCACGTCCTCGCCAAAGGCGTCCGGCAGGTCTCCGACGAGGCGGTCAGGACCCAGATCGACGTACTCAACTTCGCGTACGCGGGCGGCTACGGCGGCGTCGACACCGGCGTGCGGTTCAGGCTCGACGGCATCACGGTCAGGCAGAGCCCCACCTGGTTCGCCGACCCGATCGGTCACGAGCAGGCCATGAAGAACACGCTGCACCGGGGCGGCTCCAGCACGCTCAACCTCTACATCGCCCAGCTCAGCGAGCTCATGCTGGGCTTCGCCAGCTACCCCTACTGGTATGAGCAGGCGCCCCGCCTGGACGGTGTGGTGATCGACTGGCGCAGCCTGCCCGGCGGCGCGATGTCCGACTACAACCGCGGCTTCACCGGCGTCCACGAGATCGGGCACTGGCTCGGCCTCTTCCACACCTTCGAGAACGGCTGCGAGCGGCCGGGCGACGGCATCGAAGACACCCCGGCCGAGTCCAAGCCGACGGACACGTGCTCGCAGGAGAAGGACACGTGCACGCGCCCGGGCCTGGATCCGGTGCACAACTTCATGGACTACGGCAAGGACCGGTGCATGTCGGAGTTCACCGCCGGGCAGGCGGCGCGGATGCACCAGATGTGGGCGGCCTACCGACACCCAGCGTCGGTGTAGTTTTCCGGCAAATTACGATGTGTCGGTGACAGCACCGAAGGCACTCGACACTCCCCACCAACCCTCCAGGATCCTCGGCCCCGAATACCGCACCGCCACCGTCGGCATCCTGCTGGTGGTCACCCTGATCGCCTTCGAGGGGATGTCCGTCAGCGTCGTCATGCCCGACGTGGCCAAGGAGCTCGACGCACTCGACCTCTACGGGCTCAGCTTCTCCGCCTTCCTCATCGCCAGCCTGTTCGCGAACGTCGTGGCCGGGCTCTGGTCGGACCGGCGGGGTTACCCGCTGGCGTTCCTGACCGGGGTGGTGCTGTTCGTGGCCGGGATGGCGCTGGCCGGGGCGGCCGGCTCCCCGCTGTTGTTCCTGCTGGCGCGGGCCGTACAGGGGCTGGGCGCGGGAGCGTCCATCGTCGCGCTGTATGTGATGATCGCCCGCGTCTATCCGGCGGACGCGCGGCCCAAGGCGTTCGCGGCCGTCTCCGCCGCCTGGGTGGTGCCCGCGATGGTCGGCCCGGCCGTGGCCGGCTTCGTGGGCACGCAGTTCGGCTGGCGGTACGTCTTCTTCGGCATCATCCCGCTGGTCGTGCCCGCGCTGGTGATGCTGGTGCCCGCGCTGCGGATGGGATCGGGCGCCGAGCACGCGCCGGGCAGCGGGCCCCGTTCCAGGCCGGTGGCGATGACGCTGGCCGCCACCGCCACGGCGGGCGGGGCCGGGATGTTGCTGCACGGGGTGGACCGGCTGCACCTGCACGCCGTCTCCGGAGCCGTCGAGACGGTGGCGGGGCTGGTGTTGCTCGTGTCCGGCCTGTACCGGCTCCTGCCGCCCGGCGCGCTGCGCTTCGGGCGAGGGCTGCCGACGACCGTGATGATGCGCGGGCTGTTCTCGGCCGCGTTCTTCGGGGTCAACTCCTTCATCCCCCTGGCGCTGCAGGAGGTGCGGTTCTTCGACGCGCGTGACGCGGGCATCGCATTGACGACCGGTGCCCTGGGCTGGTCCGCCGGATCGTACCTGCAGAGCAGACGGGCGGGGGAGGCGCACAAGAGGATCCGGCTGGGCGCCGGATGTGTCACGGTCGCCATCCTGATCTCCCTGCTGTCCGTCCTGCCCGGGATGAGCGGGTGGATCGCGGCGCCCGCGTGGGTCCTGGCCGGGTACGGGATGGGCTACGGCATGACCACGGTCAGCATCACGGCGCTCAAGCAGTCTCCGCTGAACGAGCAGGGCGCCAACTCGGCGGCGCTGTCCGTCACGGACATGCTCGGCTCCGCGCTGGCGATCGGGATCGGCGGGGCGCTGATCAACGTGATCGGCCACGCCGCCGCGGAGATCGCCACCGGATTCGTCGTCATCTCCTGCGTCATGGCCGTCATCGGGCTGGGCGCGACCGTGCTCGCCGGGCGCACCCGCTGAATTCCGTCACTCCCGTCACGGCGATCACGGTTCGCCTGACCCTCGTGGCCAGGAGTGATAGGACAGCGGACAAGGAGGTGCCATGGAGGACGATCACCGTGTCTGGCCGCCGCACCCGCCGCCGCAGCAACCCCAGCCCGACCCGCGGCACCGCCGCGGCCCCGCCCGGCAGACGCGGGACACCGGTCCCGCCGAGGAGCGCGCGGGTCCGTCGAGCCGGCCTCTGGAGCCGGTACGCGACCGCCCGCCCGATCCCGACGCGGGCCGCCCCCCTCGCTCCACCCGCGACCCCTACCCGGGCCCCTACTCGGACCGGACACCCGGCTCTGACCGGAGTCGCACACCTCGCTCCGCCCCGGACCCCTCGCCGGGTCCGCCCCCGGACCGCCCGCCGGGTCCGTACCCGGACCGCCCGCCTGGTTCTGACCGGGGTCGCCCGCCCGGCTCTGATCAGGGTCGCCCGCCTGGTTCTGATCGGGGTCGTTCGGCCGGTTCTGATCCGAGTGGCGCTTCGGGTGGTTTCTGGGATGGTCCGACCGATTTTGACTGGGAACGTTCCTCCACTCGCGACCGGGGACGGTCGGGTGCGCCCGAGTCGCTGGATCCGGCGCCCGAGGCGCCGTGGAATCCGCGGATCCGCAGGGTCGCGGCGCGCGGCCCCGAGCGCACGCGGGAGCAGCCGCCCTCCTGGGACGCGCTGCCGCCGTCGGCGCGGCTGCACGGCTCTCCGGCGAACCCGAAACCGCGCGGGCGGGGCCGGACCTGGCGGGGCCGGACGTGGCGGCTCTGGGTGGCGGCGCTGGTGGGCCTGGCGGCGGTGACCGGGCTGGTGGCGGGGGGCATCGCGGTGGTGCCGCGGCTCACGGAGCCACCGCGGGAGACGGGGCGGCTGAGCGACGCGTTCGCCGGGGTGACGGCGTCGTTGCCACAGGGCTGGCGGCAGGCGCCGGTGCCGCCGGTGACCGGGTTCACCTCGGTCATCAGGAACGGGGCCGGGGCGCTCATGATGGCCAGGCCGGTGCAGGCGCCGGTGGCGGACGCCAAGAAGGCCACGGCGGAGGCGGCGGAGCTGTACTCCCGGCTCCTGCTCCAGGGAGATCGCGTGACCATCCTGGAGGACAAGTCGCTACCCGGGGGCCACACCCGTGCGCTGAGGGCGGAATATCGGGATGTGGCGAACCGGCCCGCGTTCCTGCGAGTGATGCTGCTCACGCGCGGCGGCCGGGTCGTCATGCTCGTCGGGCTGCTCCAACCTGAGGAGAACAGCCGCAGGGTGGAGCTCGACGCGGTGATGACGAGTGTGCGATAAGCCGCATAGCACGTGGAGAAGACCTTGACCAGAATCCATGGCTCACGGCACGTCTTGTCGGTAGGCCCGATTACTCTTGGGTCACTGTGAGAGAGCGAAGCACACGAACCCCAGAGGTGATGCGGTGAGCACGTTCGCCGCGTCCCACCTTTCGCCGTCCTATCCGGATCGCGCCGCGTGGGGCACCGCCCCCAAGCTCCGCGCCTGGCAGCAGGACGCGTTCGACCTCTACTTCAGGCGTGAGCCGCGTGACTTCCTCACCGTGGCGACCCCGGGCGCGGGCAAGACGACCTATGCCCTGCGCATCGCCAGTGAGCTGATCGCCAACGGTGTGATCAGGGCGATCACCATCGTCACGCCCACCGAGCACCTCAAGCGCCAGTGGGCCGACGCCGCCGCGAAGGTCGGCATCGGCATCGACCCGGAGTTCAAGAACAGCCAGGGCACGACGTCAAGCGACTACATCGGGGTCGCGGTGACGTACGCGCAGGTCGCCATGCACCCGGCCCTGCACAGGGCGCGCACGGAGGCGCGCAGGACCCTGGTCATCTTCGACGAGATCCACCACGCGGGCGACGCCAAGTCGTGGGGCGACGGCGTGAGCGAGGCGTTCGAGCCCGCCACACGGCGGCTCCAGCTCACCGGGACGCCGTTCAGGTCTGACGACAACCCGATCCCGTTCGTCGGCTACGAGGAGGACGCTGAGGGCTTCAAGCGCAGCGTCGCCGACTACTCCTACGGCTACGGCCCCGCTCTCGACGACGGCGTCGTGCGTCCCGTCATCTTCCTGGCCTACTCCGGGGAGATGAAGTGGCGCACCCGCGCGGGCGACGAGATCGCCGCGACGCTGGGCACGCCGCTGACCAAGGACCAGCTCTCGCAGGCGTGGCGGGCCGCGCTCGACCCCAAGGGCGACTGGATCCGCCAGGTCATGCAGGCCGCCGACCGCCGTCTCACCGAGGTGCGCCGCGGCGTCCCCGACGCGGCCGGCCTGGTCATCGCCACCGACCACGAGACCGCCCGCGCCTATGCCCGCCACCTGCGCAGCATCACCGGCGAGGGCGCCACCGTGGTCCTGTCCGACGACCCCGGCGCGTCCAAGAAGATCAAGCAGTTCGGGCTCTCGGAGGAGCGCTGGCTGGTCGCGGTGCGCATGGTGTCCGAGGGCGTCGACATCCCGCGCCTGTGCGTGGGCGTCTACGCCACCTCCATCTCCACCCCGCTCTTCTTCGCCCAGGCCGTGGGCCGTTTCGTGCGGGCCCGCAAGCGTGGCGAGACCGCCTCGGTGTTCCTCCCCTCGGTGCCCACCCTCATGGGGCTGGCCAACGAGATGGAGGTGGAGCGCGACCACGTGCTCAACAGGAAGCCTCCGGAGGACGGTCTCGACGACAGCCTGCTGGAGCAGGCCAACCGGCAGAAGGACAGTCCCGACGTCCTCGGCGACGAGCTCCCGTTCGAGACGATGGAGACGTCGGCCACGTTCGACCGGGTGCTGTTCGACGGCGGCGAGTTCGGCACGGGCGCGGAGATCGGCTCGGCCGAGGAGGAGGACTTCCTCGGTCTGCCGGGGCTGCTGGAGCCCGATCAGGTGGCGACGCTGCTGCGTAAGCGGCAGTCCGACCAGCAGGCCGCCAAGCGCAAGCAGGCGGAGGAGCCGCAGGAGCGGCTGGCGCCGCACGAGCAGATCGCGGAGCTGCGACGCGAGCTCAACGGTCTCGTCGGCGCCTGGAACCATCGCACCGGCCAGCCCCACGGTGTCATCCACTCCGACCTGCGCCGCTCGTGCGGCGGGCCGCCGATCGCCCAGGCGACGGCGGAGCAGATCCAGGAGCGGATCGCCACCATCCGCCGCTGGGCGACCCAGCGCCGCTAGGCGGGCACGCGGTCGCTGGGCGGGCACGAGGTCGCTGGGCGGCAGAGGGTCGCGCGGGCGCGGGCGCGGGGCGACGCAGCGCCGCTAGGCGGGCGTTGGGGGATCGTGGTGCAGCTCGCGGACCATGATCCGGCACTTCTCCGGGCGGTGCTCATAGCCGCCGTCCGGGGAGTAGACCGTCTCCGTGGTGGTGATCACTCCGTGCCGCCATTCTGTATAGCCGCAGCGCCGGTACAGCCGCTGGGCGTCCTGGTTGTCCAGGCCGACCCCGAGGGCGACCCGCGGGTGCCCCTCCCGGTGCAGCCGTTGCTCGGCGCCGCGCAGCAGCTGGGTGCCGATGAGCTCGTTGCGCCGCCAGGGCACGACTTCCAGATGGGTCAGCAGGGCGACGCCTTCGAGGTGCGCGCGCAGTTCGGGCTCCTCGGCCGGGGCGAGCCACACGTACACGTCGCCCAGCGGCACCTCGCGCTCCCAGGCGACGAGGAGGAAGCCGTGCCCGGCGTCCTGCAGGGCCAGCCGGTCGGTGAAATAGGTCTCCTGCCCGAGGGACCGGACGACGGCGGGAAACTCGTCGGGCGCGACCTGGCGGATGTCGACCGTCTCCGTGGACGGCGAAATCGCGCCGGCGGTAGTGCGAATCAAAGTGGGCTCTCCTTTGAGCTCCACGAGCGCAATGGCGATGCGCCGTCCTTGACCAGCCAATTTATGGCGGACACCGTATCAGAAAGAAACTGCGGAGTCAGCGCGAGATGATCGGCCCAGCGACGGCTGTCCTCTGTCCAGGCCTTCAGATAGGTGACGCAGAATTCCGGCTCTATCCGGCTGAGCCGGCCCAGAGCGGCCATCAGCGATTGCTCCATCGCGTGGGGGTCGGGCGTCGAGCCGAGTGGCAGCCGGCGGACCCGCAAGAGAATGTCTTCGATGAAAGCCCGGCGGCGCGATAAAAAGTGTCGCCAATGGCCGGGATCGGTTGCGGATTTCCAGCCGAGCGCCTCGTCAAGCAACCAGTAGATGCCTTCGGCGAGCACGTCGCCCAATTCCTGGTCACGGGCGCGAATAGGCCGATCAAAAGGATCGTACGCCCGCTGCCGCACCATTCCGGTCACCGCGAGGCGGCGCAGCGCGGTCTCGCTGAGCAGGTAGAACCAGTCGTCGTTGTAGATGTTGGGGAAGAAGGCGGGCTCGCGGGTCGCCGCGACCGCCAGCGCGCCGCCGCCCACGAACGAGTCCTGCCGGCCCTGGGTCAGCCGGTGCGCGTGGCACACCACCGAGTTGTCGGGGTAGCCGCCGATGCGCATGCCGACCGTGTCGTAGGAGTCGAGCAACGCCGCCGCCTGGGCCACCTCGCCATGGCCGCCGACCTCGATGTCGTCGTCCAGGAAGATCACCCGCTGCCAGCCCATCGCGCGGGCGAGGAGCAGCCCCGTGTTCCGCTTCATGCTGAGGTCGGTCGCCCGGTCGAAGGGCGTGCCCTTCAGCAGGGCGGAGGTCTCGAAGGCGGGCAGGTTCAGGCGGTCCACGTCGCCGATGTCGAGTGCGAGGAAGCGCAGGTCCCGCGGCATCAGGATGGCGGCGAGCTGGGCGTGGTTCCACCTGCGGCTGTGCAGGGAGACGAGGGGGCAACGCAGCGTGTACGCCAGCCGGGCGGCATGCTTGAGCCAGCGGGGATGCCGGATCGTGGGCACCAGGATCGCGTCCACGACCGTCGGCGCCGCGGGCGTGTGGTCCGATCCGTACGTGTCGACCAGATGCCGGTGCGAGCCGTGGTGATGGTCGGTTCTTTCCCGTTGTGTCTCGGTCACCATCAAGCCTCCGACCATTCGTGCAACCGGAGTGAGCCGAGGGTCCAGTCCGGTGTGATGACGATCGGGCCCTGCATCCTGACCCAGGTGAGGATGCTGTAGGACGCCGCGGTGCCGAAGCGGGCACGCAGGTAGGCCGCGTTGCGGTGCCGGAAACGCTGGTCCGTCAGCGCCCGTACCGTGCCGTACACGCCTCTGGCGTACATGCCATTGCAGATGGTCAAGGTGCGCTCGACATTGTCGGGATTGATGCCGCGGTAGAAGAAGCCGATGTCGGCCAGGAGCTGGAGCTGGTCGCCCGAGCCGCGGGTGAGGGGATGGTGCCTGGTGGTGTCACCGCCTTCGGCGACTTCGAAATAGGGCCCCTTGTCGCTGGTCCAGTCGGCCACCTGGCGCACGGGCAACTCGATCCGCTCCAGCATGGAGGCGGTGATCTGGTTGTAGTCGACCCCGCCCAGCAGCACCAGGTGCGTCGTGAGGTCGTCCGAGCGCAGGTCCGCCGCGGCGCTCACGGTGACCCTGCTGCGCGGGTTCACGGCTCTGAGCTGGCCGTACAGCTCGAAGAGTGAGTCCAGGTCGGAGTATTTGTAGAGCTCGATGTAGTCGGGTTTGAGCGGCGAGGCGTAGGGGATCTGATCACGCTCCTCCGGCGGGACCTGGGAGCAGAGGATCGTGATCGGCTCGCCGTCGGCGAACCGCCAGGGGTCCAGGAACGCGCCCTCCTGCGCCGGGGCCGGACGGCCGCTGACGGCGGCTCCGCCGGCCAGGGAGCGCAGGGCGGCCTGGCGCAGCCGGGTCAGCTCGTCCAGCAGCGCCCGGTGTCGCCTGAGCTCCTCATGGGTCAGCTCGGCCAGCTCCGGCACGCGGGTCGCGCCGTTGGCCGCCGACCTCTTGGTGGCGAAGAAGGCCGCGTACTTTTCGAGGCGGTGCTGGGGCGGGATCTTCGGCGTGCCGCGTACCGACTCCCATGAGGAGATCAGCGGAACGCTGACTCCCAAGGCCTCGTGTAGTTGCGCCTGGGTGATTCTCAGGTCCGGCCAGTGATTCTCCCGAAGATCACGCAGCCGGCGCGCCAGTGCCCGCGGAAGATCGTCTTCCACCATCGAGCCCCTATCACCTGTACTTCAAATCTTCAGTAAACATCCCCTGGGCATCGAAGTCGAGGGAGACGCGGTGCGCAGCCGGGCACGCCTGTCGGTCCGGTTAAGTGAATGCCGCTGAAGTTCAACGGAATTGAGCCCGGATCTAGTGAAAAGGGGGGAGTGGGCCATTGAATCCGCAGTTTCACGTGAATGCGCGCGGACGGATCGCCCGCGCTTGTCTTCTGTTGCACGTCGGTCCGATAATCACCATGAATAGCGAAGAACTTTCGCGAAATATATTGCAGGTGATCGCACCGCGATGACAACGACGGCGGCGGCGGGCCGGGCAGCCCGTACGGCCGCACCGCGGGCGCCTCCTGGCGGGGCCGGTGAACGGCGGCGGCTCGGCACCGAAGGTCTCCGGAACAGCGTGTCTCCGTACCAGGGAAAAACTTTATGACAACTCTAGTCCTCCACCTCTCAGGGGCAATGCCCCCTTCCTTCGACACTAGGAATCTGACCCTTCTCATCCTCGCCACCATGATCACGGCGGCGGTGGCGGCGACCCGCGCCATGGTCCGGCGCAGGCGCGGCATCATGGCGGTCGGCGGCACCGGCGTCCTCCTCGCGGTGCTCGCCGTCCTGGCCGCCGCCTACCTGATCACCTTCAGTACGGTTTGAAGCTCCATCGCGCGCGGCGCGCCACTCGCCGGCGTCGCGCGCGTGACCCGGGACCCCGATCCCGATCCCGATCCCGAAGGGATTACGGTGCGTGACTCTGTGTGTTTGGCCACAGAGCAGTGGCCTCCTGTTAGAAGCTCGCAGGAAGCGGCAACAACCACACTTGGCTTGGCTCGGGATTCGCAGAAGGACGTTGCCCATGTCGTCTGAGGCCACCGGAAAATCGACGCTCGGTGTAGCCTCCGGCCTCTCTCGAAACGCCATCATCATCAGGCTTGAGGGTGAGCTAGACGTCAACGCGGTGCCGGTGTTGCGGGATCACATGCTGCACATCTGGGACCTTCCTCCCAAGCCCTTTCTGATCGTTGATCTGGGCCAGGTCACGTTCTGCGACTCGGTGGGGATGAACGAGCTCATCAGCGTCATGCAGCGCTGCGAGGCCAGGGGCACCCGGCTGCTGCTGGGTGGAGTGCAGGGGGTGATGGCCAGGGTGTTGTCGATCACGGGGCTGCGGCACGCGTTCGAGGTGTTCGCCCGGCTCGACGACGCCCTGCGACTGGTGGTGACCCATCCCTAGACCGCCGGCCCGGTCATGCGGCCACCTGGCGGCATAAGTCGGCTTACGGCGTCGGATCGGGGATTCGCCGCCCCGTACGCCCATCAATCGGGATAAAGCCAGATTTGTCGCCCAGCGGCACCCGCAGCACGGCCGTCCGGCCCCTGACGTGCACCGGAAGCGTGACCGCCTCCCTGTGGTGCAGCGTGAAGACGGCCCGGTGCTTTCCGGCACGCGGCCCCTCGTACACCCACACCAGCAGCTTGTCCCCCTTGTCGTGGACGACGACGTCGGCGCTGGCGCACTCCCGCGGTCCGGCCGGCCAGCTCAGCACCAGCGCGTCACGTGCCTTGCCGACCTCGGCGGACAACGGCGCCGGAGCCCGGGTGTCGCAGGACGGCGGCGCGGCGGCCGGCCGCGCCACCGCCGGCGGGTGGGGGACGGGCACGGGGATGGCGGCGGTCATGGCGATCGTGCCGCCCTCCAGCAGCACCAGCGTCATGATCGCGCCCACGCGTTCGCCGGTGGTCCCCCTGATGAGCAACCACAGGCTGAGGGGAGCGAGGAGGAGCCAGGCCGCACCGAGAGAGAGGGCCAGCATGAGGCGACCTCCACGAGGACGAAGATGTGTCACTCACCGTGTTAATGCAGTTTCGGAGAGGGTTCGTCCTCTTGAGTATCACATGACCGGAGCGTTGCCTATCGTGTACGCTCCGCGATCATCCTGCGGCGGGCGCTCCGCGCAGGATCACGCCCGCGTCCGACAACTCCGCCATGGCCGCCTGCGAGGTGGCCGCCGTCACCCCCGCGGTGAGGTCGAGCAGCACCCGCACCGCGAGCCCGTGTTTCACCGCGTCCAGCGCCGTGGCGCGCACGCAGTGGTCGGTGGCGATGCCGACCACGTCGACCTCGCGCACCCCGCGCTCCCTGAGCCACTCCGCCAGCGGCGCCCCGTCTCCGGACAGGCCCTCGAAGCCGCTGTACGCCGCCGAGTAGGCCCCCTTGCTGAACACCTCCTCGACCTCCGAGACGTCGAATGACGGATGGAAGTCGGCGCCCGGCGTGCCGGCCACGCAGTGGGCGGGCCAGTTGTCGACGTAGTCGGGGGTACCGGAGAAGTGCTCGCCGGGCGAGATGTGGTAGTCGCGGGTCGCCACCACGTGGTCATAGCCGTGCTCGGCGACGTGGCGGGTGATCGCCGCCGCCACGTCCGAGCCGCCGGCCACGGGCAGGCTGCCACCTTCGCAGAAGTCGTTCTGCACATCGACGATGATCAACGCGGTCCCCATAGGAAGCACGATACGTCAGGAGAACTCCGTGGGGACCGCGGCGTACCCTCTGCCCAGGTGGAGCGCCTCCTGAGGGAGCGTGGCGAGGGCCTCCGCGTGGCGCAGGCGGGCCTCCCGCAGGGGCTCCCGGCCGACGATCTCGCCGTCGCGCACCATCTCGTGCAGCAGCGGCACGCCGCCCTCGGGGGCGAGCCCGCCGGTGGTGATCAGCTCGGTGTCGACGTGCCCGGACGCGTCGAGCAGCCGGTAGGCGTGCTTGCGGCCCCCGCGCGACGGCTTGCCGACCGAGCGCTTGGCCACGGCCTCCAGCTCGCCCGTGGCCGTCTCCCGCGCCACCAGCTTGTACACCAGTGCCGCCGTGGGCACGCCCGAACCGGTCACCAGGGAGGTGCCCACGCCGTAGCCGTCCACGGGGGCGGCGGCGAGCGCGGCGATGGCGTACTCGTCGAGGTCGGAGGTGACCAGGATGCGGGTGTTGAAGGCGCCCAGGGAGTCGAGCTGCTCCCGGACCTCCTGCGCCGCCGCGGCCAGGTCGCCCGAGTCGATGCGGACCGAGCCCAGCTTGGGCCCGGCCAGCTCGACGGCCGTGCGCACGGCCTCGGCCACGTCGTAGGTGTCCACCAGCAGCGTCGTCTCGGGGCCGAGCGTGGCGATCTGCGCCTCGAAAGCCGCCCGCTCCGAGTCGTGCAGCAGCGTGAACGCGTGCGCCGCCGTACCGGCCGTGGGCACCCCGTACCGGTGCCCGGCCATCAGGTTGGAGGTGGAGGAGAAGCCGGAGATGTACGCGGCGCGGGCGGCGGCCACCGCCGCGGCCTCGTGCGTACGCCGTGAGCCCATCTCGATGAGCGGCCGTTTGCCGGCGGCGTTGCTCATGCGGGAGGCGGCCGAGGCGATCGCGCAGTCATGGTTGAGAATCGACAGGATGAGGGTCTCCAGCAGCACGGCCTCCGCGAACGTGCCCTCCACGACCATGATCGGGGAGGCGGGGAAATACAGGTCGCCCTCGCGGTAGCCGCAGATGTTGCCGGAGAACCGGTAGCTGGCGAGAAACGTCAGAGTGGCCTCGTCCACGATCTCGCGCTCGCGCAGATAAGAGAGTTCTTCATCACCGAAGCGGAAGTGTTCCAGCTCGTCCAGGACACGTCCCGCCCCGGCGACGACCCCATAGCGCCGCCCACCAGGCAGGTGCCTGGCGAACACCTCGAAAACCGCGCGCCGATGCGCCGCGCCGCTGCGCAGGGCGGCCTGCAACATCGTCAGCTCATAGTGATCTGTGAGCAACGCAGTGCTCATGGTCATTGTCACGACTCGAAGACTACGGCTCAGATAGGGCAGACTCGGGGATGTGGGTAGCACCGCTCCAATCGCCGTTGAGCGTCCGTCATCGGACGTCCGGCCCGATCTGCCGTGGGTGACCATCGTCTGGAACGACCCGGTCAACCTGATGTCCTACGTGACCTATGTCTTCCAAACGGTCTTCGGCTACACGAAGGAGAAGTCGGAGAAACTCATGATGGACGTCCACCACAAGGGCCGGGCCGTCGTGTCCAGCGGCACCCGTGAAGAGATGGAGCGCGATGCGCAGATCCTCCACTCCTACGGCCTGTGGGCGACGATCCAGTCGGATTCGATCAAGTGAGGCATGCGGGTTTCGTGCGAACAGTGAGGCAGATCGGGTGAGTTCGGGATTCTCCAGGGGCAAGAACGGCGTCGTCGCGGAGTTCGAGGCGGCGGAGGTCTCGCTGCTGCGTTCCCTGGTCTCCATGATGCTCGGCCTGGTGTCGCCGGGGACCGTCAGCGACGACCCGCTGGAGCGGGCCCTCGGCATCGGGGCGGCCGAGAAGCCGTCGGACCCGGTGCTGGCCCGGCTGTTCCCCTCGGCGTACGAGGACGAGAAGGACTCGGCCGAGTTCCGCCGCTACACCGAGGCCACGCTGCGGGAGGGAAAGCGGGCCGACGCGCAGGCCGTGCTCGACACCGCCAGGTCGGGCGGGGCCGAGCTGACACCCGAGCAGGCCCAGTCGTGGTTGCGCGCGCTCAACGACATCCGCCTCACGCTCGGCACCAAGCTCGACGTGACCGAGGAGATCCACGACGAGATCGCCGTGATGTCGGAGGACGACCCCCGCTACCCGGCCTTCGTCACCTACGACTGGCTCACCTACCTCCAGGACAGCCTCGTCCGCGCCCTCTGGTAATTTCCGGGCATGTTGTCGATCTCGCAGGAACTCGTGGACCAGATCGTCGCGCACGCCCGGGCCGATCATCCCGACGAGGCGTGCGGCGTCATCGCGGGCCGCAGCGGCGTGCCCGAGCGGTTCGTCCCGATGGAGAACGCCGAACGTTCCCCGACCTTCTACCGCTTCGACTCGCTGGAGCAACTACGCGTCTGGCGGGAGATGGACGACCGCGACGAGGAGCCGGTGGTGATCTACCACTCCCACACGGCCACCGAGGCCTACCCTTCGCGCACCGACGTCTCCTACGCCTCCGAGCCCGAGGCCCACTACGTCCTGGTCTCCACGAGAGACGAGGACCAGGCGGAGTTCCGCTCCTACCGGATCCTCGACGGGGTTGTCACGGAGGAAGAGGTAAGATTCCTTCCATGATGGTCCGGACCGTGCAGAGCTTTCTCTTTGCGCATACTCCGGCTGTCGTCGTCTACGACTGTCCGTGAGAGATCCGCTGCGGCCCGTTCCGTGGCCCGGCGGAATCCACATCCAGCCATCGGTGTTGCTGCCGATGGGACGACGACCTGACCTGAGGAGACTGACCGCGATGGCCATCGAGGTTCGCATTCCGACCATCCTGCGCACATACACCGGCGGCGAGAAGGCCGTGTCCGCCGAGGGCGCCACCCTCGACGAGCTGATCAGCGATCTGGAGTCCAGCCACCCCGGCATCAAGGACCGCCTGATCGACCAGGGCGCCCTGCGCCGCTTCGTCAACGTCTATCTCAACGACGAGGACGTGCGCTTCCTGGGCGGCCTCGGCACCCCTGTGTCCGACGGCGACACGGTGACCGTGCTCCCCGCCGTCGCCGGCGGATGACATGCGGTTCGACTCGCTGATCGACTCGGTCGGCCGCACGCCGCTCGTCGGGCTGCCGAGATTGTCGCCCGCCGACGACGTGCGGATCTGGGCCAAGCTCGAAGACCGCAATCCGACCGGCTCCATCAAGGACCGGCCCGCGCTGTGGATGATCGAGCAGGCCGAGAAAGACGGCCTGCTGACGCCCGGCTGCACGATCCTGGAGCCCACCAGCGGCAACACCGGCATCTCGCTGGCCATGTCGGCCCGGCTCAAGGGCTACAAGCTGATCTGCGTGATGCCGGAGAACACCTCGGAGGAGCGCCGCCAGCTCCTGCGCATGTGGGGCGCGCGGATCATCTCCTCGCCCGCCGCCGGCGGCTCCAACGAGGCCGTGCGCGTGGCCAAGGAGCTGTCGGCGCAGAACCCGGACTGGGTGATGCTCTACCAGTACGGCAACCCGGCCAACTGGCGCTCCCACTACGAGAGCACCGGCCCGGAGATCCTGGAGGACCTGCCCGCCATCACCCACTTCGTCGCCGGGCTCGGCACGACGGGGACACTGATGGGGGTCGGGCGGTTCCTGCGCGAGCGGGTGCCCGGCGTGCAGATCGTCGCGGCCGAGCCGCGCTACGGCGAGCTGGTCTACGGCCTGCGCAACGTGGACGAGGGCTTCATCCCCGAGCTCTACGACGAGTCCGTGCTGACCACCCGCTTCTCGGTCGGCTCGGCCGACGCGCTGCGCCGCACCCGCGAGCTGCTCGCCTCGGAGGGCATCTTCGCCGGGGTCTCGACCGGGGCGGCGCTGCACGCGGCGCTCGGCGTGGCCCAGAAGGCCGTCAAGGCGGGCGAGCGTGCCGACGTCGTGTTCGTGGTGGCCGACGGCGGCTGGAAATACCTGTCCACGGGTGCCTACGAGGGCACCCTGGAAGAGGCGGAAGAGCGCCTCGAAGGCCAGCTCTGGGCCTGACCCGGCAGCGAAAAAGGGCGGCCGGCCACACGGCAGAGGAGAAGGGCGGCCGGATCGGCCGCCCTTCTCCTGTCTGTGCCTGGTTGAGCAGGAGCCGCAGCGAGCTCCCGTAACGCTGTGCCTAGTTGAACAGGAGCCGCAGCGAGAACGACGCCTCGGTGTCGGACTGCTTGCCGCTCAGCCCGACCGCCCGCAGCGCCTGCAGGTTCGCCTTGTCGTCGCCCTGCATGGACGCGAGGTAGAGGTTCTCGACCTTGTCCAGGTCCACGAAGAGCGCGTAGTTCGCCTCGCCGGCGTCGGCGATCGCGGTCTGGAACGTCTCCGACTCGCCGAGCGTGCCCTCGGCCGCCAGCTTCTTGGCGTACTCGTCCGTGGTCGCCACGGTGAAGACGCCGTCACCGGAGACCTTGGCGATCTTCGGCGCGGGCTGGCCGCTCTGCGTCATCGCCTGCTGCACCTTGTCCACGATCGCCTGGGCCTTGGCCGGATCGGTGGCGATGCGCACGCCGGCCTGGATCGTGTCGCCGTCCAGGCCGTCACTGTCCACCGCGAGGGTGAAGTTCTTGCCCAGGACCGTGGCCAGGTCGGCGGGCAGGCTCAGGCCGAACTTGGTCTTGGCCTGCTCGATGAGCTGCGTGATCTCCGCGGAGCCCGTCGACGTGGCCTGCTTCTCGATCTCGGCCCACTGCTTGGTGACCGCCTGGTCGAGACCGGAGACCGACAGGGCCCCAGCCGTGCCGGCGGGCAGGGTGCCCAGGTCGGCGACGGGCAGGTCACCCTGCGGCAACATGCCGCTGGCGCCGCGCACGGTGCCCGCGAGCTCGACGTAGGCGCTGTCGAAGCGCAGCGCGCCGGCGAACCTGGCGTCCTTGACCTTGTCGAGGGTCGCGGCCTGGTCGGCCGGGACCTGGGACTTGGCCAGGGAGAGCAGGCCGCCCATGTCGGCCCAGAAAGACAACACGCCCTGCTCGCCGACCGCGCCCATGTCGTCGCTGAACTCGGAGTTGTCGGCCAGACTGCCCTCGGCCTTGGCGTACTTGTCGGCGAGTTGCTGGGTGGAGGAGAGGAGCGCGTAGTCGTCGCGGAAGGCGATGCCGTACTTGTCGCCGTCCATCAGCTTGGCGATGCCGGCCTTGGCCAGCGCCTCGTCCTTGACCTGCACGGCCACCGCGAAGTCGGGCGTCTCCTTGCCGGAGGGCACGGCGGCGAAGCCGATCCTGCTGCCCAGCCAGGGGTCGACGTCCTTGGCGAAGTCGACCTTGGAGTCGGAGTCAGCGTCGTTGATCGTGTCGAACAGCGCCTTGCGCGGGTCCTCACCGGAGAACGTGTCCTTGGTGACCGTGAACTTCCTGGCCAGCTGGAAGAGCGCCAGCTTCTGGTTCGCCGCCGGGTCCAGGTCGAGCCGGGCGTAGGCGATCGAGTCGGCCGGCAGGACCGCGTCCGGCTGCGTGCCGCCGCCGCCGATGGCGCCCACGGCCCACACCGCGCCGCCGCCGAAGAGAATCACCGCGAGTGCCGCGGCGCCGGCGATGATCCAGGTCTTGCGGCTCTTCTTGGCGGGCTCGGCGGGGCCGAAGCCCTCGGGTCCCTGCTGCTGCCAGTTGCCCTGGGCGTACTGGTCCTGCTGCCAGTTGCCCTGCTGCCCCTGCCAACCCGGCTGCTGCTGCTCCTGCTGCCAGCCCTGCTGTTGCGGTTGGCCCTGCTGCCAGCCCTGCTGGAGTTGCTCCTGCTGCCAACCTTGCTGCTGGCCCTGAGGCGCGCCCTGCCCGTAGGAGGGCTGCTGCCCGTACGCCGGCTGCTGGCCGTAGGGCTGCTGGCCGTGGGACCCCTGCTGTCCGTACGCCGGCGGTTGCTGCTGGTAAGGCTGCTGCGGCGGGTACGGCTGAGCCGGGTGCGGTGTCGTGGGCGGGTTCTCCGGCTGCTGCCCCTGACTCCAGTTGTACGCCGTCGTCCGGTCAGGATCCTGGCCGTATGGGGGATTATTCGCAGACATCACTCAACTCACAATGTGGATTTATGACCACAGAGAAGGTAGCTGATGTTGCTAGATGGGCGCTTGCAATGTACTGAAGTCGGAATCAGATCCCCTGAATCGGACACCTGACTTCGGGTCCAGGAGTCAGACGCGGTTCAGCTCTTTCCTGAGCGTGGCAATGTGCACCTCGCCGCCGCCGTAGTCCGCGACGGCCGCCCACGGCACGAACGTGCATCCCGCGTACACCAGGCGGGCCAGCGTCCTGCTGAACCAGGCCGCGCGGCCATGACGGTCGCGCGTGAGACCGAGCAGGAGCGGAGCGCGCCGGCCCGACACGACGAGGCCGTAGACGGTGTGGCTCTGCTTGAGCTCGCCCTTGTGCTTGACGACGCGGATGTCGACGACATGGCCGACCCACACCCCATTGGAGTCCCAAACGGACTGACCGATGAGTTCGGTGACACTTGCCATGATCGAACTTTCCCAGTCGAATCACGTTTTCGCAGGTAGGCGCGCTGATAGTCGGATGCCGTAGAGTATGCGGCGTACTAGAATATAGTTCCAGATTGAGGCAGGCGCGGATGACCAAGTTCGACGAGGCGACGCAGGCGATCAGGGTCGACGAGAGCACCTATGACGTGTGTCTCGACCCCGGATACGCGATCGGCGGCCCGCTCAACGGCGGCTACCTGATGGCCGTGATCCTGCGGGCGGCGGTGGACGCCTCGCCGTTCGAGCATCCGGTGAGCACGACCTCGCAGTTCCTGCGGGCCCCGGTCGCCGGGCCCGCACAGGTCAGGATCGAGCCGCTCAAGGCGGGCAGGACGGCCGCGTTCGCCAGGGCCACGCTGGTGCAGGAAGGCGTGGCGCAGATCGAGAGCCTGATCACGACGGCCACGCTGAGCGGGTCCGAGCCTATTTATGCTGAAAAATCGGCGTACGTTATGCCGGCTCTTGAAGACTGCGTCAAACTCCCCGATCCCAAGCCCGACTCCGGCATGACGCTCAATGCCCAGATGGAGCTGCGCTTCGACCCGCCCACGATCGGCTGGCTGAAGGGCGCGCCCACCGGCCGGCCGGAGGCGCGGGCGTACTTCAGGATGGCCGAGCCCCAGGACGCCGACCCGTACGTGCTGGCGCTGGCCGTGGACGCGCTGCCGCCCGTCGTGTTCTCCGCCGGCGGCCGCGGCTGGGCGCCGACCGTGGACCTCACCTGGCACCTGCGCGCGCTGCCCGCGCCCGGCTGGCTCACGCTGCTCGGCAGCGGCCGGCTCGTCTCCGACGGCTGGTTCGACGAGGAGGTCGAGGTCCGCGACTCCGCGGGCCGGCTGGTCGCCCAGTCGCGGCAACTCGCCCGGGTCGGGAGGGGCTGACCGGCTCCGATGTGACGAAGACAACACCGCATCATGCTCACGCGCCGCACCTGTGAGCATTCTTACGCAGTGTTGATCGTGCAGGTCGCCTACCCTTCTATGCGTGCCGGACACGAGTATTGGGATCTTCGACAGCGGGGTCGGCGGCTTGACGGTCGCCCGAGCGATCATCGACCAGTTGCCCCATGAATCGATCACTTACGTGGCTGACACGGCCCGTCAGCCGTATGGGCCGAGAACCATCGCGGAGCTCCGCGCCTATGCCCTGGAGGTGATGGACCACCTCGTCGAGCAGGACGTCAAGATGCTCGTGATCGCGTGCAACAGCGCCAGCTCCGCCGTGCTGCGCGACGCCCGCGAGCGCTACGACGTGCCGGTCGTCGAGGTGATCCAGCCCGCCACCAGGCGCGCGGTGCGCGCCACCCGCACCGGCAAGGTCGGTGTCATCGCCACGAGGGCCACCATCGACTCGATGGCCTATCACGACGCCTTCACCGCCGCCCCCGACGTGCAGCTCACCGGCGTGGCCGCCCCACGCCTGGTGGAGTACGTCGAACGAGGAGAGACGATGAGCGACGAGCTCATCGAGGTCGTGCGCGGCTACCTGGAGCCCATCAGGGCCGCCGGGTGCGACACGCTCATCCTCGGCTGCACCCACTACCCGCTGCTCACCGGCGCGATCTCCTACGTCGCCGGTGACGGGGTCACGCTGGTCTCCAGCGCCGAAGAGACGGCCAAGGACGTCTACCGGATCCTGCACGACCGCGATCTGGCGGCCGCGAGCGACGCCACCCCCCGGCACCGCTTCCGCGCCACCGGCGACTCCCTGCTCTTCGCCCGGCTCGGCCGGCGATTCCTGGGCCCGGAGATCGACGTGGTCGAAGTCGCACCAGTGGGGGGTACTACCTTTAACGGGAGGCCCACATGAAGGTGACCATCGTCGGATGCTCGGGGAGCTACCCGGGGCCCGACAGTCCCGCGTCCTGCTACCTTCTCGAAGCCGACGGGTTCAGGATGCTGCTCGACCTCGGCAGCGGGGCGCTCGGCGCGCTCCAGCGCCACATCGGCCTCTACGACGTGGACGCCATCTGCCTGACCCACCTGCACGCCGATCACTGCCTGGATCTGTGCGGCTATCACGTGGCCCGCACCTACGGGCCGGACGCTCCCTACCCCGTCGTGCCCGTCTACGCGCCGGCCGACGCGCCCCGCCGGTTGCGGGCCGCGTACGGCATGCCGGACGAGCCGGGCCTGGAGACCGCGTTCGACTTCGTGGCCCTGGCGCCCGGCTCGTACGAGATTGGCCCCTTCACCGTCACGGCGGGCCTGGTCAACCACCCCGTGGAGACCTACGGCTTCCGCGTCGCCGGCGGCGGCCGGTGCGTGGCCTACTCCGGCGACACCGGCGAGTCGGCCGAGCTGGTGAAGCTCGCCGCGGGCGCGGACCTGCTGCTGTGCGAGGCGTCCTTCGTCGAGGGCCCCGACCTGCCTCCCGACCTCCACCTCACCGGCGCCCAGGCCGCCGCGCACGCCGCCGAGGCCGGGGTCGGCCAGCTCGTGCTCACCCACCTCGTCCCCTGGAACGACCAGGCCACCGTGCTCGAAGAGGCTGCCCGAGGCGGCTTCGACGGACCCGTCGAGCTGGCCCGCAGCGGCGCCGTCTACGACCTGGCCTGAGCCTCGGTGAAGTCGCGCATGCGCGGCAGCGGCGAGAACAACAACGGCAGGAACGCCAGCAGCCGGCCCGTCATGAACACCCACAGAGCCTGCCGCACGCCGATCTGCTGGGCGACGAGCCCGCCGAGCAGCGCGCCCAGCGGCATGATGCCCCAGACCATGAACCGCACCGACGCGTTGACCCGCCCGAGCATGTGCTCAGGGGTGACGGTCTGCCGGTAGGTGGCCTGGCCCACGGTCGCCAGCGCCGCGCTCCACGAGAGCGCCATCGAGGTGATCGCGAAGCACACCATCCGCCAGTCGGCCTCTGTCAGCGGCAGCAGCAGGCCGAACGGCGAGCCCACGGTGACGGCCAGCCAGGTCATCCTGGCCGTGCCCAGCCGGCTGGAGAGCCAGCCGCCGGACAGGCCGCCGACGATGCCGCCGATCCCGCCCGACATGAGCAGCAGGCCGACGGCGCCGGGCGCCAGCTTGACCTCGTCGACGAGGAACAACACCGACAGGCCGAGCACCGCGCTGATGCACAGGTTGACGGAGGTGGTGGTGGCCACGAGCATGCGCATCAGCCGGTCCCGCCAGACGTAGGCCAGGCCCTCCTTGATGCCCCGCAGCAGCGGGGTGGGCTCGGTGACCGCGGGCGGCTTGTCGGGCGCCTTGATGGAGCTCAGGAAGAGCACCGAGGCGAGCGCGCCCAGCGCGGTGGCGCCCAGGGTGAGCGGCGCCGTCAGCCACTGCACCAGCGCGCCGCCCAGGCCCGGGCCCGCCATGAACGCGCCTGAGCGCACCACCTCCAGCTTGGAGTTGCTGTCGGCGAGCTGGGTGGTGCTGACCAGCTCAGGCAGGTACGTCTGGTCGGCCACGTCGTTGAAGACCTCGGCCGCGCCCGCCAGCAGCGCGACCACGGCCATCATGGCGATCGACAACCCGCCCAGCGCCGCCGCCACCGGAATGCTGCCGAGCAGCACGAACCTGGCCAGATCCGAGACCACCATCACGCGTCGCTTGGGCATCCTGTCGACCCACACCCCCGCGGGCAGGCCGATCACCAGGAACGCGACCCTCTGCAGCGCCGCGAGCAGGCCGACCTCCGCCGGTCCTGCGTGCAGGACCACCACGGCCACCAGCGGGAGCGCCACCCGAGAGATATTCGCCCCAACTTCGTTCGCGACGTGCGAACTGAGGAACCGGAGGAAGTCAGGGTTTCGCAACACCCCCGTTGTCATTGCGTAAGGATCCATGTGTCAGACGCGTTTGGTCAAGAGCATGGTGGCTCGGAGATAGGGTGATCTGCATGTCCCGACAGGATGGCCGCACCCCTGACCAGCTTCGACCCGTCACCATCACGAGACAGTGGCTGACTCATGCCGAAGGCTCGGTGCTGGTCGAATTCGGTGGCACCCGGGTGTTGTGCGCCGCGACGGTCCAGGACAGCGTGCCGCGCTGGCGCAGAGGCAGCGGACAGGGCTGGGTCACGGGCGAATACGCGATGTTGCCGCGGGCGACCAACACCCGCAACGATCGCGAGTCGGTCCGCGGCAAGATCGGCGGCAGGACCCATGAGATCTCCCGGCTGATCGGGCGTTCGCTGCGTGCCTGCGTCGACTACAAGGCGCTGGGCGAAAACTCCATCCTGCTCGACTGCGACGTGCTGCAGGCCGACGGCGGCACGAGGACCGCCGCCATCACCGGCGCCTATGTCGCGCTGGCCGACGCGGTCGCCTGGATGCGGGAGCGCCGGATGTGCCCGGGCGACCCGCTCATCGGCTCCGTCGCCGCCGTCTCCGTCGGAGTGGTCGGCTCGGTGCCCACGCTCGACCTCTGCTACACCGAGGACGTCGCCGCCGAGACCGACATGAACGTCGTGATGACCGGCGAGGGCAGCTTCGTCGAGGTGCAGGGCACCGCCGAGGGCGCGCCGTTCGACCGGGCGGTGCTCGACCAGCTCCTCGACCTGGCCGTGGCCGGCTGCGAGGAGCTCACCCTGATCCAGCAGGAGGCACTGGCGTCGTGAGGATCGTGCTGGCGACCCGCAACCCGGGCAAGATCGCTGAGCTGCGCCGCATACTGAGCGGGTTCGACATCGTGGGGCTCGAAGAGTTCCCCTCGATCGGCGAAATCGCCGAGACCGGCGTCACCTTCGAGGAAAACGCCCTGATCAAGGCGCATGCCGTCGCGCAGGGCTCCGGCCTGCCCGCGGTGGCCGACGACTCCGGCCTCTGCGTCGACGTGCTCAACGGCATGCCGGGCGTCTTCTCCGCCCGCTGGGCGGGGCGGCACGGCGACGACGAGGCCAACCTCGCGCTGCTGCTCGCGCAGATCTCCGACGTGCCCGCCGGCAAGCTGAGCGCCCACTTCGCCTGCGCCGCCGCGCTGGCGCTCCCGTCGGGGGAGCACCGCGTGGTCGAGGGCACGTTGCCGGGTCACCTGGTGACCAAGCCGCGGGGGTCCGGCGGCTTCGGCTACGACCCGATCCTGGTGCCCGACGGCGAGGAGCGCACCACGGCGGAGCTGGCGCCGGAGGAGAAGGACGCCATCAGCCATCGGGGCCGCGCCTTCCGCGCGCTGGCGCCGATCGTGCGCGATCTGCTGAGCGCGTAATCGTCGCGTAAGAACCTAGGGGCGCGGGCCGACGTACCGTCGCATTGTGCAGAAGAACGAGATGGTGCCCGCCTGGGCGGGCGCCTTGGCGGGATTGGTATCCGGGGGCGTGGCCCTCGGACTGGCGCAGCTCGTGGCCGGGTTCGTCGGGCCGGCGACGTTTCCCGTCGTCGCCGTGGGCGACGCGACGGTCGACCTGACGCCCGCCCCGGTCAAGGACTTCGCGATCAGGACGTTCGGCGAGAACGACAAGGCGGTCCTCGTCGGGGGCGTGCTGGTGGTGCTCGCGGCCGTGGCGGCGGTGATCGGCGTGCTGGCCAGGCGGAGGCTCGCCTACGGGTATGCCGGGCTGGCCGCGTTCGGGGTGGTCGGTGTGCTCGCCGTGCTGACCCGGCCGGACGCCGGGATCCTGGACGCGCTGCCGACCGTGGCCGGAGTGGCCGCCGGCGCCTGGTCGCTCTCCTGGCTGGTACGGCGGGCGGCCGGCGGCAGGGCTCCTGCCGCCTCCGGCGACGCCTCGCACGGTGGCACTGTCACGCCTGGTGGCCCCGCGACGCTGGATGGCTCCGCGACGCCGGGTGGCCCCGCGACGCCCGGAGGTTCCGCGACGCCGGGTGACGATGTCGGGCGGGAAGCGGCCGCGGTGGAGTGGCCTGCGGTGATGCGGTCGGGGGCGGACCTGCGGGCGTTCGATCGGCGGCGGTTGCTGACCGGGGCCGCCGGTGGTGTGGTGGTCGCGGGCGCCGCCGCGGTGCTCGGGCGGCAGCTCGGCGGACGGCAGGCGGTGGACGCCGCACGGGTCGGGATGGCGCTGCCCAAGCCCGCGAACCCAGCCAAACCCCTCCCGGCGGGAGCAGACCTCCGCATCAACGGCTTGGCATCGTTCGTCACGAAAAATCAGGACTTCTACCGGGTGGACACCGCTCTCGTCGTCCCCCAGGTGAACCCCGAGGAGTGGATGCTCCGCATCCACGGCATGGTCGGCCGCCCCGTCGAGCTCTCCTTCGCCGACCTGCTGAAGATGCCGCTCACCGAGGCCGACGTCACCCTGACCTGCGTCTCCAACGAGGTCGGCGGCGACCTCGTCGGCAACGCCCGCTGGCTCGGCGTCCGGATGGCCGACGTGTTGCGCCAGGCCGGGCTCCAGCCGGGCGCCGACATGCTCCTGTCCACCTCCGCCGACGGCTTCACCTGCGGCACGCCGGTCGACGTGGTGATGGACGGGCGCGAGGCGCTGTTCGCCGTGGCGATGAACGGCGAGGTGCTGCCCGTCGACCACGGCTTCCCCGTGCGGCAGGTGGTGCCGGGGCTGTATGGGTACGTGTCGGCCACCAAGTGGGTGGTGGACGTCAAGGTGACCAGGTTCGACCGGGACGAGGCGTACTGGACACCCAGGGGATGGGCGGCCAAGGGTCCCATCAAGACCCAGTCGCGCATCGACGTGCCGAAGCCGGGCGCGTCGCTGCGGGCCGGGCGCACCACGGTCGCCGGCGTGGCCTGGGCGCAGCACACCGGGGTGGACGCCGTGGAGGTGCGGGTCGATCGCGGCGAGTGGCGGCAGGCCAGACTGGCCGAGGTGCCGGGGCCCGACACCTGGCGGCAGTGGTCGATCGACTGGGACGCCACCCAGGGCGAGCACACGATCCAGGTGCGGGCGACCGACGCGGCGGGACGTGTTCAGACCGAGGTGCAGGCGCCGCCCGCGCCTGACGGGGCGAGCGGGTGGCACACGCTGACAGTGCGGGTCGGCTGACTGGTTTGCACTGTTTTCGCAGGTAAGGCGGGTAGTTTCGGCGGAGAATCTTCCTGACTTCGCCTCCGTGTCGCGGTCACGCCTCTACGATCGGTCGTCGAGCATGACAGGAGGCAGGCCGTGTTCCACGAGCGCAAGCCGAGTGTCCGGTGGGCTCTTCCAGATGGCCGATACAACCCGGTGGTGGGGGAAGGGGTGCGGTGGCTCGACTACGAGCGGGCCGCCGAGACCGGTTCCGGCTCTGTGGTGAGCGGGTCCGCTCCAGCCGCTCCAGCCGGGCCGGCCGCGCCAGAGCTTCTTCCGTATGTGGCGGACGCGCCCGGACGCGAGGACGGCGCCGACGATACGAATAACCCGGCCGCCGATGCCGCCCAGGACTCCGGTGACCCGTCGCGGGACGCTGGTCTGGCGCGTGGTGGTGGTCCAGCGCTGGGTGACGTTCGGGTGCCGGATGGTGGTTCGGTGCGGGGTGGTGGTCCAGCGCTGGGTGACGCTCGGGTGCAGGACGGTGGTTTGGCGGACGATGTTCTTGGGCTGGGTGATGGCGCTCGTGGCCGTGGTGCGGCTCTGGATGACGCCGTCCTGTGCCGGCGGACCGACACGACGGAAGCGCTCGGCGTGCTCGCCAGGATCGCGGCCGACGGTGACTGGTTCGACGGGCCGGGCCGGCCGGGGCGGTTGATCGACTGTCGTCCGTACGGTGTGCCGGGCGGGCTCGCGCAGCCGGACCCGCAGGGCGAGCGGGACCTGGCCGACGCGCTGCGGCTCGGCGACCGTTTTCCCGACCCGCGCGGCACCTGGGTCCGGCTGGTGAACGGCGGCGGGCCCGCGGGCGATCCCTTCCGGACCTCCAACGCCGCCGACTGCGCGCTGGCCGTCCTGTCCACCTGGCACGGCGAGCCGGCGACGGCCGCGCCCCGGTTCCCCGAGTACGACAGGATCGGCCGTCCGGTGCTGACCGGCGAGCGGGGGAGCGTGGCGCGGATCGAGCGGTGGACCGGGCAGCGTTTTCACTACCTGGGCCAAGGGCGGCTCGCCTATCCGACGATCGCGCGGCGGCTGCGGGAGGCCGGGCACGGGTCGGCCGCCGTCATCCTGGTGCGCTGGCCGGGTGGGGGCTCCCACACCTGGAACGCCGTCAACTCCGGCGGCGAGGTCATCTGGATCGACGCCCAGCGGGGGCACATGTCCGTGGAGTCGCCGTACCCGACGGTGACCGGGGTGTTCTGCGTGATACTCGACCGGCAGGGGCGGGCTCGATGAACCTGGATCAGGCTCGGGCGCTGGCCGAGGAGTACTTCAACGGGGTCCGGCCGGCGGATGAGGCGGTGTCGGTGGGGGTGCACGGGTTCTATGCCGGATATGTCGCCTGGGTGCGGGAGCTTGATCCCGATGATCCCGCCAGGTTGCCCCACACCGCCGGAGGCGGCTGCATCGTGATCGACCGGACCACGGGTGAGGTGGTGGCCCGGCCACTGCTGGACCCGGAGACGGTGGCCGAGTTGTGGCCCGGCCGCACGCCCCGCTGAGTGCCGGGGTGAGAAGGCCGGGCGTCGCCCCCGAAAAGACGCCCGGCCCTCGCAGGGCAGCCATGTGCGACGGGCCGCCCCGCGCGTACCCTCTATCCGGTTTTTGCACCTTTATTCGTGTTTGAGGTACACAGTCCGGGTCAACCTGCCGCCAGCGAGCCGACGATCGACGCCCGTGCGGCGCGGCGCGCGGGCAGGACGGCGGCCACCACGCCCGCGAGCCCGGACAGCACCACGAACAGCCCGATCTGTACGAAGGGCACGGACAGGACGGCCCCGCTCAGCATCGCCGTGACCGCGGCCCAGCCGAAGACGCCGCCGAGCACGACGCCCACCAGTGCCCCGATCAGCCCGAGCACCAGCGCCTCGATCGAGAGCATCCGGCGGAGTTGCGGCCGGGTCAGCCCGAGGGCCCGCAGCAGCGCCGACTCCCTGGTGCGCTCGTGCACCGACAGGGAGAGCGTGTTCGCGATGCCCATCAAGGAGATCAGGATGGCCAGCCCCAGCAGCCCGGTGATGATCATCTGGATCATGTCCAGCGACTCGTCGAACTGCCCGCGTACCTCCGTCGAGCTCGTCACGTGCACGGCCGGATAGGCCGCCACGGCGGCGTCCACCACCTTGCGGGCCTGCTCGGGCGGCACGCCGTCGCGGATGCCGACCAGCACGCGTGAGTCGGGCACGTCGCCGAAGTAGCCGGCGAACGCCGCTTCCGCGACCGTGACGGACGGCAGCGACGAATCGCTCCCGCCGAGCAGCGCCACCACCTTCAGCGAGACGGTCCCCGCCTCGGTGGTCGCCAGCGGCACCGAGTCGCCGACCCCCACGCCGAGCTCCTTGGCCACGACCTCGCTCACCGCCGCCTGCCCAGGGCCGAAGCCGGTCATGGAGCCGGCGGCGACGTCCGGCTGGATGGGCCCGCTGTAGGTGCCCACGTCGAAGCGTTCGCCCGCCACCGCCGCCCTGGTCTCGCGGATCTGCGCGACGGAGTCCAGCTCGGGCCGGCCGCGCAGCTCGTCCGCCACGGACCTGGGGATGAGCGGATCACGCTGCTGGCCGGCCAGCAGGTAGTCGATCGGGAACTGGTCGTCCAGCTTGGCCGTCACCGTCAGCCTGGTGGACGCGGTCACCACCGAGATCAGCGTCATGAGCGTCACCCCGATGGTCAGCGCGATCGTGGTGGTCGCGGCCCGCCGGGGGTTGCGCCCGGAGTTGTTCACCGCCAGTCGCCCCGGCACCCCGAACAGCCGGCCGGGGAGCCGGCCGACCAGCGCGGCCAGCGGGGTGACCAGCACCGGGCCGAGGATCAGCACCGCCAGGAACGTCAGCACGCCCCCGGCCATCACGACGAGGAGCGCGACCTGCTCGCCGGGCTCGAAGGCCAGCAGGCCGGCGCCGGTCGTGCCGGCTCCCGCCAGCAGGAACAGGGTGGCGGAGAGGACGCGCACCAGCCCCGCGCGGTACGTCTGCTCCTCGGCCTGGTCACGCAGCGCGGCGATCGGCGGGACCCTGGTGGCCGACCTGGCCGGCAGCAGGGCCGCGCACACGGTGACGACGAGGCCGACGGCCAGTCCGATCGCGATCGTGGCCGGGGTCAGGGCGACCGGGGCGTCGGTGGGCAGCGGGGCCTCCAGCGCGCCGAGCACCGTGAGGGTGAGCGCGGCCAGGCCGTACCCGGTGGCCAGGCCGAGCGCGGAGGCGAGCAGCCCCACGGCGGCCGACTCCAGCAGGATCGAGCCGAACACCTGCCCGCGCGTGGCCCCGATGCAGCGCAGCAGCGCCATCTCCCTGGTGCGCTGGGCGACGAGGATGGTGAAGGTGTTGTAGATGACCAGGGCGGCCACCATCATCGCCACCACGCCGAACATCAGCAGCCCGAGCGTCAGCACGCGCGTCTCGATCCCGGCCGACCTGGCCAGGTCGGCGGCCTGCTCGGCGCCGGTCTTGACGACGTGGCCGCCGCCGACGGCCGCCGCGACGACCTGCTTCAGCCCGGGGGCGGCGCCCGCGACGTCGATCTCGTGGTAACCGTGCGCGCCGGTCATCCGCAGCGCGGCGGCCTCGGTGAAGCCGAGCGCGCCGGTGTAGGCCAGCTCCTGGTCGACGCCGGGGTCGAGCAGGCCGACGAGCCTGAAGCGGTGCTCGTCGCGCGCGGCGTCGAGCACGGTGATCGTGTCGCCGACCGTGAGGCTCTGGGCCTTGGCGGTGTTCTTGTCCAGCACGGCGGCCTGGTCGTCGGTCCCCGGGCCGGTGCCGGAGACGATGGCGGCGCGGCCGAGCGGGCCCTGGACGATCGACAGGGCGGTGGTGGGGGCGTTCCCGGCGGTCTTGCCGTCCTTGCCGATCAGCGGGGCGGCGCCGCGGACGAGGCCCTGGGCCTCGCGCACGCCGCTCAGCGCGCGCACCCGCGCCAGGGTCCGCGCGGGCAGCACGCCGCCCGGCTTCGCGGGCAGGACGACGACGTCCACCTTGCCGGCGTCGGCCGTGACGCGCTGGGCGAAGCCCGCCTGGATGGTGTCGTTGAGCACGAACGTGCCCGCGATGAAGCCCACCCCCAGCACGATGGCCAGGGAGGTGAGCAGCAGTCTCAGCCGGTGCGCGCGCAGGCCCGCCAGCGCCGTCCTCAGCACCTCACGCCTCCAGCCGGACGAGCGTGTCCAGCACCGACTGCGGCGTGGGCGCGGTGATCTCGGTGACGAGCTCGCCGTCGCGCAGGAACACCACACGGTCGGCGTACGCGGCGGCGACCGGGTCATGGGTGACCATGACGATGGTCTGGCCCAGCTCGCGTACGGACCCGCGCAGGAAGGACAGGATCTCGGCGCCGCTGCGCGAGTCCAGGTTGCCCGTCGGCTCGTCGGCGAAGATCACCTGGGGCTTGCTGATGAGCGCCCTGGCCACGGCCACGCGCTGCTGCTGGCCGCCGGACAGCTCGGCCGGCCGGTGCCCGAGCCGGTCCTTCAGCCCGACGGTCTCGATGACCCGGTCGAACAGCGCCTGGTCGGCCTGGCGGGCGGCGATCTCCAGCGGCAGGCGGATGTTCTGCTCGGCGGTCAGCGTGGGCAGCAGGTTGAACGCCTGGAAGACGAAGCCGATCCGCTCGCGGCGCAGCAGCGTCAGCTGCCTGTCCGTGAGCCCGGTCAGCTCGGTCAGTCCGGCCGGCTCTCGGTCGCCGAGGTGCACCGTGCCCGAGGTGGCGGTGTCGAGCCCGGCCAGGCAGTGCATGAGCGTGGACTTGCCGGAGCCCGACGGGCCCATGATCGCGGTGAACGCGCCGGTCGCGAAGGACACGTTCACGCCGCGCAGGGCGTGCACCACGGCGTCGCCCTGGCCGTACACCTTGGTCAGATCGGTGGCCACCACGGCGGGCGGGGCTTGGCGCCGGGTATCGGTGAGCGTCACGTTCACTCCTCGTCGTGATTTATCAACGTGAATCACGCTAGGAGTGGAAATTGCGTCTTCTATGGGTCCTGAGGAGGGACTTCGGGTACGACCCCGGACGACCCCCGTCAGACTTTCGGCCGACGGGACGGCACGATGATCCCCGCCTCGTACGCGTACACGACCACCTGCGCCCGATCCCGCAGCCCCAGCTTGGCCAGCACCCGGCCCAGATGCGTCTTCACCGTCGCCTCCGCCACCTCCAGCTCGCCGGCGATCTCCATGTTGGACCGCCCGCGCGCCACCATGAGCAGCACCTCGCGCTCACGTGGCGTCAGCTCGCCCGTCGCCGCCGGCTCCTCGGCCGGCAACTGCGCGGCGAATCGGTCCAGCATCCTGCGCAGCGTGCCCGGCGACACGACCGCGTCGCCCGCGTGCACCAGGCGGATGGCGTTGATCAGGTCCTCGGGCGGTACGTCCTTCAGCAGGAACCCGGCCGCGCCCGCCTTGATCGCCGCGAACGCGTACTCGTCGAGGTCGAACGTGGTCAGGATGAGCACCTTCGGACCCTCGATCCGCCGGGTGGCCTCGACGCCGTCCATGGTGGGCATGCGCACGTCCATGAGCACGACGTCCACCTCGACGCTTCTGAGCAGCTCCAGCGCGTCGGCTCCGTCGCCGGCCTCCGCCACCACCTCGATGTCCGGCTGCGCTCCGAGCACCATCTTGAACCCCGCCCGCAACAACCTCTGATCGTCGACCAGCATCACGCGTATCACCGGGCCGCCTCTCTACGCCGCTTTGACCATGGGCAACCTGGCCAGCACCTCGAAGCCGCCGCCCGGCCGGGGGCCCGCCCGCACGACCCCGCCGTACAGGCCGACGCGCTCGCGCATGCCGATCAGGCCGTGGCCGCCGGAGCTCCCCGGCGCGGCGGCGCCCCTGCCGTCGTCAGTGACGCGGACGACCAGCTCAGGGCCGCCGAAGTCGATCTCGACGACGGCGTGGGTGTCGGGGCCGCCGTGTTTGAGGGCGTTCGTCAGCGCCTCCTGGACGATGCGGTAGACGGCGAGCTGCTGGCCCTCGGGCAGCTCGGGCAGCTCGGCCGGCCCGCCGGAGACCCGCAGCCGCGCGGGCACGCCAGAGCCGCGCACGAGCTCTTCGAGCTGGCCGAGGCCCGGCTGCGGGGTGTAGTCGGTGCCGGCGGCCTCGCTGTCGCGCAGGACGCCCACCAGCCGGCGCATCTCGGCGAGGGCGGCGCGGCCGGTCTTGGAGATGTTCCCGACGGCCACGCGGGCCTGCTCGGGGTCGCTGTCCATGGCGTAGCGCGCGCCGTCGGCCGTCACCACCATGACGCTGACGTTGTGGGCCACGACGTCGTGCAGCTCCCTGGCGATCCGGGCGCGTTCGGCCGCGGCGGCCATCCTGGCCTGCTGGTCCCGCTCGCGCTCGGCCCGCTCGGCGCGCTCCTCCAGGCCCTCCAGGTAGCGCCGGCGCGTGCTGGCGTACAGGCCGGTCAGCCAGACGGTCACCACGAAGATCCACCCGCTGAAGAACATGCCGGGCGTGGCCCCGTCCCAGTTGATCATCGCCAGGGAGATCCCCAGCTCCGCGACCAGGCCGGCCGCCAGCGCCCAGCGGAACGAGCACTGCCGGGCCACCGCCCAGAGCGCGACCAGCACCGCGAGGTCGGCGGGCAGCAGGTCGACGCCGGCCAGCCACTGCCCGAAACCGATCAGCGCGATGACCGCGAACGTGATGAGCGGCCGGCTCCGCCAGAACAGCGGCAGCAGCAGCGCCGCCGACAGGCCCAGGTAGCCGGTCAGGCTGAGGGTGGAGTCGTCGCCCGGTGGGCCGGCCACGTACAACGTCGCCGTCAGCGCGCACAGCGCGGCGAGCGGCGCGACCCGGAGGACGCCCGCCAGCTTTTCGTGGCGTCTCGACCACGACCGAACCTTGCCGAACACATCATCACGATATGTACGCTTGACGCGCTCTTGGTCCGCCTGGAGGGTGAAGTGTGTGTACGACCCAGGTCTGATGAGGCTCTTGGCTTACACCGGTCTTACGGGGATTTGGGCATGCTGTTGATCGGGAGCACTCCTTCTGGGGTGAGTAAAGGGAGATCGTGATGGCGGATCATGATCGCGACGCCGGGTCGCGCGGTGAAGAGGAAGCACCGCGCGACCCGACCTCGGACACGACGGGTGACACTCCTACGGCCTCGCAGCACGCGCGGGCGAACGCGCCGGACGAGGATGACGAGCAGCTCAGGTATGGGCAGGCGCCACGCGGACCCGGCTTCACCATGCCTGGTTACGCCTGGGAGGAGCCCCGGCCGTCGGGCTCGTACCGGAGCTTCTTCCGGCAGAAGCCGGCCCAGGTCATCGGCGCGGGCCTGATCGGCCTCTTCATCGGTGGCCTGCTGGGCGGCACCGCGGTGGCGGCGCTGCGTGACGGTGGCCACCAGTATGAGACGCACCGGATCGACTCCTGGGAGCGCCCCGGGCGGGTCTTGCCGCAAGAGGACGTCTGCCAGCCGCTGCCGATCCGGGAGTCGGCGCGCTGCGTGGTGGTGTTGCCACCTGGCATGCGCGAGCCTGCCGTCCCGCCGGAGTCGGCGCCACCACCGCCGCAACCCCAGCCGGAGCGGACGAGCACCGGTTAGCCGGTGGATTTGTAGGGCCGGTGGGATTCGAACCCACACTAACAGCCACCTAAAGACTGCGCCTCTGCCATTGGGCTACGACCCCATGCGGGCACAGGAAGCTCGGAGATCCCGGCTCGTCACCGTCGGCGGATGAACGCCGACGATCTTCCCTGCCACGTGCCGCCAATCTTACAGCCTGAGCCTGCCCGCGGGACCAGGAAGCGGGCCCGCGGGCGGCCGTCACGCCAGGCCGAGCTTCTTCTTGAGCGAGGCCACGTGCCCGGTGGCCTTCACGTTGTAGAGCGGCTGCTCGACCTTGCCGTCGCCGTCGATCACGAACGTCGACCTGATGACGCCAACGACCTCCTTGCCGTAGAGCTTCTTCGGGCCGTACGCGCCGTAGGCCTGGTGCACGGTCAGGTCCGGGTCGGACAGCAGCGGGAAGGTGAGGGCGTCGCGCTCGACGAACTTGGCGAGCTTGTCCGGCTTGTCCTTCGACACGCCGAGGACGACGAATCCCTCGGCGGTGAGCTGCCCCAGGTTGTCGCGGAAATCGCAGGCCTGCTTGGTGCAGCCGGGGGTCATCGCGGCAGGGTAGAAATAGAGGATCACCCGCTTGCCGCGGAAGCTCTCCAAGGAGACGGTGGCGCCGTCGGCGGCGGGTAGCGTGAACTCGGGCGCGGCGTCGCCGGGCGCGAGCTTGGTGTCGGTCAATGGCCCTCCTGAGTTCTTCCCGCCAACCTACCGGCCCGGCCGCCGTGCCGTAGGACCTGCCGACCTGACAGACTGATCACGACCAGAACGGACGGAGCCCGCACGGGCGCGGCCACGCGTACGGTCGAGAGGAGAGCCATGGCTGACACCGATCCCGACGAGCTGGAGCGGCGGATCGCGCGGACACGCGCGGAGTTGGCGCAGACGGTCGACGCCATCGCCGACCGGATGAGTCCCAAGCGGGTCGCCGAGCGCACGGTGGCCGACGTCAAGAGCAGGGCCGGGCACCTGGTCGCGTCCGTGGGGGACGCGCTGGGGGTGACGCCGCGGCCGGTCGAGTTCGGCGACGATCCCGGCCAGGTGTGGGAGGACGAGCGGCCCAGCCTCGCTCCGGTGCTGATCGGGGTCGGCGCGGTGCTCGTCGTAGGGGCGGCCATCGCCCTCTGGCGCCGCCGCCGCAGGCGCTGAGCCCTCGGGGTCGGGCTCTCGGGGCTGAGCTCTCGGGGTCGGGCCGCGTCTTCAGAGGAAGGTCCGGCCCTCGCCCCGATACGTCGGGACCGACTCCACGAGCGTCTCGCCGTCCACCAGGTGGAGCGCGTCGAAACGCTCGCACATCTCGCCCGCCTTGGCATGCCTGAACCACACCCGGTCCCCGATCCGCAACTCCTGGGCCGCCGGGCCGAGCAGCGGCGTCTGCACCTCGCCCGCGCCCTCGTCGGAGGAGTAGCGCAGGCCGGCGGGCAGGTACGGCTGCGGCAGGCGGCTCGGCCCAGGCGCTCCCGAGGCCAGGTACCCCCCGCCGAGGACCGTCACCGTGTCCCGGGCGGGACGGCGCACGACCGGCAGCGCGAACACCGCCGCCGGCCGGCCGGTGAAGCGGCGGTAGAAGTCGAACAACCGGGGATGGAACAGGCCGGACCCGGCCGCCACCTCCGTGACGGCCTTCTCGCGCACGGTGCTCTCGACGGAGCCCGTGCCGCCGCCGTTGACGAATTCGAGGTCGGCGAGGTCGCGGACGGCGTTCACGACGCGGCCCCGGCGGACGATGAGCTCTCTGGCCGAGCGGGCCTGCACGAGACGGAGGGCGCGGGTGTAGGCGGCGTTCGCGGGCGGAGCGTCCCCGACACCGGCGATCTGGGCCTCGTACGCCATCAGCCCGGCCAGCCGGAAGCCGGGGCGCTTGGCGACGGCGGCGGCCAGGTCGGCGGCCTCGTCGGGCCGGCGGACGGGGGAGCGGAGAGCGCCCGCCCGAAATTTCCCGCCAAAGGCGACGTATCCGGCGTCGATGTCCAGACATAGCCGGATCTCGGCGCGTGGATGCACCCCGGCCACCGCCGCCTCGATGAAGTCCAGATGGGCCGCCGAGTCGATGGTCACGGTGATCTGCCCGGCCGCGTGCGGGTTCCCGGCCAGCTCGGCGAGCGCGTGGCGGTCGGCCGTCGGGTAGGCGACGAGGAGGTCGGTGAAGCCGTGCCCGGCCAGCCACAGAGCCTCGGGCAGGGTGAAGGCCATGATGCCCTGGAAGCCGTCCATGGCCAGGACGTGTTCGAGGATCGCGCGGGAGCGTACCGACTTGCTGGCCACGCGGATCGGCTTGCCGGCCGCCCGCCGTACGAGGTCGGCCGCGTTGGCGCGCAGGGCGGTGAGGTCGAGGACGGCGAACGGCGGTTCGAGAGCCGCTGTCGCGCGATCGTAGCGCTGGCGGTCATCCATACCGGCAGCGTAACGGCATATCGGGCAAATGAATATGAGGAGCGTTCACCTTAGTGGCCGGTGCCGTAATGTTCGGGCAAATCGGCGGCGAGGGCGCGGTTCAGGCGATGCGGGACCCATGTACGTCTGACCTTGTGATGACCACGCTTCAGCAGATACTGCCCGGTGCCGCCGTCACCACGCAGCAGACCGGGCTGCGCAGGGCGAGCCGAGCGCTGAGACCGGCGCGTACCCTCCCGGGCGCCGTCGTCTCCCTCGCGCTGGCGGCGGGGCTGGGGGCGACGGCGGCCGAGGTGGTGTCCGCGCTGCTGGGCACGCCGCTCGGCTGGGTCCCGGTGAACGAGCTGGTCGAACTGGCGGGCAAGAACACGTGGCCGGAGTTGTCCGTCCCCGCCCTGGCGGCCGGCGGCGCGGGCGTCCTCATGCTGCTGCTGGCGATCGTGCCCGGCCGCTCCAGCACGGTGCCGGTGGAGACGTCCGACCCGCTGATCGTCATCGGCATCACCCGCTCGGGCCTGCGCCGCACCCTGCGCGCCGCCGCCCAGCAGGTGGCGGAGGTGGACAAGGCCCGGGTACGGCTGCGCCGGCGCACCATCGAGGTCACCGTCGTGACGGCGGCGGAGAGCTCGGGCTCGATGTTGCGCCAGGTGGGGACCGCCGTCGGGGACCGGCTGGCGGGCGTGGGCACGCTGGGCACGGGCGAGGTCGTGGTCCGCCTGCGAAAGAAGGGCCGATGACGCCGCGCCGCCAGGGGGAGGGGACGACGATGCGGCAGTACGCCGGTAACCGGGTCGGGCTGGCCGTCGTCGGGGCCACGCTGATGTGCCTGGGGGCCTACGCCTGGCTCCGCGGCCACGACCGCTTCCTCGGCCTGCCTCCCAACGCCAAGATCCTGCCCGCGCAGACCACCCGCGCCCTCGCCGCGGAGCCCTGGCCGCTCTGGGCGTTGTCCCTGGGCCTGCTGCTCCTGGCCCTGGTCGCCCTGCGCTGGTTGCTGCTCTGCCTGGGCTGGGGCCGCCGCGGCGCCCGCAACGGCACGGGCACCGCCATGCTCTTCGTCGGACTCAAGGGCGTGGAAGGGCTGGGCGGGGCGGCGGTGCGGGTGGGCGAGGACGGCCTCCGCGTCACCCTGACCTGCCCGTCGGCGGCCGACGTGGGTGCGGTGGTGAGCAAGCTGGACCAGGACATCGTCGGCAGGATCCGCCGCGAGGTCCGCGACGACGACGCGGGCACCGTCGTCCGCCTGCACGTCCGCCGCTAGCAAGGCGGCACCGAGGCTCAGCTGGCGACGCGCGGGGTCAGCTACTCGTAGTGGTAGCGAGCCTGCAGGACGACGATCTCGTCGTCCATCGGCAGGTACACCAGCCGGTGCTCCTCCGTGATGCGCCGAGACCATACGCCCGCCAGGGCGTATCTGAGCGGCTCAGGCTTGCCGATCCCCTCGGAGGGATCGCGCACCGCGTCCTCGACGAGCCGGTTGATCCGCTTGAGGATCTGCCGATCGGCCGACTGCCAGTGGACGTAGTCCTCCCAGCCCCGGCTGGTGAAGGCGACTTTCACTGGCCGGCCTCGTCGTCCAGCAGTTCGTGCCGCTCGTGGCGTCCCGTGACCGCCTCCTGGTACGACTCGATCAGCCGGCGGGCGTTGGCGGGAGAGCGCAGCAGGTAGGCCGTCTCCCGGAGGGCTTCGTACTCCTCCGCGGCCACCAGGTAGGCGTTTCCGCCCTTGGAAACGATCTCCACGGCGGTGCGGTCGTTGTTGACCTCTTCGATGAGCGGGAAGAGGCGCCGACGCGCCTCGCTGGCGGTGATGGACATGGCCTTCCCTTCAAGTGGTACAACCTTATGGTACCACTTGAAGGCCGCTCAGCATTCGATGACGTTGACCGCGAGCCCGCCGCGCGACGTCTCCTTGTACTTGTCGAGCATGTCCGCTCCCGTGACCCGCATCGTCTTGATGGCCTTGTCGAGCGCCACGAAGTGCCGGCCGTCGCCGCGCAGGGCGATGCGGGCGGCGGTGATCGCCTTGTTGGAGGCGACCGCGTTCCGTTCGATGCACGGGATCTGGACCAGGCCGCCGATCGGGTCGCAGGTCAGGCCCAGGTTGTGCTCGATGCCGATCTCGGCGGCGTTCTCGACCTGCTCGGGGGTGCCGCCCATGACCTCGGTGAGGCCCGCCGAGGCCATGGAGCAGGCGGAGCCCACCTCGCCCTGGCAGCCGACCTCGGCGCCTGAGATCGAGGCGCCCTCCTTGAACAGCACGCCGATCGCGCCGGCCGTGAGGAGGAAGCGGACGACGCCCTCGTCGTCCGCGTGCGGGACGAAGCGGGTGTAGTACGTCAGGACGGCCGGGACGATGCCGGCCGCGCCGTTGGTGGGGGCGGTGACGATGCGGCCCCCGGCGGCGTTCTCCTCGTTGACGGCCAGCGCGAAGAGCGCCACCCAGTCCATGGCCTGCAACGGGTCCTTCTCGGCCGACTCCGACTGCAGACGGCGGTGGAGCTGGTTGGCGCGGCGCTTGACCTTGAGGCCGCCGGGCAGGACGCCTTCCTTGGCGATGCCGCGGCGGATGCAGTCGGACATGACCTGCCACAGGTGCAGGAGGTCCGTGCGGATCTCCGCCTCGGTGCGGCCGAAGGCCCGCTCGTTCTCCATCATGACGGCGGAGATGGACAGGCCCGTGTTGGAGCAGTGCTTGAGTAGCTCTTCGCCGGTGGTGAAGGGGAAGGGCAGCACGGTGTCGTCCGCCTTGATCCGGTCGGCGCCGGTGGCGTTCTCGTCCACGACGAAGCCGCCGCCGACCGAGAAGTACACCTTCTCCCGCAAGGTCGCGCCGGAGGCGGAGGTGGCGGTGAAGCGCATGCCGTTGGGGTGCTCGGGGAGGGAGATCTTGCGTTCGAAGATCAGGTCCTCGCCGATGACGAAGGGGATCTCGTGGGTGCCGTAGAGCTGGACGGTGCCCGACTCGCGCATGACGGCCAGGCGCGCCTCGATGGAGTCCACGTCGACCAGCTCGGGCTTGTCGCCCGACAGGCCCAGCAGGACGGCCTTGTCGCTGCCGTGGCCCTTGCCGGTCAGGCCGAGGGAGCCGTACAGGATGGTCTCGACGCGGGCGACCTGCCCGAGCAGCCCGTCGTCGTGCAGGCCACGCGCGAACTTGTGCGCGGCCGCCATCGGGCCGCCCGTGTGGGAGCTCGACGGGCCGATGCCGATCTTGAAGAGATCGAAGACGCTGATCGCCATTGATGTGCGCCCTTCATGAAGGGCCGGGGCCCGGTGCGGGCCCCGGCGATGGGGTCAGGACTCGCCTGAGGTGAGCGCCGTGTATTCCTCGGCGGACAGCAGCTCCTCGGGCTCGCCCTCGGTGCGCACCCTGAACATCCAGCCCTCCCCGTACGGGTCGCTGTTGGCCAGTCCCGGGTCGTCCACGATGGCCTGGTTGACCTCGACGATCTCGCCGCCGACGGGAGTGTAGATCTCGTTCACGGACTTGGTGGACTCCACCTCGCCGATGGAGTCGCCTGCCTCGACGGTCGCGCCCACCTCGGGGAGCTGCACGAAGACGACGTCGCCAAGGGCCTCGGCGGCGAACGCCGTGATGCCGACGGTCACGGTCAAGCCGTCATCGAGCCCGGCAACCCATTCGTGCTCTTTGGTGTAGCTCAGGTCGTCAGGGATTTTGCTCACTTGTTCCTCCTGTAAAAGGGCAGCTCAACCAGGTCCATAGGTTCATGGCTGCCCCTGATGTCCACGGCCAGGCCTGTTTCGGCCCCGGTGTCGACGTAGGCCATCGCGATGGGCCTGCCCAGGGTCTGGGAGGGCGCACCACTGGTGACCTCGCCGACGACGACGCCGTCCTTGGTGACCGGGTAACCGTGGCGCGGCACCCGGCGAGTGCGCGCGACCAGCCCGACGAGGCGGCGTCGCGGCGCGTCGTCCTTGACCGCCTCGAGTGCCGACCTGCCGACGAAGTCGCCCGGCTTGTCGAATTTCACCACTCTGCCCAGCCCCGCGTCGAACGGGGTCAGCTCCGCGCCCAGCTCGTTGCCGTACAGCGGCATGCCGGCTTCGAGCCTGAGCGTGTCGCGGCTGGACAGGCCCGCCGGCTTCAGCCCGTACGGGGCGCCGGCCGCCGTGAGGGCGTGCCAGAGCGGCACGGCGTCCGCGTTCGCGACGAAGAGTTCGAAGCCGTCCTCGCCGGTGTAGCCGGTGCGGGCGATGAGCGCCTGCCGCCCGTCCACCCGCGCGGGCAGGCCGGCGTAGTACTTGAGCCCGGCCAGGTCGGCGTCGGTGAGCGTGGCGAGGATCTCCTGGGAGCGAGGTCCCTGAACGGCGATCAGCGCGTACTGGTCGGAGCGATCATCGACCACCACGTCGAACGACTTAGAGCGGCTTTTCAGCTCATTTCCGACTTTTTCGTAGTTTGAGGCGTTCGCCACGACCATGAACTCCTCGTCCCCGAGCCGGTAGACGATGAGGTCGTCGAGCACCCCGCCGCGCTCGTTGACGATCATGGTGTATCTGGCCCGGCCGGGCGTCAGCGCCGACAGGTGCCCGACCAGCGCGTAGTCGAGGGCCGCCGCGGCCTGCGGCCCGGTCAGGAAGATCTCGCCCATGTGCGAGAGGTCGAACAGCCCGGCCGCCTCGCGGACGGCCTTGTGCTCCGCGGACTCGCTTCCGTACCGGAGCGGCATGAGCCAGCCCGCGAAGTCGGTGAGCGTGGCGCCGAGACTCTCGTGAACGTCGCGTAGCGGTGTCGGTCGGGACATTAGTCGCACCTCAGGACAGGATCGGATGCCAGCATCCTCCCCCTCTGTCGTCGATGCCTGAGAGCTTCGCCCGAGTTTTGCCGGACTTTCACCTTCGGCGAGGCCGCGCGGGCCTGCTTTCCAGAGTCACCTAAGCCGTGCGGTCCTTTGCCTTGAGAGGTTCGCGGGGAGGGCTTGCTCCTTCAGGGACCCTGCCTGGCTGCCAGGGTGCTCTCCCGCACGGTTTCGCCGGTGATGTCCGACCAGCCTAGTGCCGTCACGGGGTTGTTGTCGCGCTCTGATCGTTCACTTCTGGGGCACCGACGGCCAAAGGGCATGAAACGTCAGCAGGCGGCCACCAGAGCCTCGAAGAGCTTGCCGTCCTGGCCCGCCTCCGGATGCCACTGCACCGCGATGGCGAAAGGCCTGGCGTCCAGCTCGACCGCCTCGATCGTGCCGTCCCCGGTGGTGGCGCTCACCGTGAGGCCCGGCGCGAGGCGGTCGACGGCCTGGTGGTGATAGTGCGGGACCACCACGGGGTCCGTGCCCAGCACCTTGGACAGGCGGGTGCCGGGGACGGGGGTGACGGGCAGCTCGCCGAAGCGGCCGGGGGCCGGGCCGTGGCCCGTGTGCCCGACGACGTCGGGCAGGTGCTGGTGGAGGCTGCCGCCGAGGGCCACGTTGAGCACCTGGAGGCCACGGCAGACGCCCAGATAGGGGAGATCGGCGTCGAGCGCTGCGGCCAGCAGGGCGAACTCGGCTTCGTCACGAAATTTCCGGACATAGCCGGTGTGCTCTTGTGAGTCCTCGCCGTACCGCGCCGGGTCGATGTCGCCCCCGCCGGCCAGGATGAGCCCGTCCAGCCGCCCCACCACCCGCGCGGGCTCGCCGGCCGGCGGCAACACGACGGGCTGGCCGCCCGCACGCACCACCTGCTCCACGTACATGTACGGCAGCAGCGCGGCCTTCGTGTCCGCCCACACCGTGAACGTGGCCGGCTCGACGTAGGACGTGATGCCGATGACGGGACGCTGCACGATCGATGCCCCCTAGAGCGGCGTGACGTAGGCGCCGGAGATGCCCCCGTCGACCAGGAACTGGCTGCCCGTGATGAACGAGGAGTCGTCGCTGGCCAGGAACGCCACCGCCGCCGCGATCTCCGAGGCCTCGGCGAAGCGGCCCAGCGGGATGTGCACCAGCCGTCGTTGCGCCCGCTCGGGATCCTTGGCGAACAGCTCGCGCAGCAGCGGCGTGTTCACCGGCCCCGGGCACAGGGCGTTGACCCGGATGCCCTCCTTGGCGAACTGCACGCCCAGCTCACGCGACATCGCCAGCACTCCGCCCTTGGAGGCGGTGTAGGAGATCTGCGAGGTCGCCGAGCCCATGACGGCCACGAACGAGGCGGTGTTGATGATCGAGCCCTTGCCCTGGCGCCGCATGTAGGGGATGGCATGCTTGCAGCACAGATAGACGCTGGTCAGGTTGACCTCCTGGACCCGCTTCCAGGCGTCGAGGCCGGTCTCCAGGATCGAGTCGTCCTCGGGCGGCGAGATCCCGGCGTTGTTGAAGGCCACGTCCACGCTGCCGTAGGCGTCGAAGGCCGCCTGGTACATGCGGACGACGTCGTCCTCGCTGGTCACGTCGGCCTTGACGAAGAGGCCGCCGGCCTCGCTCGCGGCCTTGACGCCCGCCTCCTCGTCGATGTCCACGCAGACCACTTTGGCGCCCTCGTCGGCGAACCTGCGCGCCGTGGCCAGCCCGATCCCGCTGCCCGCGCCGGTGACGACGGTCACCCGATCCTGCAAACGCTGCACTGACTCACTCCCAGGAGATGAAGACGTTCTTGGTCTCGGTGAACGCCGCCAGGGCGTCCGGGCCGAGCTCCCTGCCGAGGCCGGACTGCTTGAAGCCGCCGAACGGGGTCCAGTAACGCACGGACGAGTGCGAGTTCACCGACAGCGCGCCGGCCTCGACCGCCCGGGCCACGCGGAGCGCCCGCCCGACGTCGCGGGTCCAGATGGAGCCGCTGAGGCCGTAGGGGGTGTCGTTGGCGATCCGCACGGCCTGCGCCTCGTCCTCGAACGGCACCACCGACACCACCGGCCCGAAGATCTCCTCGGTGAACGCGCGGTCGGTGACCTCCGGGGTCAGCACGGTCGGCGGGAACCAGTAACCCTTGCCCTGAGGGCAGGCCGTCTGCAGGTAAGGGGTGCCCGTGACGAAGCCGCGCACGCGGTCGAGGTGCTCGGCGCTGATCAGCGGGCCCATCTCGGTGCTCTCGTCGAGGGGGTCGCCGACCTTGACCCCGCGTACGGCCACCGCCAGGCGCTCCAGGAACTCGTCGTACACCTCGGCCTGGACGAGGATCCTGGACCGGGCGCAGCAGTCCTGGCCCGAGTTGTCGAAGACGGCATAGGGCGCAGTTTTCGCCGCTTTTTCCAGATCCGAGTCCGCAAAGACGATATTTGCGGACTTGCCGCCCAGCTCCAGCGTGACACGCTTGATCTGGTCCGCCGCCTTGGCGGCGATCTCCTTGCCCACCTCGGTCGACCCGGTGAACACGATCTTGGCCACGCCGGGATGCTCGACCAGCCGGGCCCCCGCGACCTCCCCTGCTCCAGGCAGCACCTGGAGCACCCCCTCGGGGAGGCCCGCCGCCAGGGCCAGCTCGGCCAGCCTCAGCGCGGTCAGCGGAGTCCATTCGGCCGGCTTGACGATCACCGTGTTGCCGGCCGCCAGCGCGGGCGCCATGCCCCACGACATGATCGGCATGGGGAAGTTCCAGGGCACGATGACGCCCACGACGCCCAGGGGCTCCTGGAAGGTGATGTCCACGCCGCCCGGCACCGGGATCTGCCTGCCGTGGTCGCGCTCGGGCGCCCCGGCGTAGAAGTGCAGCACGTCGCGGACGTTGCCGGCCTCCCAGCGGGCGTTGCCGATCGGATGGCCGGCGTTGGTCAGCTCCAGTCGCGCCAGCTCCTCGACGTGTTCGCCCACCAGGTCGCCGAAGCGGCGCAGCAGCCGCGCCCGGTCGCCCGGCGACACCTCGCGCCAGCTCGCGTACGCCGTCCTGGCACGCTCCACCGCCCGATCGACCTCGGCGGCGTCGGCCGGCTCCACGTCGGCGACGATCTCCTCCGTCGCCGGGTTAACGATCTTCATACCCTCGCGTCACATCCGCTCGAAACCACGGAACAACTCCCAATCCGTCACCGCCGCGTCGAACGCGGCCAGCTCCACCCGCGCGTTGTTGGCGTAGTGCTCGACCACATCTTCGCCGAACGTCTCGCGCGCCAGCTTCGACGCCTCGAACAACGCCAGCGCGTCCCGCAGTGTGTGCGGCACGGTCGCGGCGCCGGAGGAGTAGGCGTTGCCCTCGAAAGGGTCCTCCAGCGGCAGCTCGTCGTCGATCCCGTGCAGCCCGGCCGCGATCAGCGCGGACACCGCCAGATAGGGGTTGACGTCACCGCCCGGCACCCGGTTCTCGATGCGCAGCGACTGGCCGTGGCCGACCAGCCGGAGCGAGCAGGTGCGGTTGTCGACGCCCCACTTGACGGCCGTGGGGGCGAAGCTGCCGGGCACGTAGCGCTTGTAGGAGTTGATGTTGGGGGCGTACAGGAGGGTGAGCTCGCGCAGGCAGGCGAGCTGCCCGGCGATGAAGCGGGCGCCGAGCGGCGAGAGCCCGTGCGGCCCGTCGCCGGCCATCACCGGGTCGCCGTCGAGGCCGCGCAGCGAGATGTGGATGTGGCAGGAGTTGCCCTCCCGCGCGTTCGGCTTGGCCATGAAGGTGATCGACCGGCCCTCCTGGGCGGCGATCTCCTTGGCGCCGTTCTTGTAGACGGCGTGGTTGTCGCAGGTCTTGAGCGCCTCGTCGTAGCGGAAGGCGATCTCGTGCTGGCCCAGGTTGCACTCGCCCTTGGCGGACTCGACGTACAGGCCGGCGCCCTCCATGCCGCGCCTGATCCGGCGCAGCAGCGGCTCGATGCGGGCGGTGCCGAGCAGGGAGTAGTCGACGTTGTAGAGGTTGGCGGGCGTCATGTCCCGGTACGCGCGCCGCCAGGCGTCCTCGTAGCCGTCCTCGTAGACGATGAACTCCAGCTCGGTGCCCACGTAGGCGGCCAGGCCGCGCTCGGCGAGGCGGGCGAGCTGCCGGCGCAGGATCTGGCGGGGCGAGGCCGTCACGTCGCCGCCGCCCTCCCACGCCAGGTCCGCCATCAGCATCGCCGTACCCTCCTGCCACGGCACCCGGCGCAGCGTGGCCAGGTCCGGCTTCATCACGAAGTCGCCGTAGCCCCGGTCCCAGGACGACATCGCGTAGCCGGGGACGGTGTTCATGTCGACGTCGACCGCGAGCAGGTAGTTGCAGCCCTCGGAGCCGTGGTGCAGCACCTCTTCGAGGAAGTAGCGCGCCGACAGTCTCTTGCCCTGCAGGCGGCCCTGCATGTCGGCGATGGCGAGGAGCACGGTGTCGATCCGGCCGGCCGCCACCTCGTCACGCAGCTCGCCGACGGAAAGAGGCCCTTCGCTCACGACGTCGCTCCGATCGCCTGACGCGCTTTCCCGTTGATTGGGCTAGTCTCAGACCATTGATGTGCATGGCGGGATCGCTTGTCAAGACCTGAGGACACCTTGGACGAGTCGGCGCGTTTCATGACGGTGTTACGCCCGGTCAGGGCGGGCAACGCCTTCGAGGAGACGGTCGAGCGGCTGCTCCAGGCGATCAAGCTGGGCGTGGTCGCGCCGGGGGACAAACTCCCGCCGGAGCGCGAGCTCGCCGTCCGGCTCGGCATCAGCCGCGTCACCTTGCGCGAGGCCATCCGCGCCCTGTCGGACGCGGGCTACCTCGACGTGCGGCGGGGCCGCTACGGGGGCGCCTTCGTCACGTACGCGCCGCCGGAGCCGGCGGCGGGCGATCTGCGCGAGGCCGTGACGGCGATGGGCATGGACGAGCTGTCGGACGCCCTCACGTTCCGGCTGGCGGTGGAGTGCGGCGCGGCGGAGGTGCTGGCCGCCTCGGAGCTCACCGGCGACAAGCGCGCCGTGCTCCTGCGCAGGTTGTCGGAGCTGAACGCGGCCTCCCTGGAGGACTACCGCCGCCTGGACACGGCCTTCCACCTGTCGATCGCCGAGCTGACGGGCTCGACCCTGCTCGCCACGACGTGCGCGGACGCCCGCTCCAGGGTGAGCGACCTGCTGAACGCGATCCCGATGCTCCAGGTCAACCTCGACCACGCCGCCGTGCAGCACCGGGCCATCGTGGACGCCATCCTGTCCGGCGACCCGGAGGCGGCCCGGCAGGCGGTGGCCGAGCATCTGGAGGGGACGGCGGCGCTGTTGCGGGCGTTCCTGTCCTGAGGTGCTCGCGCAGCCGCTCGTGGCGGAACTCGTAGACGGGGCCGACCGCGCGCAGCACGCCGAGGCGGTGCATGTCATCCAGAAAGGGCAGCAGGCGGAAGGGCAGGCGGCCGGTGGGCGCCAGGCGGCACAGCGCGAGCACGCAGAGCTGCCAGGCGTGGTGGCCACCGGAGGCGAGCCCGAAGACGAGCGCGGCCGGCCAGGCCACGACCGTGGCGAACAGCAGGACGTAGGCCGCGTCGGCCACGAACGCCGCCATCACGGTCAGCGGGACCATGATCAGGACCAGCGCGCCGAGCACCCGGACGACGGCCAGCTTGTGATCGTCCCGCCAGCAGGACTCCGGGGTGGTCGCCGCGATGCCGGGCGCGGGATGCTCCAGCCAGCGGACGAACCACAGGGCGAGCCCGATCGGCGTGCCGGCGGCGAGCCCGCCGGCCAGCCCGGTGGCGATGACGACCTGCGGCGCGGAGCCGGGCCACAGGCCGAGGACGAGGGCGAGGGCCGCGCCGCCGCCCGCCAGGCCCGCGCCGGCGACGGCCCGCATCGCGCGCGGGCGGGCCGGGTGGCGGCGCAGGGCGACCGTGCCGGGCGTGTCGGAGAACCATGAGCGGACGGCCACCGTGACCAGCGCGCCGAAGGCGACCGCCGGGCCGAACAGCACGAGGGCGCCCTGGCCGGTGCCGAGGCGGAGGGCCGGCACCGGGAGCGACGTCAGCACGGCGAGCAGCGGGAGCGCGGTCAGCAGGGCGGCCACCAGCCCGGCGGCCACGGGCAGCAGGCGGCGTTCGGCCGGGGTGGTGAGGCGGCCGGCGATCCGCCACCAGGCCACGTCCGGATGGGCGGCGAGGGTGGTGAGCCAGCGCGTCGCGGCCTCGGGCGGCCAGCGGTGCCGGGGACGGAAGAGGCCGGGGGCCGGTGGGCGGGCGGCCACGAGGGCGGGGACGGCCTGGTCGAGAAGGTGGCGCCACAACTCCGGCTCCGAGGCCGAGGCGTCGGGGGCGGGGGCGGCCGGGTCGGCGTGGACGGTGCGGATCAGCCACAGCCCGAGCGGCGTCTCGGCCACGGCGGCGAGCGCCGGAAACGTCCGCGAACGCAGCGCCTCCACCCAACCGCGCGCCTCGCGGTCAGGCGGGGTGGTAGGTGGGGTGGTGGGCGGCGTGGCGGGAAGGGTGGTGGGCGGAGTGGCGGCCGGAGTGGTGGGCGGGGCGGCGGGCAGCGTGGCGGCCGGAGTGGTGGGCGGGGTGGTGGGCAGGGTGGCGTTCAGGTAGTCGGCGGCGACGCGGGGGGTCAGCGCTCTGGGCATGATGACCGCCGCCTCCGTGAGCGCCCGGCCCGCCCGCGTGGCCGCCGCGTCGTACTCCGCCCGCCGGCTGGTGATGATCACCTGGCCCCAGTCGCCCAAACCGGCGTCGAGCCTGCTGAGGACCTCCGCCCTGGCCGGCGCGGGCAGCTCGTCGAGGCCGTCGAGCACCGGCAGCAGGTGCCCGCCGCGCACCAGCCAGGCGGGCGCGTCCGCGCCGTAGTGCGGGGAGCGGAGCCAGGGGTGGCTCAGGGCCAGGCGGTCGGCCAGCCAGTCGGCCGCGTCGGGCCACCTGACGGTGTCCCAGTCGGCCAGCGGCAACATCACCGGCACCGGCTCGCCGGCCTCCGCCGTCTCCACCAGGCCCAGGAGGAGCTGCACCGCCAGGGAGGTCTTGCCCGTGCCCGCGCCGCCCGTGATGACCAGCCGGCGCGGGCTCAGGGCGCGGAACCAGGCCACGGGGTCGCCGACGGGGCGGCCGTGCGCGTACCACTCGACGGGGAGGGGGTGGTGGAGGGAGCGGGCCCGGGCCTCCTGCCGCCATTGGGCGCGGACGAGCTCGCGCAGCCCGGCCTTCGCGTCCGGCACGGACACCGGCGGGGGCGGGCGCCGCAACCAGATCACCAGGGGCACCGCGAGCGCGGCGGCGGCGAGCAGCGCCTGGGCCGCACCGCCCCAGTCGACGCCCTCTCCCGGATCGATGCTGCCGATGACCAGGGCGCCGAGCGCCGTCAGGGCGATCAGGGCTCCCGCGGCCACAGCGGTCCGTCGCCTCACCATCGCGAGCATCTACGACGGCGCTGCTCCCCGCAAGTGACCTAGAACGGGCACACGGCTCGTACCATCAGTTTTAGGTCATGGAGAACTGGTTCGCGCACAACATCGTCGCGACGGGACGGCTGCCGCTGTTCTGCTACTTCGTCACGCTCATCGTGGCCTTCATCGCCACCCGCATCAACGTGCGCCTGATCAGGGCGAAGGTCGGCTGGTTCCGCAACGTGAACGTGGGCGAGATGCACATCCACCACGTGGTGTTCGGCGTGGTGCTGATGATGGGCGGCGGCGTCGCCGGGCTCATCGTGTCGTCGGCCTCTCAGCTCGGGTACGCCGTCGCGGCGGGCATCTTCGGCGTCGGCTCGGCGCTGGTCTTGGACGAGTTCGCGCTGATTCTGCATCTGCACGACGTGTACTGGGAGGAAGAAGGGCGGACCTCGGTGGACGCGGTCTTCATCGCCGTCGCCGTCACCGGCCTGCTCCTCATCGGCCTGCGGCCCCTCACCTGGGACTACGGCACCCTGATCAACCCGGCCGCGCTCATCGTGGGCAACCTGGCGCTGGCCGTCGTCACGCTGCTCAAGGGAAAGATCTGGACCGGGATGGCCGGGCTGTTCGTGCCGCCCATGCTGCTCGTGGGCGCGGTACGGCTGGCGCGCCCCGGCTCGCCGTGGGCCCACTGGTTCTTCGCCCGGCGCTCACCGCGCAAGCTGGCCAGGGCCGTGCACCGCGAGGAGCGGTGGCGGCGGCCGGTGATCAGGGTCAAGATCGCGTTCCAGGAGTTCCTGTCCGGGCGGCACGACCTGCCGTCCACGCGGCGGGTGCGCCGGCGCGGTGAGCGGGGGAGCTGAGCGAGGGACGTGAGCGGCCGATTTGAGCGGCCGATTTGAGCGGCCGATTTGAGCGGCCGATTTGAGCGGCGGACTTGAGCGGCGGACTTGAGCGGCGGACTTGAGCGGCGGACTTGAGCCGGGGCCCCTGTTAGGTCGGCGGGGCGGCTGCCTGGGATCGGTCAGAGCGCGGCCACCGAGCGGAGGGCCAGGCCTGCGCCCAGCAGCACCACCATCGCGGCCGTTCCCAGCGGGGCCAGGCCGGAGAGCCTGGCGGCCAGGCGGCGGCCGGCGGCGGCGCGGCGCTCCAGGCGGTCGACGAGCTTGACCAGGAGCAGGCCGGTGACGGTCAGGGTGGCCGCCATGCCGACGCCGTAGGCGGTGACCAGCGCGATCCCGAACCAGGTCCGGCCGAGCGCGATCGCGCCCAGCAGCACGATCAGCGCCGAGGGGCTGGGGACGAGCCCGCCCGCGATGCCAAGACCCACAAGACCGCCCCGCTTGTGCCCATGCCCATGCCCATGCCCATGCCCATGCCCATGCCCATGCCCATGCCCATGCCCATGCCCATGCCCATGCCCATGCCCATGCCCATGCCCG
>NZ_JBSFVA010000029.1:74170-137796 GCF_053592075.1 Nonomuraea sp. NPDC002799
TGCCCATGCCCATGCCCATGCCCATGCCCATGCCCATGCCCATGCCCATGCCCATGCCCATGCCCATGCCCATGCCCATGCCCATGCCCATGCCCGTGCCCGTGCCCGTGCCCATGGCCGTGGCCGTGGCCGTGGCCGTGTTCGCCTTGGGTGGAGCGGCGGGCGTTCAGGAGGAGGCGGAGGCCGATGACGGCGATCAGCGCGCCGCTGGCCACCCCCAGCCAGGCCAGCACCGACTCCCCGGCCAGCGCCGTGAACACGCTCAGCAGCAGCCCCACCACCAGCACCCCGGCCGTGTGCGTGGCCGTCACCGTGGCGCCCACCACGACGGCGTCGCGGGGCCGCCCGCGCCGGCCCGCCAGGTACGCGGCCATGATGGTCTTGCCGTGCCCGGGGATCAGGGCGTGCCCGGCCCCGAGCACCACGGCCAGCCCGACCGCCAGCAGCCCGAGCGGCACCGTCAGCGAGTCCGAGCCGACCAGCGCGGTGAACGTCCGGTCCAGGGCCGCCAGCGCGTCCCCGACGGGCCCGAGCCCGCTGAGGTCGAACCCGCCGGGCAGGGTGCTGACCGGAGTCCCGGAGTCGTCCTGGGAGCCAAGGCCGGTGACGGTCATCGTGGCGGTCCGCTGGTCGAGCGGGTCGGTCAGCAGGTCGCCCGGATAGACCCGGAGCTCCTGGCTCACGCTCGTGGCCGGCACGGAGGAATCGGCCAGCCCGACCCCGTCCCCGACGGCGGTGATCTCCCGCCAGCCGATCCGGTCCTGCTCGAACCCGTCGGTGAACTCCACGGCCCCTGAGACGTGGACTTCGGCGACGAGCCGGCAGGTCAGGCGGCTGGTCTGGAGACCCCCTTCGCCGGGCTCATAGGCGAACTCCGAGCTCGCCACGCGCCACGGCACGGCCGCGCCGGCGACCGTGAGCCGCTGCGCGCCGGCCAGGGCGGCGCAGCGGCGGGCCGCGTACCCGGCGTCCACCTCCGGCGCGGCCTGCAAGGTCGGCAGTTCGGCCAGGTCGACGACGGCGAGGTTGCGCACGTCGGTGGCGGAGATCCGCAGGCCGTTGTAGTGGTTGACGGTGAAGTTGCCCAGCGGGTGCGCCTGCGCGGCGCCCGCCAGCAGCGTGGCGGCGAGCAGCGACAGGAGCACGCCCGCCACGGCGGAGACCAGGCCGAGCCGGAGCGCTCTCATGAGAACCTCGCCAACGCCGACAGAGCAGGATCGAAGCCGGGATCCACCCGCGCGGACCGGCCGAGCGCCTGCTCGACCCGGGCGCGGTGGTAGGTCAGCAGCGGGTTCTGCCAGCCGGTCGCGGTGGCCTTCTTCGCGTAGGTCAGCGCCTCGTCCGGCTTGCCCGCCTTGAACAGGGCCCAGGCCAGGGCGTCGGCGGCGACGAGGTTCGGGGAGCGCGCGTATTCGGCCCTGGCGTGCCGCACGGCCGCCGCCGGGTCCCCGTGGTCGGCCTCGAACTCGGCCCACGTCAGGTCGTCCCGCACGCCGGCGGCGGCGAAGAGCTTCCGCTGGGCCTTGAGCAGCGTCCAGTCGGCGGGCCTGCCCGCCTTGAGCCGGGTCTCGCCCTGCTCGATGAGGTACTGGGGGAGCGGCAGCCGGGCGACGACCTGGTCGTAGAGGCCGAGCGCCTCCGGCAGCCGGCCGCTGAGCGCGGCGGTCCTGGCCTGCCCGGCGAGGGCCGGGGTGTAGGCGGGGTAGGCCTGCAGCGATTTGGCGTACCAGCCGGCCGCCGTGGTCAGGTCGCCCGCGTGCAGGGCGAGCTCGCCCAGGTAGTAGCGGGCGTAGGCGACGTCGCCCGGCACGAAGGCGTCGTCGTGGGCCAGCTCCAGGTACTTACGGGCGCCGTCCCGGTCGCCGCGGAGCTCGGCCGCGTACGAGGCGCGGGCGAAGGCCGCCACCCCGGGGCGCAGGTTCATCATCTTGTCCACGGCCCGCTGCGCGCCGCGCAGGTCCCCGAGTTGTGTCCTGGCGTCCGCCAGTACGCCGTAGGCCGCGGCGCTGTACGGGTTGACGCCGATGGCGCGCTCCGACAGGCGTACCGCGTCGGTGAACTCGTGGCGGCCGGCGGCCAGCGCCGCCTGGCCGGTGAGCACCAGGTCGTCGTCCGGCCGCAGTCCGGCCGCGGTGGCGAGCGCGCCTTCCGCCTTGGTGTAGTACGCCGGGTCTCCGGTGACCCTGGCCTGGTCGACGTACTGGGAGGCGAGCTGGGCCCAGCCGCGGTAGTCGCCGGGCAGCCGCCGCAACCGCTCCTGGAGCGTCTCGGTGGCGGGCCGGTCCGCCGGCGGCACCGACTCGGGCGCCGCGGAGAAGGAGAGGATCGTGAAGACCATGGCCCCGACCAGGACCAGTCCGATGAGCAGGACGAGCGAACGCATCAAAGGCTCCAGAGCTGAGTGCGGGGCCGGCCGGCCGTGACGGGGACACGGCCGGCCGGCCCTCTTGTCAGGCGGCAGACGATGGGAGACGGGGGTCTGCCGCCAGGGTGGACCGGCCGGTTCTGGAGAGGGAGCCGGCCGGTCGGGTCCTTAGCGCTGGTTCACAGCCACGTTGCTGGGCAGCGGGATGTACGGGAACGACTGCAGGAAGGGCTTGTCGTTCTTGTCCACCTTGTCGGTCAACCCGGGCACCAGCTTGCCGGTCAGCGCGGCGCCGGCCACGGCCTGCAGTTCGATGTCCACGACGTCGTCGCTGAGACGGCGGCCGTTCGGGAAGCCCTGCAGGTCGCCGGCGAGCACGCCGAGCCTGTTCGGGTCCTTCGCGGGCGGGATCGACATGTTCAGCCGGAGCTGCTCGGAGGGACGGAACTTGCCCGCGTCCTTGTTGAGAACCTGCGAGTTCAGGTCGGCCTTGATCGGGCCGTTCTGCTTCGCGATGCCGGTCAGGAAGATCTCGACCAGGTCGTTGCGCGGGGTCGCGGGCGCCTTGATGCCGTAGATGGCCTGCAGCAGCCGGGCGACCTCGGGGTCGGTGACCCGGTCGACCAGAGCCTGGACGTCGGCGTCCTGCGACGGGTCGAGGGCGTTGTAGGCGTCCTTCAGGCCGGCCGGGGCGACGACCTCGTTCACCAGCGGGTTGCACAGGCGCGAGACCTGCACGAACGAGCTGCCGTTGTACTTGTCGGTGGTCGAGCAGACGCCGATCACCGGGTTGCGCTTGGCATCGCCCTTGAGCGCCAGCTCGGAGGAGGGCACCTGGAGCGCGACGCTGTTGACGTTGTAGCCCTTGGTGGTGTCCTGGCCGACCTCGGACAGGTTGCCGCCGTAGACGAAGTCGAAGATCCGCAGGTCCAGGAAGAACGCCTCGTCCGACTGTCCGGCGAACGTCTTGCCGCCGCCGGGCAGGCTCTTGATGGACTGGGCGCGCAGGGTGCCGTAGTTGGGCATCGAGGCGGGGCCGACGTTGCTCGGCGCGACGATCCCGTCGTCGACCAGCGTCTTGGTGTCGTCAGGGGTGATCCGCTTGAGCGTGTAGCGCTGGCGGAAGAGCAGGTTCTGGTCGTTCAGCGAGGTGACGGGGCCGTCGTTGTACAGGAACGTGACGTTGCCCCGCTTGTCCTCGTTGCGGAACGTCCACTGGTAGGTGATGTCGGTCTTGGCGTCACCATCGTTGTCGATCTTGATGTTGTATCGGGACTTGACGGCGAACGGATAGAAGTTCGGGCCCCCCTGGGGCTCCTCGAACGGGATCCAGTTGGCCAGCAAGGTCACTGTGTCGGCTTTGTCGGGGCTGACGAACGCGTACACGTCGGTGTTGTCGTGAAGCGGGTCGCCCGAGATCATCGGAGCCTCGCGGTGCGAGGAAGCGGTGCCGGAGTCGGTACGGAGCACGGCCAACGACGACGCGGCGATTGCAGCGGCGAGGCCAAGTCCGACTAGAGCGCGCCGGTTGATCCGGAGCTCCATTGTTCGGTCCTTTCGAAGGTGTTGATCGGTCCTGCGAGGTTCCGGCCGGGTTCCTCGACGGCCTATTCGTCCACGGGCGGCCTCCGGATGTCGTCTCCTCCTCAGGAAGGAGACGTCAACCAAAGTTGACATACTTAAGTCGTCAATTTAGGTTGACTTGCGAACGGGGTGCGGATCGACCGGTCCCGTTCGTTGGTCGATTCGGGATATGTCGTGAAAGGGGATGCGGTGGTCAAGGACTTACTCGCCTACGTCCGCCCGCACAGGAAGATCTTGATCCTGGGCGGGCTGCTGGGCTTGATCGGCTCAGCGGCGGGTCTCGCGATGCCGTTGCTGGCCAAGTACGTGGTGGACGCGTTCGGGCAGAACCAGTCCATGGCGGGGCCCCTGCTGGGGCTGAGCGTGGCCGTGCTGATCGGGGCCGTCGTGTCGGCCGGGGGAAGCTACCTGATGGAGCGCACGGGCGAGGGCATCGTGCTCGGCGCCCGGCGCAAGCTCGTCGACCGGCTGTTGCGGCTGCGGGTGGCCGACGTGGACCGGCTCAAGCCCGGCGACCTGCTGTCGCGGGTGACCAGTGACACGACGTTGTTGCGCGCGGTGCTGACCAACGGCGTCGTCGAGTCCGTCAGCGCGGCGTTCATGCTGGTCGGGGCGATCATCCTGATGGCGACCATGGACGGCGTGCTGCTGCTGGTCACGCTGCTCGTGGTGGTGGTGATCGGCGGTCTGGTGACGCTCATCATGCCGAAGATCCAGCGGGCGCAGCTCGCCGCCCAGGAGGCCGTGGGCGACATGGGCGCGGTGCTGGACCGGGCGTTGCAGGCGTACCGGACGGTGAAGGCGAGCGGCGCGGAGGAGCGGGAGATCGCCGTGGTCGGCGACGCCGCCGTGCGCGCCCGAGACAGGGGGCTGCAGGTCGCCGGCTGGACCTCGCTGGCGGGGGTGGCGACCTGGATGGCGGTGCAGCTCGCGTTCCTGTGCGTGCTGGCGGTCGGCGGCGCGCGGGTCGCCTCCGGCACGCTGGAGGTCTCGTCGCTGATCGCGTTCCTGCTGTACCTGTTCTACCTGGTGCCGCCGATCGGGCAGCTCGTCCAGGGCGGCGTGCAGCTCCAGAACGGCCTGGCCGCGCTGAAGCGCATCAAGGAGATCGAGGACCTGCCCGCCGAGCCGGTCAGCGCCGCGGTCGTGAGCGCCGCAGAGCCGGTGGGCGTGACGTTCGGCGACGTGGTCTTCCGGTACGGCGAGGACCGGCCGCTCGTGCACGACGGTGTCAGCTTCGAGGTCTCGTCCGGCGGGCTGACGGCGCTGGTGGGGCCGTCGGGAGCGGGCAAGTCCACGGTCTTCGGGCTGCTCGAACGTTTCTACGACCACCAGGACGGCTTCATCGGGATCGGCGGCAGGGACATCCGCGACTGGCCGCTGGGCGAGCTGCGCGCCACCCTCGGGTACGTCGAGCAGGACGCCCCCGTGCTGGCCGGCACCCTGCGGGAGAACCTGCTCTTCGCCGCCCAGGACGCCACCGACGAGGAGCTGCGCCGCGCCGTCGTCAGGACCAGGCTCGACGACCTGGTCGCCCGGCTCCCCGAGGGCCTGGAGACCGCGGTCGGGCACCGCGGCGTGTTGTTGTCGGGCGGCGAGCGCCAGCGCGTGGCCATCGCCAGGGCGCTGCTGCGCAAGCCCAGGCTGCTGCTGCTCGACGAGGCCACCTCGCAGCTCGACGCGGTCAACGAGCTGCGGCTGCGCGAGGTCATCGCCGAGGTCGCGGCCGAGACGACCGTCCTGGTCATCGCGCACCGGCTGTCCACGGTGACGAACGCGGACCGGATCATCGTCATGGAGGGCGGCGGCGTGCGGGCGATCGGCACCCATGATGAGCTCGTCGGCGGGGACACCCTGTATCGGGAGCTGGCGGCCACGCAGTTCCTCGTGAGTTAAGGATCTTGTTGATTTCCGGACATCCGAAATAGGGGATCGACCCCTACGGTCCGATCTTGACCTGTTTCGATCCCCATGAGGAGATTTCCGTGAAATTCGCCAAGATCGGCATCGCCGCCGCGGCCCTGGTGGGCGCCAGCATCGCTCCGCTCGCGCTCGCCGGGCCCGCCAGCGCCGCCACCTGCAGCGGCTCGCTGATCGACAACATCGCCGTCAAGAGCGGCAACACCACCTACGGCACGCTGAAGCTCTACTACAACTCGTCCACGGGCAACAACTGCGCCCGGCTCGACCGCGTGGTCAGCTACGGGACCGCGAAGGGCATGATCCTCTCCCTTTACGGCTGTGGCAGCGGCTGGACCGTGAGCAAGTGTCACCAGAGCTTCTACGACATCGGCCAGGACAGCGGCCAGTTCGGCCAGTACGCCGGGCCGGTGTCGGTCTACGGCAAGGGCCGCTGCGTCCAGGTCGAGGCGAGCGTGCAGGCCGCCAACAACTCGTGGGCCAACTACCACAGCCCGGTGTTCCACTGCGGCTGACGTCCCCGGCGAGGGTTAGTCTCTTCGTGAATGGGTTCATTCACGAAGGGACCGCCCATGAGCAGGACCGTCCGCGCCCCGCGAGGCACCAGCATCACGGCGAAGGGCTGGCCGCAGGAGGCCGCGCTGCGCATGCTGCAGAACAACCTCGACCCCGAGGTGGCCGAGCATCCCGAGCAGCTGGTCGTCTACGGGGGATCCGGCCGGGCGGCGCGTGACTGGCCCTCGTTCGACGCGCTGGTCAGGACGCTCACGACGCTGGAGGGCGACGAGACGCTCCTGGTCCAGTCGGGACGCCCTGTGGGCGTGTTCCGCACCCACGAGTGGGCGCCCCGGGTGCTCATCGCCAACTCCAACCTGGTGCCCGACTGGGCCAACTGGGAGGAGTTCCGGCGGCTGGAGGCGGCCGGGCTCACCATGTACGGGCAGATGACCGCCGGCTCCTGGATCTACATCGGCACGCAGGGCATCCTGCAGGGCACCTACGAGACGTTCGCGGCCGTGGCCGCCAAACGGTTCGGCGGCTCGCTGGCCGGGACCATCACGCTGACGGCCGGGCTCGGCGGCATGGGCGGCGCCCAGCCCCTGGCCGTCACCATGAACGGCGGCGTGGCCGTCTGCGTCGACTGCGACCCCCGCTCGGTCACCCGCCGCATCGAGCACGGCTACCTCGACGTCCAGGCGGACTCGCCGGAGGAGGCGCTGCGACTGGCGTACGAGGCGCGCGACGCCCGCCGGCCGCTGTCGGTCGGCGTCGTCGGCAACGCCGCCGAGCTCCTGCCGGACCTGCTGGCCGGCGGGGCCGAGATCGACATCGTGACCGACCAGACCTCCGCGCACGACCCGCTGATGTACCTGCCGCTCGGGGTGGCGTTCGAGGACATGGCGCAGGCGCGGGAGAAGGATCCGGCCGGGTTCACCGAGCGGGCCAGGACCTCGATGGCGCGGCACGTGGAGGCCATGGTCGGGTTCAAGGACGCGGGGGCGGAGGTGTTCGACTACGGCAACTCCATCAGGGGCGAGGCGCGGCTGGCCGGATACGCGCGCGCCTTCGACTTCCCCGGGTTCGTGCCCGCCTACATCAGGCCGCTGTTCTGCGAGGGGAAGGGCCCGTTCCGGTGGGCCGCGCTGAGCGGCGACGCCGCGGACATCGCGGCGACCGACCGGGCGATCCTGGAGCTCTTTCCCGACAACGAGCCGCTGGCCAGGTGGATCAGGAAGGCCGGGGAGCGGGTGCACTTCCAGGGCCTGCCGGCGCGCATCTGCTGGCTCGGCTACGGCGAGCGCGACGTCGCGGGGGAGCGGTTCAACGACATGGTGGCCTCGGGCGAGCTCCAGGCGCCCATCGTGATCGGGCGCGACCACCTCGACAGCGGGTCGGTGGCCTCGCCCTACCGCGAGACCGAGGCGATGGCCGACGGTTCCGACGCCATCGCCGACTGGCCGCTGCTGAACGCCATGCTCAACACGGCTTCGGGCGCCTCCTGGGTGTCGATCCACCACGGCGGCGGGGTCGGCATCGGGCGCTCCATCCACGCCGGGCAGGTGACCGTGGCCGACGGCACCGCGCTGGCGGGGGAGAAGCTCAATCGGGTGCTCACCAACGACCCGGGGACGGGGGTCATGCGGCATGTGGACGCGGGTTACGAGGAGGCCGCCGAGGTGGCCGCCGTGCGGGGGGTCCGGATTCCCATGCGGGAGTCCTGACCTCACGGTCTTTCACGGGGCATTCTCAGCAAGAGGGATGAGAATGTCGGGCGGACGACGTTGGAGGTGGCGTGGCGGACGGATATCACGGTGGGCTGAGCGTGCTGCTGGATGGCCGGAGGTTGTCGCCCGTGCAGCGGCGGATCGCGCATTATCTCAGCGAGCATCTCGACGAGGCGATCTTCCTGTCGAGCGTCGAGCTGGCCGAGCGCGCGGGGGTCAGCCAGCCGTCGGTGACGAGGTTCGCCATGGTGCTGGGCTTCGCCGGATATCCCGAGCTGCGGCAGGCGCTGCGGCCGCTCGTGCTGGGCGGCGACGTGGCGGCGCCGCAGGAGAGCCTGCTGCGCGGGGCGATCGACGGCGAGATCCGCAACCTCGCCGTCGTCAGGGAGCGGCTGACGGCCTTCCCGCTCAAGGAGCTGGGCGAGCAGCTCGCCGTCACCGAGCCGCTGCCCGTGGTGGGGCTGCGCGTCTCCTGCGGGCTGGCCACCACCTTCGCCTACTACGCCCGCCGCATCCATCCCGACGTGCGCCTGCTCACGCACGGCGGGTCGGAGCTGGCCGACGGGCTGCACGCGGCCCGGCGGGCGGGGGCGGAGTGGGTGGTGGCCGTGGTGCTGCCGCGCTATCCGACGGAGGTCGTGCAGGCGCTGGAGTACGCCGGGAAGCTCGGTCTCCGGGTCGCCGCCATCACCGACAGGGCCGACTTCCCGGCGGAGATCGTGCTGGACGCGCCCGTCGGCGACCGGCTGGTGTTCGACTCGCACGCGGCGCCGCTGGCCCTGGCCATGGCCCTGGTCGAGGCCATGGCCGACGCGGCGCCGCTGCGTACGCGGGCGCGGCTCGAAGAGTACGAGCGGATGACCGACGAGACCGGGACGTTCCTATCCGGCGATCCGGCGTAGCGACCGCATCGACCAGATCGTGGTGAGCACCGCCAGCACGACGAACACCCCGAACGCGATCGGGATCGACGAGTCCGTCAGCCGGCCGTCGAACAGCGCCCGCCCCGCCTCGACCGCGTGATAGAGCGGGTTGAGCGGGGCCAGAGTCCGCATCCAGTCGGGCGCGAAGGAGATCGGCACGAACAGCCCGGCCAGCAGCATGATCGGCAGCATGAACAGGTTGAGCGTCTGCGACATGCCGTTCTCGTCGCCCAGGGTCAGCGCCAGCCCCTGGGACAACCCGGAGGCGAACAACCCCGTCGCCGCCATGAGCAGCAGCACGAGGACCAGCTCGACGACCCCGATGCGCACGCCCATCGCGATGGCCACGACCAGCACCAGGATCGCCTGGCAGACCAGCACGATCATGTCCTTGGCCACCCGGCCGAGCACGATGGCCGGGCGCCAGGCGGGGCTGACGGCGTACCTCTCCAGCGAGCCGTTGCGCAGCTCGGCGATCAGCCCGAACCCGGAGAACAACGAGCCGAACACCGCGATCATCATCATCGACGCCGGCGTGAACATCCGCAGCGCGTCCACGATCGTGCCGCCCGGCGTCATCGTCCGCAACAACGGCGCGAACATCAGCAGGTACAGCACCGGCTGCATGAGGCCGAACAGCGGCCAGATCGGGTTGCTGAACGACTTCTTGAGCTCGTAGCCCGTGAACAGGGCGGTGTGGCGGATCATGCGTCGGCTCCGGTGTCACGAAGGGTCCGGCCGGTCTTGGCCAGGAAGACGTCGTCGAGCGTGGACCGGTCGAGCGCGATCGAGCTCAGGCCGATGCCCCGCTCCTCCAGCGCCCGCAGCAGCACGGGCAGCGTGTGCTCGCCGTCGTCCACGTAGACCCGCAGCAGGTCCTCGTCCACGCGGGTCTCGCGGGCCAGCGGCTTGAGCGTCTCGGCGGCGCGTTCCAGCTCGTCCACCCGCAGCGTGATCACGTCGCCGGAGACCTGCCGCTTGAGCTCGCCGGGCGTGCCCTCGGCCACGACCAGGCCGTGGTCGACGATCATCAGCCGGTCGCACAGCACGTCGGCCTCGTCGAGGTAGTGGGTGCTGAGCAGCACGCTGGTGCCCGCCTCGCGCAACTGCTTGATGCGGTCCCACAGGTTGGCGCGGTTCTGCGGGTCGAGGCCGGTGGTGGGTTCGTCGAGGAAGAGCAGCGGCGGGTTGTGCACCAGCCCGATCGCGATGGCGACCCGCCGCTTCTGGCCGCCGGACAGCGTACGGCCGGGGCGGTCGGCGATCTCGTCGAGGTCGAACCGCTCCAGTATCCCGGCCGTGGCCCGCTTCGCATCGGCCATGGCGTGGATCCTGGCGGCCATCAAGATCTGCGCCCTGGCGCTCGTGGTCTCCTCCACGCCGCCCGCCTGGCTCACGTAACCCAGCTCGCGCCGGATGGCGGCGGGCTCCTTGAGCAGGTCGTGGCCCGCGATGGTGGCGCTGCCCGCGTCGGGGGCGATCAGCGTGGCGAGCATCCTGATCGTGGTGGTCTTGCCCGCCCCGTTGGGGCCGAGCACACCGAAGATCTCGCCCTTGGCCACCGTGAGGTCCACGCCGCGCACGGCCTCGACGGTCTGTGCGCCCTTCCTGCTCCTGGTGGTGAACGTCTTACGCAATCCCGTAGCTTCGATGATCATTGGGAGGCCGACTCCTTCAGAGCACGCTTAGCTTGAGCTGATGCATCCTGCCATAGAACGTGTTGCGGAATCTCCTGAGTTTCCGGCCGGTCCGGCACCGTCCAGGGGCCGCTCGGAACGGGCCGGCGATCGGCTCGGCCTCGTGCCGGGCGGCAGCCGATCGACAACCTCAATATGCTGATCTTCATGAGTGAACGACCGACGGCGCTGGTCACCGGCGCCTCCCGGGGGATCGGCGCGGCCGTCGCCGCCGCCCTGGCCCCGACGCACCGCCTCATACTCGGCGGCCGGGACGAGAGCGCGCTCGCCGCCGTGGCGGCCGGCCTGCCCGACGCCCGGCCCTGGCCGGTGGAGCTGACGCGGGTCACGGAGGCGGACGTCGCCGGGATCGAGCGGCTCGACGTGCTCGTGCACAGCGCGGGGATCAGCCTGCTCGGCCGGATCGGCGACCTTCCCGCCGCCACCTGGCGCCGGACCATGGAGGTCAACGTCATCGCGGTCGCCGAGCTGACCCGGCTGCTGCTGCCCGCCCTCAGGGCGGCGGCCGGCCACGTCATCTGCGTCAACTCGGGCGCGGGCCAGCGGGCCAACCCCGAGTGGGGCGCCTACGCGGCGAGCAAGTTCGCGCTGCGGGCCTTCGCCGACGCGCTGCGGCTGGAGGAGCCGAGGCTGCGGGTGACGACCGTCTATCCGGGCCGTACGGCCACCGACATGCAGCGCGGGCTGCGCCGTTACGAGGGCGGCGAGTTCGAGCCCGAGAAGTACCTGACGTCCGAGAGCGTGGCGCGGGCCGTGCTGGCCGCCGTCCAGGCGGGTCCCGACGCCCATCTCACCGAGCTGACCGTTCGCCCGCGAGGCGGCCCGGTCAACTGACCTGAATGGATCCATTCACTACAGTGGGATCATGCTCGAACCACTCGCGCGCATAGGACGGGATCCGGCGACCGGCGGCTACGTCAGGGACGCCTGGTCGAACGCCGACATGGAGCTGCGCGAGTGGTTCGCGGGCGAGGCCGCGCGGCGGGGGCTCGACCTGCGCGAAGACCGTAACGGCAACCTCTGGGCGTGGTGGGGCGATCCCGCGCGCCGGCCGGGGGTGGTGACGGGCAGCCATCTCGACTCCGTACGGCAGGGCGGGGCCTTCGACGGGCCGCTGGGCGTCGTGTCGGCCTTCGCCGCCCTGGACATCCTGAAAAATCGCGACATAACGCCGTCGCGGCCCTTGGGCGTCGCCTGTTTCACCGACGAGGAGGGGGCCAGGTTCGGCGTGCCGTGCATGGGGTCGCGGCTGCTCACCGGCGTGCTGGCGCCGGACCGCGCCCTGGCGCTCACCGACGACGACGGCGACACGCTGGCGGACGTGCTGACGAGGGCGGGGCGCGCGCCGCACGCGATCGGGCGGGACGACGAGACGCTGGCCGCCATCGGCACGTTCGTGGAGCTCCACGTCGAGCAGGGGCGCGGGCTCGTCGAGCACGGCCGGGCGGTGGGGGTGGCGCGGGCGATCTGGCCGCACGGGCGGTGGCGCTTCGACTTCCTGGGGCGGGCCGACCACGCGGGCACCACGCTGCTGGGCGACCGGGACGACCCGATGTTGCCGTTCGCCCGCCTGGTGCTGGCCGCCCGCGACACCGCCGCGCGGCTCGGCGTGGTGGCCACGGTGGGCAAGGTGCGCGTCTCGCCCGGCAACGCCAACGCGATCCCCGGGCTGGTGACGGCCTGGCTGGACGCCCGCGGCGCGGACGAGGGCGCGGTGCGCGAACTCGTCGCCCAGCTCACGCGGATGGCGGCGACCGCGACACCGGCTGCGGCCCTTCCCTCTCCGGGCACGATCAGCGACCCGGGCGTAGCGCGCGCCGGCGGTGGAGCGGGGGCCGGCGGGAGCCCAGCTGACAAGGCAGAGGTGCGGGAGGAGTCGTGGACGCCGGTGGTCGAGTTCGACGTGGCGCTGCGGGATCGGCTGGCGCGGGTGGCCGGGGGCGACACGCCCGCGCCGATCCTGCCGACCGGAGCGGGTCACGACGCGGGAATCCTCGCCACGGCAGGCGTTCCGAGCGCCATGCTCTTCGTCAGGAACCCCACGGGCGTGTCCCATTCCCCCGACGAGCACGCCGAGCGGGCAGACTGCGAGGCGGGAGTGGTGGCACTCGCGGACGTGCTGGAGGATCTGTGTCGCTGACCTACTGGTGCGAGCAGGCCTGGCTGCCCGGCGGCGTGACGGACGGCGTGCTCGTCGAGGTCGACGGCGAACGGATCACGCGGATCGGCCAGGGCCCGCCGGGCTCGGCCGAGCGGCTGGCCGGGCTCACCATCCCCGGCCTGGCCAACGCCCACTCCCACGCCTTCCACCGCGCGCTGCGCGGCCGGACCCAGCAGGGCAAGGGCGACTTCTGGACCTGGCGCGACCGGATGTACGAGGTCGCCGACCGGCTCGATCCCGACGGCTACCTCAAGCTCGCCAGGGCGGTCTACGCCGAGATGGCGCTGGCCGGGGTGACGTGCGTGGGCGAGTTCCACTACCTGCACCACGCGCCGCACGGCAGGCCGTACGAGGATCCGAACGTGATGGGCCACGCCCTCATCAGCGCCGCCCGTGACGCCGGCCTGCGCATCGCGCTGCTCGACACCTGCTACCTGGCGGGCGGCTTCGGCGCGCCGCTCGCCGGCGCGCAGCGGCGCTTCGGCGACGGCGACGGCGACGGCTGGGCCGCCCGCGCCGAGCAACTGGCGTTCGCGTACGCCGGGCAGCCCGACGTCGAGATCGGCGCGGCCATCCACTCCGTGCGCGCGGTGCCGGCCGACCAGATGCCGATCATGGCCGAGTTCTCCCACCGGTTCACCGCGCCCCTGCACGCGCACGTCTCCGAGCAGCGGGCGGAGAACGCGGCCTGCGTGGAGATGTACGCGGCCACGCCGATGCAGGTGCTGCACGAGCGCGGGGCGCTGGGGCCGCGCTCGACCGCGGTGCACGCCACCCACCTGACCGACGTGGACATCGAGTTGCTCGGCCACTCCCGCGCCTACGTCTGCATGTGCCCCACCACCGAGCGCGACCTCGCCGACGGCGTCGGCAGGGCCAGGGCCCTGGCCGATCGCGGCGCGGGGATCACGCTCGGCTCCGACAGCCACGCCGTGATCGACCTGTTCGAGGAGGCGCGGGCGGTGGAGCTGGACGAGCGGCTGGTCAGCGAGAAACGCGGCCACTGGCGCGCCGCCGACCTGCTCGCCGCCGCCACCGGTGTGGGTCACACCTCCCTGGGCTTCCCCGACGCGGGGCTGCTCGTGCCCGGCGCGTGGGCCGACCTGGTGTCGGTGCGGCTCGACTCCGTACGCACGGCGGGCGCCGCCGGGATCGAGGCCGTGGTGTTCGCGGCCACGGCGGCGGACGTGCACTCGGTCATCTCCGGTGGCCGCCGGGTGGTCACGGACGGGCGGCACCGGCTCGGCGACGCCGGCGCACTGCTGGCCGAGGCGGTGGGCGGGCTGTGGTGAGGGCCGCCGGGGTGACGGGCGAGCCGGAGCGCGCCGGGGTGAGGGCCGCCGGGGTGATGAGGGAGCCGCGGTGATCTTCGCTGGGGCGATGAGGACGATCATGATGACGGCTGCCGAGGCGATGGGACACTCGCGATGACCACGACACTGATCGACGGCATTGGGCTGCTCTACACGGGAGATCCCGAGCGCGCGGAGATCCCCGACGCGGCCGTGGTCGTGGCGGACGGCCTCGTCGCCTGGACCGGCCCCGCAGCCCAGGCGCCCGACGCCGACGAGCGGGTGGACGTCGGAGGCCGCGCGGTCATCCCCGGCTTCGTGGACAGCCACGCCCACCTGGTCTTCGCCGGAGACAGGACGGCCGAGTTCCAGGCCCGGATGTCCGGCGAGCCCTACACCGGAGGCGGCATCAGGACCACCGTCGCCGCCACCCGGCGGGCCGGCGACGCCGAGCTGGCCACCCGCACGCTCGCCCTGGTGAACGAGATGCTCGCCCAGGGCACCACCACCGTGGAGATCAAGAGCGGCTACGGGCTGACCGTCGAGGACGAGCGGCGCTCGCTGGAGATCGCCACCGGGGTGACCGACGAGACCACCTTCCTGGGGGCGCACATCGTGCCCTCCGACATGGACGCCGACTCCTACGTGCGGCTCGTCGCCGGGGAGATGCTCGAAGCGTGTGCCCCGTACGCGAAGTGGGTGGACGTGTTCTGCGAGCGCGGGGCGTTCGACGGGGACCAGACGCGGGAGATCCTCGGCGCCGGGCTGAAGGCGGGGCTCGGGGCGCGGGTGCACGCCAACCAGCTCGGCGAGGGGCCGGGCGTGCGGATCGCCTGCGAGCTGGGCGCGGCCTCGGCCGACCACTGCACCCATCTGACGCCGGGCGACGTGGACGCGCTGGCCTCCTCGGACACGGTGGCGACGCTGCTGCCGGGGGCCGAGTTCAGCACGCGGTCGCCGTACCCGGACGCCAGGCGGCTCATCGACGCCGGTGCCACCGTGGCGCTGGCGACCGACTGCAACCCGGGCTCGTCGTTCACGTCGTCGATGGCGTTCTGCGTGGCGCTGGCCGTCCGCGAGATGGGCATGACGCCGCTGGAGGCGATCAGAGCGGCGACGTACGGCGGGGCCCGCGCGCTGCGGCGTACGGACGTAGGCTGGTTGCGGCGGGGAGCGCGCGCGGACCTCGTCGTGCTGGACGCCCCCTCCTACGTGCATCTGGCCTACCGGCCCGGCGTTCCCCTTGTCCACCAGGTGTTTCACGACGGTCTCCTCCTTTAGGAGGACATTCAGAACCCTCCCTCGGACGTAGTGCTTTAGGGAATCTTTGCCTGTGGCCGGACGTTGGCCGGGTATAGAACGTAGCTGCGGAACGAGGTGCCTGGGGATGGCAAGGCCTACGGGGAGTCGCACGCAGGAGCAGCACGTCGCTGAACGCGATCTGCTGGGGACGTATCTGGCTGAGATCGGCCGCGTTCCGCTGCTCACGGCGGAGGAAGAGGTGGAGCTCGCCAAGCGGATCGAGGCAGGACTCCTCGCGGAGCACCTGCTCGACAGAGGGGGCTCGGAGCCGCGGATCGGGGACGTGGCGGACGAGGAGCTGGAGCGCCTGGCCGTTTCGGGGCAACGGGCGAAGGACGAGTTCATCCAGGCCAACCTGCGTCTGGTGGTGGCGGTGGCCAGGAAATACTCCGGCCGGGGGATGCCGCTGATCGACCTGGTCCAGGAGGGGAACCTGGGCCTGGTTCGCGCGGTGGAGAAGTTCGACTATCAGCGGGGCTACAAGTTCTCCACCTACGCGACGTGGTGGATCCGGCAGTCGGTCGGGCGGGCCATCCACGAGCAGGCGCGGCCGGTGCGGCTGCCGACGCACGCCGGGGAGCAGATGACCCGGCTGATGCGGGTGCGGCGCGACATGCTGGCCGAGTTCGACGCCGAGCCCACCGACGACGACCTCGCCGGGCTGCTCGACCTGCCGGTCGAGCGGGTGCGCGAGCTGCGCCGATGGGCCTCCGACCCGGTCTCGCTGCAGCTCGGCGTGGGTGATGAGGACGAGACCGAACTCGGCGACATGATCGCCGACGAGACCTGGGCCGATCCTGAGCAGCAGGCCATCGACATCCTGGAGCGGGAGCGGCTCGATCAGTGGCTCACCGGGCTCGAAGGCGACACCAGCGAGATGTTGCGCTGGCGCTACGGGCTGGTGGACGGGCGCGAGCACACGCTCACCGAGGTCGGGGAGCGCTACGGGATCGGCCGCGACCGCGCCCGGCGGATCGAGCGCGACGCGCTGGCCCGGCTACGAAAGATGGCCATGGCCGCCGCATGAGCGCACCGGTGGGTCCGCGTCATGCGTGGTGAGACGGTGAGGGCACCGGTGGGTCCGCGTCATGCGGGTTGAGGTGCTGCGCCGTTATCCGGTTAAGTCGATGCTGGGCGAGGAGATCGCCGAGAGCGGGGTGACCGAGCGCGGGCTCGACGGGGATCGGGCGCGCGCGGTGCTCGACGTCGCCACCGGAAAGATCGCCAGCGCGAAGAATCCACGGCTCTGGCGTGACCTGCTGACGATCGAGGGCGCCGATGTCCCCGGCGACGCGGAGTTGTCCGCGTTGCTCGGACGCGAGGTCCGGCTCATCGACGTACCGCCGCCCGGCGCGGAGTTCGAGCGTTCCGTCCCCGAGCGGGTGCTCGCCGACGGGATCGAGGCGGAGGTGCCCTATACCGTCGGGCGGCTCGGCGGGGCGTCCCCCGAGGGGACGTTCTTCGACTTCGCGCCCGTTCACCTGGTCTCCACGTCGGCGCTCGACCGGGTCGGCGCCGCCGCCCTGCGCTACCGCCCCAATCTGGTGATCGGGACGGAGGAGGACGGCTTCGTGGAGAACGGCTGGGTGGGCCGCGAGCTGCGCGTCGGCGACAGCGTGCTGCTCCAGGTCATCGTGACGAGCCCGAGGTGCGCGGTGCCGACCCTGGCGCACGGGCCGCTCGGCCGCGACACCGGTGCTCTGCGGATGGTGGCCAGGCACAACCGGGTGCCGGTGCTGGACATGGGGCCGCAGCCCTGTCTAGGCGTGTACGCCCGCGTCACCCGGCCCGGCCGGATCGCGCAGGGCGACCCGGTCACCCTGGTGTCCTGAAAGCGGCTTTCTTGATGCCCCCTTTAGAGACTCCTGGCTGTCTCATGTCCGCTTTGGCATCGCCGATATCGGCTATGTGAGTGGCCCGAAACTTAGGTGAAACACCCGCGTGGCGAGATTCACGAATGTGAAACACACCTGGTCGAGCCACGAAACCCCAGGCGAACACGCTGTGGCCACACGTCACATGTAAGGAGGGTCGCGTCGTGAAGATCGATAGCGGCACCACAGCCTGGATGCTCGCGGCCACCGCGTTGGTGTTGCTGATGACGCCGGGGCTCGCGTTCTTCTATGGGGGCATGACCAGGGCCAAGAGTGTCCTGAACATGATGATGATGTCGTTCGGCGCCATCATCACGGTGACCATCGCCTGGGTGCTCTTCGGACACTCACTGGCATTCACCGACAATGCCAACTCGGCGCTCAACAACGTGGTCGGCGGCTTCGACGCCCTCGGCCTGCAGAGCTTGGTGGACACCGCCACCAAGGACGACGGCACCGGCATGCCGAGCCTGGTCTTCTCCGCCTTCCAGCTGACGTTCGCCATCATCACCGTCGCTCTGATCAGCGGCGCGATCGCGGACCGGGCGAAGTTCGGGGCATGGATCGTTTTCAGCGTCATCTGGGCGACCCTGGTCTATTTCCCGGTCGCGCACTGGGTCTGGGGCACCGGCTGGCTCAACACCATGGGCATCGAGGACTTCGCCGGCGGCACGGTCGTCCACATCAACGCCGGCGCCGCGGCACTGGCGCTGGCCCTGGTCATCGGCAAGCGGCAGGGCTGGCGCAAGGAGCCGATACGGCCGCACAACCTCACGCTCGTCCTGCTCGGCGCCGGCCTGCTGTGGTTCGGCTGGTTCGGCTTCAACGCCGGGTCCGAGCTCGCCGTGGACGGCACCGCCGGCCTGGCGTTCATGAACACCCAGATCGCCGCCGCGGTCGCCGCCGGCGCCTGGCTCGTCGTGGAGAAGCTCCGTGACGGGCACGCCACCAGCCTCGGCGTCGCCTCCGGCGCGGTCGCGGGCCTGGTCGCCATCACCCCGGCCTGTGGTTTCGTCGACCCGTGGGCCGCGCTGGTCATCGGCCTGCTGGCCGGCGCGATCTGCGCCTACGCGGTCGGCCTGAAGTACAAGCTCGGTTACGACGACTCGCTCGACGTGGTGGGCGTGCACCTGGTGGGCGGCGTCATCGGTGCCGTCTCGCTCGGCTTCCTGGCCGCCTACCCCTTCCTCGACCAGCAGAGCGAGGGCCTGTTCTACGGAGGCGGCTTCGGCCAGCTGGGCCTGCAGGTGCTCGGCCCGATCGCCGTGGGCGGCTACTCCTTCATCATCACCTGGATCATCGGGAAGATCATCGACAAGACGATGGGCTTCCGGGTCCCCGCCGACGACGAGGTCACCGGCATCGACGTCACCACCCACGCCGAGACCGGATACGACCTCGGCACCGTCTACGCCTCCGGCGTGGCGTCCTCCAACGGTCCCTCCGCCCCCGCTCAGAAGAAGGTGGACGCATGAGGCTCATCACAGCGATCATCAAGCCCTTCAAGCTGGATGACGTGAAGGCCGCGCTCGAACAGTTCGGCATCAAGGGAATGACGGTCAGCGAGGCGAGCGGCTACGGCCGCCAGCGTGGCCACACCGAGGTCTACCGCGGTGCGGAGTACCAGGTCGACCTGGTGCCGAAGGTCAGGCTGGAGGTCCTCGCCGAAGAGGATGACACCGAGGACGTGATCGACGTCATCGTCAAGGCCGCGCACACCGGCAAGATCGGTGACGGCAAGGTCTGGTCCGTGCCCGTGGACACCGTCATCCGGGTACGCACGGGAGAACGAGGTCCGGAAGCCCTGTGATGGATCCGCAGCGAAGCGAGGACATCCGGCTCAGGACGTCCTCGCGGAGCGAGGCCATCAGACCCGCGATGGTTCCGCGGCGAGGCGAGGACGTCCGGTGTCACCGGGTGTCCTCGCGCGGCGGGGTCGTACGGCACGGCTGGGTTTTCACGATGTATCCGTGGCGCGGCTCGGACGACGACGTCCGGGCGGTGCTCGGCAAGGGGGCATGGCAGTGAGGGGAGAGGCCCGTTCGTATTCCGCGGCCCGCAAGGAGCGGGCCACGGACACCGACCGCTGGCTCAAGGATCTCTTCCGTACGGCGAGCGACGGCGACCACATATCCCTGGTCGCCGTCGGGAGCCTGGGCCGCGGAGAGCTGGCGCCGGGCAGCGACCTGGACCTGGTCCTGCTGCACAACGGCCGGGCCGACGTCGCCAGGGTCGCCGACCGGATCTGGTATCCGATCTGGGACTCCGCCGTCAGCCTCGACCACTCGGTCCGCACGGTGGAAGAGGCGGTCTCCGTCGCCCGGCAGGATCTGAAGGCCGTGCTCGGCCTCATCCAGGCCAGGCACGTGGCCGGGGATCCCGAGCTGACGCGCAAGGCCAGGGAGGCGGTGCTGGCCGAGTGGCGCGCCGACTCCAGGCGCAGGCTCGGTGAACTGCGTGACGCGGCCGACAAGCGGGCCCAGGTCAGCGGCGAGCTGGCGTTCCTTCTCGAACCGGATCTCAAGGACGGGCGCGGCGGGCTCCGTGACGTTCAGGCCATGCAGGCCGTGGCGGCCGCCTGGGTCGCCTCCGCGCCGGGTCCCCGGGCGCGCGAAGCCTACGAGTTCATCCTGGACGTGCGGCACGCGCTGCACGTCGTCACCGCCCGCAGCACCGACCGGCTGGTCCTGCAGGAGCAGGACGCCGTGGCGGGGCTGCTCGGGCTGCTCGACGCCGAGGCGCTGATGCGCCGGCTCGCGGAGGCGGGACGGACCATCTCCCACGCCTTCGACGCCACGTGGCGAACGGTTGACAGGCTGGTGTCAGGTCCGGCTCCCCGAGGCCGTCGCCCGCTGGCGGACGGCGTGGTCGAGCACGGCGGCGAGGTGGTGCTCGCCCGCGGGATCGAACCGCGCAAGGACCCGGTGCTGGTCCTGCGCGTCGCGGCCGCCGCGGCCGACTCCGGGCTGCCGCTCGCGCCCGCCACCATGTCCGTTCTCGCAGCTCAGTCGCCACCCATGCCGGTTCCGTGGCCGGAAGAGGCCCGTGACGCGCTGGTGTCGATCCTCGGCGCAGGGCGAGCCGCCGTGCCCGTGTGGGAGGAGCTCGACCAGGCGGGCATCCTTGTCAAACTGCTTCCTGACTGGGAGCGCGTACGCCACCGTCCCCAGCGCAATCCGATCCACCGCTTCACGGTCGACCGGCACCTGATCGAGGCCGCCGCGAACGCGGCCAGCCACACCCGTGAGGTCTCCCGTCCCGACCTCCTGCTGATCGGGGCGCTCCTGCACGACGTCGGCAAGGGCTGGCCCGGCGACCATTCGGCGACCGGCGAGGTCGTGGTGCGCGACATCGCCACCCGCATCGGCCTGCCGCCGCGTGACGTGGAGACCCTGGCCACCGTCGTACGCCACCACCTGCTGCTGCCCGAGACCGCCACCCGCAGGGATCTCGACGACCCCGTCACGATCGAGAAGGTCGCGGCCACGGTCGGCAGCCGCGAGGTGCTCGACCTGCTGGCCGCGCTGGCCGTCGCCGACGGCAACGCGACCGGGCCCGCCGCCTGGAACAGCTGGAAGGCCGGGCTGGTGGCCGATCTGGTGCGCCGGGTCAGGTCCGTGCTGGCCGGCTCGGCGCCGCCCAAGCCGCCCACCCTGTCGGCCGCGCAGGCTTCGCTCGCCCGCCACGGCGGCGGCGCCATCCGCGTCAACGGGGGAGCGGTGACCGTCGTCGCCCCCGATCGGGTGGGGCTGTTGTGGAGCGCGGCCGGCGTGCTCGCCGCGCACCGGCTCGTCGTCCGCTCGGCCTCGGCCGCCTCCGCGGGCTCCACCGCGGTGATCGAGTTCTCCGTCATCCCCGAATACGGCTCCCCGCCGGACCCCGCCACCCTGGAGGCCGACCTCCGTCTCGTCCTTGCCGGCCGCCTTGACATCGAGCAGCGCCTGGCCCGCCGCACCCGCGCGATGCGACCCCCCCGTGTACCCGTGGCTCCACCTCGGGTAACTTTGGTCGACGACGCCTCCGCGACTGCCACAGTGGTGGAAGTCAGGGCCCATGACAGGCCGGGACTGCTGTGGCGCATCGGGCGGGCGTTCGGGGAGTGCGCTCTTGACGTGAGGGCTGCTCGGGTAGAAACTCTCGGCGCAGAGGCGGTAGACGTCTTCTACGTAGTAGATCGCGCCGGTCGCCCCCTCAGCGACGACGCGCAGAGGGCCCAAGTTCGCGATCAGGTGCTGGCCGCGCTCCGATAACCAGCAGCACACGGCACCCGGACTAATTTGTAACGATTGTGTCCGATATGCCGGTTAAGTTAAAAGCTGCGGTTACCTTGTGGACGGCTTTAAGGCCCGTTGGTGGACGGGACGATTGAGGGGTATCGGAAGCAGTGACAACGGGGAACTCCGACAGCGGCCTCGCCGCGAGGCGGGACCGCGGGAAGCGGTCGCTGCCGCGCCTTGGCCTGCGAAACTGGCGCGTGAGGTGGCGGCTGACCGCACTCATCCTGGTGCCCACCATCGCCGCGGTCGTGCTCGGGGGTGCACGCGTCGTGGGGTCGGTGCAGAGCATCTCCGACTACGACCGTACGGCCGTCGCGGCCGAGCAGGCCGGTCGAATCCGCGACCTCGTGCAGGCGCTCGGGCTGGAGCGTGACACGGCCGGCTGGATCGGCGCGACGGCCACGATGCGCAAGAAGCTCGCCCAGCCGCTCGCCCAGCGCAAGGCCGCGGTGGACCGGCTGGCCCAGAGCGTCCGCGCAGACCTCGGCACCATCGACGACACCTATGGCCCGCGCGCGCTCAAGGCCGCCGGGCAGGCCGGCTCCGACCTGAGCAGGCTCGCGCGGATCCGCGCCGAGGGCCAGGCCAACACCAGCCGCTACGACTTCCTCTCCGACAGCCTGCTCAAGCTGCACGAGGAGCTGAGCCTGCTGTCCACCGACCCGGAGATCGTCGGCCAGCTCCGCGCCCTGAGCGCGATCGCCTCGGCCAAGGAGGAGATCTCCCGCCAGCGCGTCCAGCTCATGCGGGCCTCCTACGACTCCCGGAACGTGGACGCCCAGGAGGTCGAGCAGTTCATCGCCTCCAACGCCCGCCAGCAGAGCGACATGGCCGCCGTCGGCGCGGAGGCCGGCGTCGAGACCGGCCTGAAGTTGTGGCAGCAGCTCACCGCCAAGCCCCAATACGTCAACCTCCAGCTCACCAAGTCGCGCGCGATCACCCTGGCGAGCGGCAGGACTCCCGGCGCGCAGATCACCGAGAACCTGATCTCCGCCAAGGCCGAGCGCGAGGAGTGGTTCGAGGGCAACACGGTCGCCATCGACGTCCTGCACGGCATCGAGCGGGAGCTGGCGGCGAAGGTGAACCTGCGCAGCCAGGAGCTGCGCTCAGCCGAGATCCGCAACGCGATCATAGCGGGTGCGCTGATCTTGGCGCTCCTTCTGCTGGTCCTGCTGCTCACCGTGGCCATCGCCCGCTCCATGGTCGGCCCGCTGCGCCGGCTGCGCACCGAGGCCCTGGAGATCGCCGGCTTCCGGCTCCCCGACGTGGTGCACCAGCTCCGGATCAGCGGCGACACGACGGTCAGCGAGATACGGCCGATCGAGGTCGAGGGCAACGACGAGATCGGCGAAGTGGCCAGGGCCTTCGACCAGGTGCACCGGCAGGCCATCCGCCTGGCGGGCGAGGAGGCCGACCTCCGCAGCAACATCAGCTCGATGTTCGTCAACCTCTCGCGCCGCACGCAGACGCTGGTCGAGCGGCAGATCTCGCTGATCGACGGCCTGGAGAAGGGCGAGCAGGACGGCGGCCGGTTGTCCGACCTGTTCAAGCTCGACCACCTGGCCACCCGCATGCGCCGCAACTCCGAGAACCTGCTGGTCCTGGCCGGCCACGAGGCCGCGCGCCGGCGCAGCCAGCCGGCCAAGCTGGTCGACGTCGTCCGCGCCGCGTTGTCGGAGGTCGAAGGCTACGAGCGCGTCCAGGTCAGGGTGCACCGGGCCACCTCGGTGCTCGGCAGCGCCGCCAACGACCTCGTCCACCTCGTCGCCGAGCTGGTCGAGAACGCCATCCAGTTCTCCCCGAAGAACTCCCAGGTCATCGTCACCAGCAGCCTCATCGAAGGCGGCGGGGCGCTGTTGTCGGTGAGCGACACCGGCATCAGCATGACCGAGGACGAGCTCGCCGAGGCCAACCGGCGTCTGGCCGAGCCCCCGGTCGTGGACGTGTCGGTCTCCCGGCGCATGGGCCTGTTCGTGGTCGGCCGCCTGGCGCTGCGCCACGGGATCCGGGTGCAGCTCAGGAAGGGCGAGGGCAGCGGCCTGATCGCCATGGTGCTGCTGCCGCCCGCGTTGATCGCCGACGGCACGCAGCCACCGCTGCCGCAGCGGCCCGCGTTCGGCGGCGGAACCGTGCCCGCCCAGACGCCGGCCGGGCCGGTCGTGCAGAACGGGACGTTCAGGTCGTTCGGCAGTTTCGACTCGATCGACGGCGGCCTGCCCCGTACCGGTCCCAGCGGCCCCAATGGCCCCAGCAGTCCTGGAGCCCCTGGCCGGCACTCCGACGGTGGCTCCCTGCCTCAGCGGCCCCCCGGCGGCCCTCCGCCGCTGCGCCACGGCACCGGCCCGCAACTTCCCGGCACCGGCCCTCAGCCGCAGCGGCCGGGGGTGTTCGACAGCGGTCCGGCCCAGCAGCGGCCCGGGGCGTTCGACAGTGGTCCGATGCCGCAGCGGCCGGGGGTCTTCGACAGCGGTCCGCCTGCACGGCAGCCAGGGGTGTTCGACACCGGCCAGGGGGCCGCGCCGGGCCGCGGATCGGGTCCGGGCCAGGGCAACGGGCCGGCCGGCGGGCAGGGCAGCGGGCAGGGCAGTGGGCAGGGCTCGGGTACGTTCGACAGCATGCCCGGCGCACCCAGGCCGTCGTTCGGCGCGTTCAACTCCGACCCGGGCCGGGCGGGTGTCGGCGGCTTCACCGCGGACACCGACGGCGGCTCGTACCGGCGGCAGAACCCCTCGTTCGACTCCGGCACCTACCCTTCGTATCCCGGTTCGGGGGCTCCGCCATCCGGTAATGGCGCGTTCCAGACGCCGCCGCCGCTGCCGACGTATCCGACGAATGACGTGCGCCGGCCGGACCCGATCCCGTCGGTCGAGATGTCGCCGATGGAGCCTGAGCAGGAGGAATTCCTGCCGATCTTCGCATCGGTGGAGTCCGCCTGGTTCCGCAGGCCCCCCGGTGAGGTGGCGGACGCGCCGGTCGAGGGTGAGGCCAAGCCCGCGCAAGCCGTACCCTCTGGGGAGGAAGCGTGGCGAACGGCCGCAGACGCCGGATGGCAAGCGGCGGCCGCAGCCAGCGAGCCCAGTCTCGGCGGCATCACCGCCGCCGGGCTCCCGAAGCGCACCCCCAAGGCCAACCTGGTGCCCGGCACGGCAAGCCAGCCGGAGCAGCCCCAGCAGCCGCGGCAGCAGGCCCCGGCGCCACCGGTCTCAGCGGACCGGACGCGCAGCCGGATGGCCAGCTACCAGCAGGGTGTGCGACGGGGCCGCCAGGAAGTACGTGGACAGGAGGAACAGAGTGATTGAGCGTCCCGTCGGGGAGGATGCGTGACAACCCTTAGTCATGAGGCGCACAGGTTCGACTGGCTGATCACCGATTTCGTGCGTAACACGCCCGGAGTCGCGCATGCCGTCGTCGTCTCAGCGGACGGCCTGTCCCTGGCCACCTCGGAAGGCTTCCCGCCCGACCGGGCGGACCAGCTCGCCGCGGTCTCCGCGGGCCTGCTGAGTCTGACCGTGGGCGCGTCGAGGGTGTTCGAGGGCGGCGCGGTGACGCAGACCGTCGTCGAGATGCAGCGCGGGTTGCTCATCGTCATGGCGATCAGCGACGGCTCCGTGCTGACGGTGCTCGCGGGTCCTGATTGTGACATGGGCTTGGTGGCGTACCAGATGACCTTGCTGGTAGACAGGGCGGGTCAGGCGCTCACGCCGGCTCTGCGCGCCGAGCTTCAGGCCGCAAGGACCCGGTGATGTGATGGAACTGATGGGAGAGGGCCGTGTACGGCGCTGACGGAGCCGGGGACGATGAGCCCCTGTTCCGTCCTTACGCGGTGACGGGCGGCCGATCAGAGCCGCGCTATCACCTCGCAATGGAGACGTTGATCTCGTCCATGTCGATCGCCGACGACGAGATGGCCCTGCTCACCCCCGAGCAGGAGGCCATCATGCAGCTCTGCAGGTCGTTCCGATCGGTGGCCGAGATTTCGGCCCTGCTCCGCGTCCCGCTGGGCGTGGCCCGGGTGCTTGTGGCGGACATGTCCGACGAAGGGCTTGTCCGCCTGCACCAGCCACGCCTCAGCCAGGGGCAACCAGACCTCAACATGCTCGAAAGGGTGCTCAGTGGACTACGCAGGCTCTAGCCCCGGGCTGACGTCGACGAAGATCGTCGTCGCCGGTGGGTTCGGCGTCGGCAAGACGACGTTCGTGGGGGCGGTCTCCGAGATCCTTCCGCTCACCACCGAAGCGGTGATGACCGACGCGTCCGCGGGCATCGACGATCTCGGCATGACCCCGAACAAGCAGACCACGACCGTGGCCATGGACTTCGGGCGGCTCTCGCTGGACCGTGACCTGATCCTCTACCTGTTCGGCACGCCCGGGCAGCACCGGTTCTGGTTCATGTGGGACGACCTGGTGCGTGGCGCGATCGGCGCGGTGGTGCTGCTCGACACGCGCCGCCTGGCCGACAGCTTCCCCGCCATCGACTACTTCGAAGAGGCCAAGCTGCCGTTCGTGATCGGCATCAACGGCTGGGACGGGCATTTCGCGCACTCCGACGTGGAGGTCAGGGAGGCGCTGGCGTTGTCGCCGCACGTGCCCATCGTGCGCACCGACGCCCGTAACCGCGACTCGGTCAAGGGCACGCTGATCTCGCTCGTCGAGCACGTCGTACGCCTGCGTGCCGCCGTGAGCTAGTCGAGCACCGACCGCGCACCGACCGCGCAGGCCGGAGCGGTGCCGGACGTTCGTGCGTTCGCGACCCCTTGGCGTCCGCGTCAGGCTGAGCGGCTGTTCACCAGGGCTTCGACGCCGTCGAGCACCCGCTGGAGCCCGAACTCGAAGGCGTGCTCCGGGCTGTAGGCGGCGTTGAGCGCCTCGCCCGCGGCCTGCCCGACCCTGGACGCCGTCGGAAAGGTGCGGGCGTCGGTGATCCGGCTGAGGAAGGGCGCGTGCGCGGCCCACCACTGCTCGTCGGTCATGCCCGTCTGGCTCTCCGCCTGCGCGGCCTCCACGGCGCCCCTGGCGGCTCCGTGCACGAAGCCGGTGACCAGGGTGATCACCGAGTCCATCTCCAGGTCCGACAGGCCGATGCCGTCCACGGCGCGCAGCTCGTAGTCGTACTTGGCCGTGACGTTGGGCCCGAGCACCGGGCGGCTCGCGGCCACCCGCAGCAGCCAGGGGTGACGCAGGTAGAGCGCCCAGTTCTCCCTGGCGATCTGCTCCAGCCGGCCCCGCCAGCCGCCCGGCACGTCCTCCGGCCTGGCGGTCTCGCCGTAGACCATGTCGAGCATGACGTCGAACAACTCCGGCTTGCCCGGCACGTACGTGTAGAGCGACATCGTCCCCACACCCAGCCGCTCGGCGACCCGGCGCATGGACAGCGCCTGGAGTCCCTCCGCGTCGGCCACCTCGATGGCCGCGCGCGCGACGCGGTCGACGCTCATTTCGGGCCTGCCCTTGCGGCTGGCCCGCTCGCTGGTGCGCCAGAGCAGCGCGAGGCTCCGCGCCGGATCGCCTTTTCCGGAGTACTCAACGGTCACCTGCGTACGGTACACCGTACGGTTGCCCACTCGAAGCGTATGTTGTACGGTACGGCGTACGATTCGTCGGACGGGAGGCGGCCCATGCCTGCGGTGCTCACCCAGGGCTTACGCAAGACCTACGACGGGAAGGCGGCGCTGGACGGCGTCGACCTGGAGGCGGACCCCGGCACGGTGATCGGCCTGCTCGGCCCCAACGGCGCGGGCAAGACCACGCTGGTGCGCATCCTCACCACGCTGCTGCGCCCGTCCGGCGGCCGGGCGGAGGTGGCGGGCTTCGACGTGGCGGCCCAGCCCCGCCAGGTGCGCCGCACCATCGGTCTCGTCGGCCAGCACACGGCGGTGGACGAGCTGCTGACCGGCCGGCAGAACCTGGAGTTGTTCGGCCGCCTCTACCACCTGAGCGGTCCGGCGGCCCGCGCCAGGGCCGCCGAGCTGCTCGACCGGTTCGGGCTGGAGCACGCGGGACCGGCCAAGGAGTATTCGGGCGGCATGCGGCGCCGGCTCGACCTCGCGGCCGGCCTGATCCTGGCCCCGCGCGTGCTCTTCCTCGACGAGCCGACCACGGGGCTCGATCCGCACAGCAGGGCCGAGATCTGGCGCGCGGTGCGCGACCTGGTCGCGGGTGGCACCACGGTGCTGCTGACGACGCAGTATCTGGAGGAGGCCGACCAGCTCGCGGACCGGATCTCCGTGCTCGACGCCGGGCGGGTGATCGCCGAGGGCACGCCCGACGAGCTGAAGTCCAAGCTCGGCGGCGACCGGCTCGACCTGGTGATCCACGATCCGGCGCGGTTGCCGGAGGCGGCGGGAATCCTGGGCCGGGTGGCGTCCGCGCCGGCCGAGGCCGACCGGGACACCCGGCGTGTGCGCGCGCCGGTGCGCGAGCGGGTGCGGGCGCTCGCCGAGACGCTGGAGGCGCTGTCGGCGGCCGGGATCGAGGTCGAGGACGTCGCGCTGCGCCGTCCGACGCTCGACGAGGTCTTCCTCAACCTCACCACCGCGGAAGGCGGCGCGAAATGACGATCCTCGCTGAGAACCCGGCGGCGCGGCTGCGGTGGGCGCTGGCCGACGGCTGGACGATCGCCCGCCGCGACCTGATCCACTGGGCCAACCAGCCGATGACGGTGGCGTTCGGGGTGCTGTTCCCCGTGGTGATCACCCTGGCCTTCGGTTACCTGTTCGGCGGCGCGATCGAGGTGCCCGTAGGGGCGGACTACTTCGCCTTCCTCATGCCCGGCATGTACGGCATGACGATGCTCTTCGGACTCAGCGCCACCATGATCGCGGTCGCCGCCGACGCCTCGAAGGGCGTCACCGACCGCTTCCGCTCGATGCCCATGGCTCCGTCGGCGGTGCTGATCGGCCGGGCCGTCGCCGACCTGCTCAACTCGGTCCTGATCCTGGCCGGGCTGCTGGTCTGCGGCCTGGCGGTCGGCTGGCGGCCGGCCACGTGGCCGGGGGCGCTGGCCGCCGTGGGCCTGCTGCTGCTCCTGCGCTTCGCCCTGTTGTGGGCCGGCGTGTACCTGGGGCTGGTCGTCAGGGATCCCGGCGGGGTGGTGGCGGTGCAGACGCTGGAGTTCCCCGTCGGGTTCCTGTCCAACGCCTTCGTCGCCCCCGGCACGATGCCGGGCTGGCTGGGGGCGATCTCGGAGTGGAACCCGCTGTCGTCCACGGTGGCGGCGGCCAGGGAGCTGTTCGGGAACCCCGGGTGGGGCGGGGACTCGTGGGCGGCCCGGCACGCGGTCCTGCTGGCCGTGCTCTGGCCGCTGGCCATCACCGTCGTGTTCTTCGTCCTGTCGGTCCGGCGCTACCAGCGCCTCGACCGCTGAGCCGGTGCCGGGTCACCGATGGCGGTGGAAGTCCACCGGCTCCGGCGCGAGCGGGGTGTTGCCGAGGACGAGGTCGGCCGACTTCTCCGCGAGCATCATGACGGGGGCGTAGATGTTGCCGTTCGTCACGTACGGCATCGCCGAGGCGTCCACGACGCGCAGGCCGTCGAGGCCGTGCACGCGCATGGTCTCGGGGTCGACGACGGACATCTCGTCCACGCCCATCCGGCAGGTGCACGAGGGGTGCAGGGCGGTCTCGCCGTCGCGGGCCACCCAGTCCAGGATCTCCTCGTCCGTACGCACGCCGGGACCCGGCGAGAGCTCGCCGCCGTCCAGGTCCGCCCAGGCGGGCTGGGACAGGATCGCCCTGGCGTGCCGGACGGCCTCCACCCACTCCGTGCGGTCCTGCTCCGTGGACAGGTAGTTGAAGCGCAGAGCCGGCTTGCGCCGGGGATCGTCCGACGTGATGCGGACCGAGCCGCGCGCGTCGGAGTACATCGGGCCGATGTGCACCTGGTAGCCGTGGCCGCCGGCCGGCGCGGAGCCGTCGTAGCGGACCGCGATCGGCAGGAAGTGGAACATCAGGTTCGGGTAGGCCACGTCGTCGTTCGACCGGATGAAGCCGCCGGCCTCGAAGTGGTTCGTGGCCCCGGGGCCGCTGCGGCGGAAAAGCCAGTCGGCGCCGATGAAGGGCCGCCGCCACCTGGCCAGGGAGGGTTGTTGCGAGACCGGCCGCGTGCACGCGTGCTGGACGTAGACCTCCAGGTGGTCCTGCAGGTTCTCCCCGACGCCCGGCAGGTCGTGGACGACGGCGACGCCCACGCTCTCCAGCAGCGCGCGCGGGCCGACGCCCGAGAGCTGCAGGAGCTGCGGGGTGTTGACGGCGCCGCCGCAGAGGATGACCTCCGCCGCCTCGATCCGCTCGCCGCCGCACTGCACGCCCACCGCCCGGGTGCCCTCGAAGAGCACCTTCTCGACGAGGGCGCGGGTCCTGACCGTGAGGTTGCGGCGCCCGCGCACCGGATGCAGGTACGCGCGGGCCGCGCTGAGCCGCCGGCCCCGGTGCACATTACGGTCGAAGGCGGCGAAGCCCTCCTGGCGGTAGCCGTTCACGTCGTCGGTGAGCGGGTGGCCGGCCTGCTGGACCGCCTCGAAGAAGGCGTCGAACAGCGGCCCGCGGGCCGGGCCGCGCTCCAGCTTCAGCGGGCCGTCACCACCGCGGAAGGCCGTGCCCGGATCGGCCAGGCAGGTCTCCATCCGCTTGAAGTACGGCAGGCAGTGCGCGTAGTCCCAGTGCTTCATGCCCGGGTCGGCCGCCCAGCGCTCGTAGTCGAGGGGGTTGCCGCGCTGGAAGATCATGCCGTTGATGCTGCTGGAGCCGCCCAGCACCTTGCCGCGGGCGTGGTAGATCCGGCGGCCGGCCATGAACGGCTCCGGCTCCGACTCGTACTTCCAGTCGTAGAAGCGGCTGCCGATCGGGAACATCAGGGCGGCCGGCATGTGGATGAACACGTCCCACCGATAGTCGGGCCGGCCGGCCTCCAGGACCAGGACCGACACCGCCGGGTCGGCGCTCAGCCGGTTGGCCAGGGCGCAGCCGGCGCTGCCGCCGCCCACGATGACGTAGTCGAACCTCAACGGGGGATCCAGTCCTTCCACACGATCTTGTTCTCCTCCACCCACCGCTTGGCGGCCTGGTCGGCGGACATCTTCTGGTTGATCATGTCGCTGGCCACGGTGTTCTGGTCGTCGTTGGTCCAGGTGAAGTTCCGGACCAGCTCGTACGCCTGCCCGCCGGTCGTCGCGAACCGCCGGCTGACGATCTTGTCCAGCAGGTACGGCGGATAGTCGCAGGCCACCTTGGCCGGATCGTCGTCGCAGCCCACGGCATACGGGGGCAACGAGATCTTGACCAGTTTGACCTTGGTGAACAACCATTGCGGCTCGTAGAAATACATCAGCAGCGGCGTGCGGTTCTTCGTCGCGAACTGCGCCGCCTTGATCAGCGCGGCCTCGCTTCCCGAGTAGACGACCCGGTAATTGAGGCGGAGGTTCTTGACGATGGCCTCGTCATTGGTGACGAAGGTCGGGTCGCCGTCGAGGATCTGCCCGGCATTGCCGGTTTTGTCGGTCCGGAAAAGGCTGGCGTATTTATTGAGGTTTCGGTAGTCCGTAATATCGGGGTACTTTTTGACCATCCACTCGGGGACGTACCAGCCGATCACGCCCTTGTTCCCCGTGAGGCCGGCCGACAGCGCCACCTTCTTCTCCTCGATGTAGACCTTCTTCCAGTCGTTGTGACCCCAGCTTTCGGCGATCACGTCGACCTTCCCGGTCTCGAAGTCCTTCCAGGATTGGTCCTCTTTCGCCGCCCGCTTGTTCACCTTGTAGCCCAGCTCGTGCTCCAGCAGGTAGGCCAGCACGGCGGCCTGGGCCTCGTACCCGACCCAGGCGTGCACGTCCATGTTGACGGTCCCGCGGGCCCCGGTGGCGGTGCTGGGCTCGCCGCTGGAGCAGGCCGTCAGGAGCAGGGCCGCGACGAGCGGCCCGATGAGCGTCTTCTTCGGCATGAGAGTCTCCGCGACCGCGGCTCCCCGGCCAGGGGAGCCGCGGTCAGGCAGGGGTCACTTGGGAATCCAGGCCTGCCACTTGGCCGTGTTGGCCTCGACCCACTTCTTGGCGGCCTGCTCGCCGGTCATGGCGTTGTTGGTCATGTCGTCGGCGACGGCGTTCTGGTCCTCGTTGGTCCAGGTGAAGTTCTTGACCAGCTCGAACGCCTTGCCGCCGGTGTCGGCGAACTTCTTGCTCACGATCTTGTCGAGGTCCATCTCCGGGTAGTCGCACGCCACCTTCTTCGGATCGGCGTCGCAACCCTCGGTGTAGGCGGGCAGGTTGACCCGGACCAGGTCGGTCTTGCTGAAGAGCCAGTGCGGGTCCCAGAAGTAGAACAGCAGCGCCTTCTTCTGCTCCTGCGCCTGCTGGGCGCCCTTGATCAGGGCCGCCTCGCTGCCGCCGACCACGACCTTGAAGTTCAGCTTGAGGTTCTTGATCAGGGCATCCTCGTTGCTGACGTACGACGGGTCGCCGAAGAGGAGCTGGCCCTTGCCGCTCGACTCCGAGGTCTTGAACAGGTCCGCGTACTTGTTGAGGTTCTTGGAGTCGATGATGTCGGGGTGCTCGTCGGCCATCCACTTGGGGATGTACCAGCCGATGACGCCCTTGTTGCCGGTGGAGCCGGCCTCCACCGCGGTCTTCTTCTCCTCGATGAACTGCTTCTTCAGGTCCGGATGACCCCAGTTCTCGATGATGACGTCGACGTCACCGGTCTCGAAGCCCTCCCAGGCGAGCTGCTCCTTGATCTCGGGCAGCTCGACGGTGTAGCCGAGCTCGTTCTTCAGCAGGTACGCCACGACGTTGGCGCTGGCCTCGTAGCCGACCCACGGGTTGATCGCGATCTTCACCGTTCCACCGGCGGCGGAGGAGGCGGAGCCGGCCGGAGGCGCCGAGGAGGTGCCGGCGGAGGGCTCGACCGTGGCGCCCCCGCAGCCCGTGGCGGCGAGCCCCAGCGTAAGCAGGCCTGCGAGCAGGCGAATCTTCATGTGAACGTCCTCTTTCGGGGGGAAGAGCGCCTGTCGGCGCCCTGCGTGATGCGGTCGAGCATGACTCCGAGCAGCACTGTCGCGATGCCCGCCACGAAGCCCATGCCGAAGTCGGTCCGCTGGGAGAAACCGGTGACCACGTCGTAGCCGAGCGCCCCGGCCCCGACCAGGCCGCCGACGACGACCATGGCCAGCGTCATCACGATGCCCTGGTTGGCCGCGAGCAGGATCGCCCGCCGGGCCATGGGCAACTGCACCTTCCACAGGAGCTGGCCGGAGGTCGACCCGGCCGAGGCCGCCGCCTCGACGACCGTGGCGGGCACCGCCTTGATGCCGTCCTCGACCAGGCGCACCACCGGCGGCACCGCGTAGATGATCGAGGCGAAGATGGCGGTGAACCGGGTCGTCTCGAACAGCGCCAGCGCCGGCAGCAGGTAGACGAACGCGGGCATGGTCTGGGCGGCGTCCAGGATGGGCCGCTGGATCGCGGAGTAGCGCGGCGAGCGGGCCGCGGCCACCCCGAGCAGCAGGCCGATGAGCAGGGTGACCAGCACCGCGACGGCGACCGTGGTCATCGTCTGCATGGTGTGCTCCCAGACGCCGAGCAGCACGATCCCCAGCAGGCAGGCGAGCGACGTCAGCGCCGGGCGTACGCCGCTCACCCGCCAGGCGAGGGTGCACACCGCCACCGCGACCAGCCACCACGGGGCCGAGGTGAGCAGCGTCTCCAGGGGGTTGAGCAGGGCGTTGGAGGTGAGGTCCTTGATGAACGTCGTGACGCCGAACCAGTTGGTCTCGGCCCAGCGGACGACCGCGTTCACCTCGGTGACGAGGTTGATGGTCAGGCTCTCCGGCCACAGGCGCGGCAGGACCGGGATGAGCGCGAGCCCGATCGCGGCCAGCGCGCCCGCCGCGATCAGGTCCACCCTGCCGAGCCTGGCCTGGGGGTCGCGCCTGGCGACGGCCGTCATCATCCGGTCGAGCACCACCGCCATGATCACCACGGCCACGCCGGCCGGGAGCATGATGCCGACCTGCGCCCGCGACAGGCCGCGGATGATGTCACCGCCCAGCCCCGGAGCCGAGATCAGGTTGGCGATGACCACCATGGACAGGGCCATCATGATGGTCTGGTTCACCGCCAGCGCCATCGTGGACCTGGCCAGCGGCAGGTAGACCTTGACCAGCGTCTGCGCGCGCGTGGCGCCCAGCGAGGCCGACGCCTCGACCGCGGTCGGCGAGACCCCGGAGATGGCCAGCGCGGTGATGCGGATGGCGGGCGGGATCGAGTAGATCATCGTCGCGATGGCCCCGGCCGGCGCGCCGATGTGGAAGAACAGCGCCAGCGGCGCCAGGTAGGCGAACGTCGGCATGATCTGCATGACGTCCAGCACCGGCGTGATCGCCCGCCGCGCCCGGCTGGACAACCCCGCCCAGATGCCGATCGGGACGCCGATCACCAGGGACAGCAGCACCGCGACCGCGACCAGGGCCAGCGTGTCGACGCTCGACTGCCACAACCCGAGGACGCCGAACGCGCTCACGCCCGAGACCGCCAGCAGCGCGATGCGCCAACTGCCCGCGAGCCAGCCCAGCGCACCCATGACGCCGGTGATGCCCGGCCAGCCCAGCGCGTACAGGAAGGTCTCGAAGGTGTCGTAGAGCCAGCCGACACCGAGCCGGATGTAGTTGAGGAAGTACAGGAAGAGCGGATTGTCGTTGCGGTGGTCGTCGATCCACTCGCGCAGGCCGGTGACCGCCAGGAACTGCGGCGCCTCCTTGTCGTGCGGCAGCGTCCCCGAGCCCCGGAAGACCAGGTACGCCGCCACGAACGCCAGCGTCACCCCCGCCGGCGCCGCCCACCTGGGCAACCTGAGCCTGGAGGGTGTGCTGACGACCGTGCTGCTCATGCACCCGCCCGGACTGAGACGTCCTGTCCCGACAGGAAGGTCAGCAGGTCCACCCGGTCCACGACGCCCACCAGCTCGTCGCCGTCCACGACCCGGATCGGGCGGGAGGAGACGGAGGAGGCGCCGATGGCGTCCTTGATGAGGGTGGTGGCCGGCAGGGCCGGCCCGTCCAGCGGCTCGCCGGGCTCGGGGACGCGGGCGATCCAGCGCAGGGTCAGCACGTGACTCCTGGGCACGTCGCGGACGAAGTCGGCCACGTAGTCGTCGGCGGGCGCGCCCACCAGCTCCTCGGCCGTGCCGAGCTGCACGATCGAGCCGGCCCGCATGATCGCGATGCGCTCGCCCAGCTTGAGCGCCTCGGACAGGTCGTGGGTGATGAACAGCATCGTCTTGCCGACCTCGCGGTGCAGGCGGATCACCTCGGCCTGCATGTCGCGGCGGATCAGCGGGTCGAGCGCGCTGAACGGCTCGTCGAAGAGCATCACCTGCGGATCCACGGCCAGCGCCCTGCCCAGGCCCACGCGCTGCTGCATGCCGCCGGAGAGCTCGTCAGGGTAGGCCGCGGCGCAGCCGTCGAGGCCGACGAGGGAGAGGATCTCCGCGGCCCGCGCGTGCCGGGCGGCCTTGGGGGTGCCCTGGATCTCCAGGCCGTAGGCGACGTTGTCGATCACCTTGCGGTGCGGGAGCAGGCCGAAGTGCTGGAAGACCATGCTGACCCGGTGGCGGCGGAGGTCGCGGAGCCTGGCGGGGGAGGCGCGGCCGACGTCCTCGCCGCCGATCGTGATCTCGCCCGCGGTGGGCTCGATGAGCCGGGTGAGGCAGCGGACGAGGGTGGACTTGCCGCTGCCCGACAGGCCCATGACCACGAAGACCTCTCCGGGGCGCACCTCGAAGCTGACGTCACGGACGGCGGCGGTGCAGCCGGTCTTCTCTTTCAGCGCAGCGGGATCGAGATGCTTGTCATCGCTGTCCAGCACTTTGTGCGCCCTGGAACCGAAGATCTTCCAAAGGCCGGCAACGGTGATAGCTGCACTGTCGGGAGAAACCCCCACACTCGCCTCCTTGTTTGACGTCGCTCAACATATGGGTGAATAACGCCAATCTCAACGCTGTGACCGTCCGGAGATCGGGGTGCTCCTCGCGCGTTACGCTATTGGAACGCGCTAATCGCCCATAGGCGGACATGGCTCGTGTTAAAGGTTTATTTCTCGCTTCGCGCTCTTCTCTGGATGGGACTCCAGCCTCTAGGCTCAGGAGTCCCACCACTCGAATTTTGTCGCGTTATGTTCGGTTGGCCACTGGCCGGTGGATGTGTTCCAATAACCCGCACTTACTGATTTTCAAGGGGCGCAGGCCCTCATATACGCCGATTCGGGCGAGGTGCGTTCGGTGAGTACAGAGCTGGGCGAGAGACAAGCCAGCGAGGGTGGCTGGCGACTGCGCAATTGGCGGGTCCGCGCACGCCTTGTCGCCCTCATCCTGATCCCGACAGCCGCCGCGGTGCTGCTCGGGGGCATCCAGGTGCTCTCTTCGACGGCCGCCGCCGGCGACCACGCGCGGACGAACCAGCTCGCCAAGCTCTCCGCCGAGCTGGGCGAGCTCACCCATCTGGTCTCCACCGAGCGGGCCACGGCCTCCTGGTACATCGCGCGCAGCCGGCCCGCCGACGGGCTGGCCTCGGTGCAGGCGCAGATGGGGCAGGCCGACCTGTCCGTCAAGCGGGTCCGCGACGTCGCCAGGCAACTGCTGGCCGACGCGGGCGGGCGTACCGCCGACCAGCTCGAGAACCTGCTCAGCCGCCTGGACGACCTGACCGACCTGCGCAAGCAGGCCCTCGACGCCAACCTGCTGCCGGGCCCCTCCGTCGAGCTCTACACGACCGTGATCGACGAGCTGCTGTCGGTCCACGACGAGCTGGTCAAGGGCAGCGGCGACGACGAGCTGTTCCGCCAGACCGGCATGCTCGACCGGCTCGCCAAGGCCAAGGAGAGCGTCTCCTACCAGCAGGCGCTGGTCACCGTCGTGCTCACCGAGGGCGCGTTCGACCAGGACCAGCTCAAGCGCTTCCTCGGCGAGCAGTCCAAGGAGGCCAACGAGCGCAAGGGCTTCGCCGCCGAGGCCACCGCGGCGGAGCGCCGCGTCTTCGACGAGGCCGTCAACGGCAGGTCCGCCGAGCGCATGTTGTTCCTGCGCGAGCTGATCCTGATCCGGGCCACGAACGGGCTGCCGCTGCGCGATCTCGACCTGGCCAAGGGCGACGACGCGCGCGACTGGTTCGACGCGGCCAACGTGGTCGTCGACGCCATGCGCCAGGTCGAGGAGCGTCAGGCCCAGGGCATCGTGACGCGCAGCGAGGCGCTGAGCGCCGACGAGCGGCAGCGGGCGATCGTCACCGCGGCCGCCGTGCTGGCGCTGCTGCTGATCGTCCTGCTGATCACCACCGGGGTGGCCCGGTCGCTGGTGCGCCCGCTGCGCCGCCTGCGCGGCGAGGCGCTGGAGATCGCCGGCCGGCGGCTGCCCGACTTCGTGCAGCACCTGCGGGAGTCGCGTGACGGCGCGGTCGACGCCGAGGTGCCGCCCATCGGCATCTTCTCCAAGGACGAGGTCGGCGAGGTCGCGCGCGCCTTCGACGAGGTGCACCGCGAGGCCGTACGGCTGGCGGGCGACGAGGCGCGGTTGCGCTCCAACGTGAACGCCATGTTCGTCAACCTGTCCAGGCGCAGCCAGACGCTGGTCGAGCGGCAGCTCACCCTGATCGAGAAGCTGGAGCGCGGCGAGCGCGACGACACCAGGCTCGGCGACCTGTTCCGGCTCGACCACCTGGCCACCCGCATGCGCCGCAACAGCGAGAACCTGCTCGTCCTGGCCGGTCAGGAGGCGGCGCGCAAGTGGAGCGAGCCGGTCGAGCTGATGGACATCGTGCGCGCCGCGCTCGGCGAGGTCGAGAGCTACGACCGGGTCAGCATCCAGGTGCAGTCGGACGTCGCCATCGCCGGCCAGGCCGTCACCGACGTCGTCCACCTGCTCGCCGAGCTGGTCGAGAACTCGGTCTCGTTCTCCTCACGCGACACCAAGGTCGTCATCTCCAGCAGCCGCATCGACGGTGGCAGCCTGATGATGTCGGTCACCGACCACGGGATCGGCATGAGCCCCGAGGAGCTGGCGGAGGCCAACTGGCGCCTGGCCAACCCGCCGGTCGTGGACGTGTCGGTCTCGCGGCGCATGGGACTGTTCGTGGTGGGGCGGCTGGCGCTGCGGCACAACATCAGGGTCCAGCTCCGGCCGCAGGACGTCGGCGGGCTGACCGCGATGGTGCTCATCCCGCCCATGCTGCTCACGGCGGTGCCGGGCACAACGTTGGGTGCGGCGCCGGGTGCAGTGTCGGATGCGGGGCCGGGCACAGTGTCGGGTGCAGGGCCCGGCGACCCGCAACTTCGCCTGCAGGTGCCCAGGCAGGCGACCTCCTCTGCCACGGGGCCGGGGTCGGTGCCGTCCTTCGGGCCGGGGTCCTCGCCCGGGCCCGCTCTCCAGCCTTCCGCCGGGCCTTCTTCCGGGCCTTCCGCCGTGCCTTCTTCCGGAGCGCCCACCGGACCGCCCTACGGACCGCCCACCAGACCACCCCACGGACTGCCCACGAGATCGCCCAATGGATCGCCCGCGGGTGTGCCCGCGGGTCCGTCCGCTGGGGCGCCCATGGGACCGTCCTTCGCCGGGCATCCGTCGCTGGACGGCGCGCCGGCGGCGCCCGAGCCGTCGTCCTGGTTCAGCTCCCAGCACACCAACTCGGTCGAGCGGTCGCCGGGGGACCTGGGCGGGCCGGCGTACCCGTCGTTCGCCACGCCGGGCCCGGCCAAGGACGAGTTTCTGCCGATCTTCGCCTCGGTCGAGGACAGCAGCTGGTTCACCAAGCCGGCGCCGACGGCCGACCACCGCGAGCCGGACGGCTTCCCGGACTGGACGTCCGAGCACGCCCTTGACCGGTCACCCGAGCACGCCTTGGGCCGGGCCCCCGAGCAGGCCCCGGACCGGTCACTCGACCGGGCCCCCGACCGGTCGCCCCAGCGGGCCCCCGAGTGGGCCACGCCTGCCGACGGCGGATGGCAGGCCGCCAGCGCCGTCGCGGAGCCGGCCAAGAACGGCACCACCAACTCCGGCTTGCCGAAACGGACGCCGAGAGCGAATCTGGTACCGGGAACCGCGAACCCACAGCCGCGCCCCATTCCGGCTCCTCCGCCGTCCCCTGATCGACTGCGCAACAGACTGGCCAACTACCAGCAGGGTGTGCGCAAGGGACGTGCGGAGCTGGAGGAGGAGTCATGAAGGAGATGAGCCAGGCCGCCAGAGACATCAACTGGCTGGTCAGCGCCTTCGTCGAGGAGGTCCCCGGCGTCGCCCACGCCGTCGTCGTCTCCGCGGACGGCCTGCCGATGGCCTTCTCCCGGGGCTTCCCCCAGGACCGCGCGGACCAGCTCGCCGCCATCTCGGCCGGGCTGGTCAGCCTCACGCAGGGCTCCGCGCGGGTGTTCGAGGGCGGGGGAGTCACGCAGACCCTCGTCGAGATGGAACGCGGCCTGATGCTGGTGATGTCGATCAGCGACGGCTCCTGCCTGGCGGTGCTGGCCGCGCCCGACTGCGACATGGGCCTGGTCGCCTATCAGATGACGATCCTGGTCGAGCGCGCGGGGCAGGTGCTCACGCCGGCCGTGCGCGCTGAGCTGTCGGCCGGCCGCCCGTGGTGATGGGAGTGGACGTTGGCATCGTGGCATAGCGGCGAGCCCGAGCCCGAGCGCAGCGCGCTCGTCCGGATGTACGCCGTCACCGGCGGCCGGACCACCCCGCGCACGGAGCTCGCCATGGAGGCGCTGGTGTCGTCGGCGACGTCGGCGCAGCTCGGCACGACCTACGCCCGCGAATACCGCGTGATCAGCGACCTGTGCCGCCAGGTGCGGTCGGTGGCGGAGATCTCGGCGCTGCTGGGCGTGCCCCTCGGGGTGGCGCGGGTGCTGGTCGCCGACATGGAGGCGGACGGGCTGGTCAAGGTGTACCAGCCGCAGCTGGACGCGGGCCTTCCTGACAGGGGCCTGCTCGAAAGGGTGCTCAGTGGACTCCGCAGGCTCTGACCGGCTCACCTCAACCAAGATCGTCGTAGCGGGCGGCTTCGGTGTGGGCAAGACCACGTTCGTCGGCTCGGTGTCCGAGATCATGCCGCTGACCACGGAGGCGGTCATGACGGACGCCTCGCAGGGCATCGACGACCTCGGGCTCATCCCCGGCAAGACCACGACCACCGTGGCCATGGACTTCGGCCGGGTCTCGCTGGCCCGCGACCTGATCCTCTACCTGTTCGGCACGCCGGGGCAGCACCGGTTCTGGTTCATGTGGGACGACCTCGTGCGCGGGGCCATCGGGGCCGTCGTCCTGGTGGACTCCCGGCGGCTGGCCGACAGCTTCCCCGCCGTGGACTACTTCGAGGAGTCCGGGATGCCGTTCGTGGTCGGGCTGAACGGCTGGGACGGGGAGTTCCCGCACATCGAGACCGAGGTGCGGGAGGCGATGACGCTCTCGCCGCACGTGCCCATCGTGCGGACCGACGCGCGGGCCCGCCAGGCGGTCAAGAACACGCTCATCACGCTGGTCGAGCACGCCCTCGCCGTCCGCGCCCACTGACCGGTCGAGCACGCTCTCCCCGAACACGCCTGCCGGGCCGGCTCACTGGGCCGATCTACTGGGCCGATCTACTGGGCCGACCACCAGGAGGCCGCCACCAGCTCCGCCACCAGTGTCTCGGTGAGCAGCGCCACGTCCGGGTCGTCGTCGTGCCGGTAGCGGATCGCGGCCGTGGCGTCCTTCACCTCGGCGCCCACCGTGATCACCATGGACTGTCGCTGACGTACCCAGTCCATGGCCTGGGCGTCGTAGCGCGAGCCCGGGTAGAGCAGCGCGCGGTAGTCGAGGGTCTTGGTGAGGTAGACGTCCACGTGCGACCAGTCGCCGCTCTCGCAGGCGTCGGCCGGGCGGCGCGGGCCCTCCCTGAACATCAGCGCCGACTGCTCGGCCGACGACAGGCGCTCGGCGGGCGCGATGGTGTAGACGCCGCGCTCGCCGTCGAGCAGCTCCATGGCCCGCGGCAACCACTCGTCCCTGCGGTCCAGGAGGTCGGCCGTGGCCTCCGCTGCCCGCCTGACCAGGGCCGGGACGTCGCGGCCCGCTCCGGTGACGTGGGATTCGAGGGCCAGGAGGAGGGCCAGGGTGTGCTGGAACGTCCGGCACGCGACGCCGCCGCGCTCCTCGCCCGCGTGCATGGGGATCACCAGGTCGGCCGCCTCCCCGAGAGGGCTCGCCTCGGTGTTGGTGAGCGCGGCCAGGAAGGAGGGGCCGTCCGCGTAGCGGGCGGTGGCGTCGAGCGTCTCCCTGCTGGCGCCGGTGGCGGAGATCGGGATGACCAGGGTGTCCGCCGTCGCCGGGAAGGTGGCGGCGGCGGAGGCGTAGTCTGCGTAGGCGTCCACGCCCGCGGCGCGCAGCCGGAGGGCCGCGACCCCGGCGGCGTAGCGGGAGCTGCCCATCCCGAGGAAGAGCACCCGCCGGAAGTCCCGGGGCAGCCCGGCGAACGGGTCGCCCGTCTCCAGCAGGCCGGCCAGGCTCGTCAGGGCCGCCGGCTTGGCCTCCAGGTCGGACAGGTAGAGCTCGGAATTCACGCGTTCTTCTCCTTGGGATACCAGGTGCGCAGGACGCCCATGGGGGCGTAGCGCCAGCGGGGCAGGTGGCGGGCCGCGTAAATCAGCTCGCGGCACTCCTGCTCCACCTCGAACGGGCGGATCAGCCGCTCGTCCAGCAGGTCGGATCGGTGCCCGGCCGCCAGGCGGGAGGTGTAGGCGGCCAGCATCGCGGCCCGGGCCTCGGCCGCCCAGGCCGCCGCCCGGCCGGGCGGGGTGGCCCTGCGCTTGATCGCGACCTGGGCCACGTGCTCCAGGCTGGTGGTGAGCTGGGCGACGTCTCTGGCCGCCGGCTGGCACGGCGCGGCTCCGCTGAGTGTCGGGTTGCCGTCGAAGTCGATCACCGCGTAGCCGCGCCGCCACCTGAGGATCTGGCCCACGTGCAGGTCACCGTGGATCCTGATCAGCGGGCTGGTGACAGGCCGGCCGAGGGGGCTCAGCTCGCGCCGCAGGTCGCCGGCGCGCGCGGCCAGCCACGAGCCGTCCGCGCCGTCCGTCACGTCGAGCGCCTCGGTCAGCGCCAGCGCCGCCCGCGCCGGCAGGTCGCCCCCTTCGCCGCCGGTGGGCAGGCTGGCCAGGGCGAGGTGCAGGTCGGCGGCCAGCCGGCCCAGCTCGGAGGCGAAGCCGGTGGTGCCGGCCGCGGCTTCGTCCACGCACCACTCCCATCCGTCCCTGGCCTCCGGAAGATACCCCGTGACCAGGGCGAGCAGCTCCTCGCCACCGTCGACCGCGCGAGTCAGAGCCGCGTAAGGAGGGGCTGTGTCGTTGAAGCCCGCCTCAACGAGATGGGCGAGCAACTCCGGGGCCGGATGGGGCATCGGCGCGGGTGGGGTCAGCCACTTGACGACCACCTGGTCGTCCACGACCACCGAATAGTTGGTCTGGTCCACGTGCGAGCCGAAATCCCGTTCGGCTGGGGCCCCAGTGTGGAGATCTCCTGAGTCGTACGAGAAGGTGGGCAGTTGACGGAAGCGGCGGACCGCGAACGGCGGCGGCGCCTCGTCTCCCAACACCGTCAGCAGCGCGGCCGTGAGCCCGCGATCTCGTGCGGTGAGTGGCCTCTCACCCAGAGACATGAGGCGGCGACTTATTGAATCCCAGTTCAACAGTTGGACCAAACTTCCAGGTAGCAATGTGAGGAAAAGTCTTGCTCATGTTGATTTCTGCTGCAACACTCCTGGTCTGGTCGGCTGTGTCCGGTAAGGTCGCGCGACCTCTTTTTCGTGTCAAACTTCAGAAGGAGTAGTCGGCCTTGTCCCGTATCCGGTTCACCCGTCGTCTTCCGGCCGCCGTGGCGGTGGCCGGCCTCGCGCTTGCCGTCGCGGCGTGTGGTGGTGAGTCGTCGACAAGCTCAGATGGCACGGCTGTGGCGGCGGCGGACCAGCTCAAGCCCAACGCGGACCTGTCGCAGCAGAGCCTTCAGGTCACCGTATGGCCGGGCTACACGCCCGAGGAGCTGCCGCAGAAGGTCAAGGCGAAGCTCAAGGTCAAGGACATGAAGATCGCCTTGCACGACACCAACGAAATGGCGATGGTCAAGCTCACCGCCTCCGGTGACAGCGGCGTCGACGTGGCCTTCGTGTCCGGTCAGTATGCCCAGGCGCTCAACGCGCAGGGCCTGCTGGAGCCGATCCACCCTGAGTTGATCCCCAACCTGGCCAACCTCTATCCCGAGGCCACCCAGCTCTCCTATGACAAGGGCAACAAGTACTCGGTGCCCTACACCTGGGGCACGACCGGCATCTGCTATCGCAAGGACCTGGTGAAGGCCGTTCCGACGAGTTGGAACGATCTCCTCAAGCCGCCGGCGTGGGCCGACAAGAAGATCACCATGATGACCACCGAGCGCTGGCTGGCCCTGCCCGCGCTCAAGTCGCTCGGCTACTCGGTGAACACCGACAAGGACGAGGAGATCGCGAAGGCCAAGGCGCTGCTCCAGGCCGCCAAGCCTCACCTGCTCACCTTCGACGACACCACGTTCGGCGACCGGCTGGCCTCGGGCGAGACCGTCATGGCCGAGGCGTGGGACGGCTGGTGCCCGACCACCGACGCGAAGGGCAACATCGGCTTCGCGATCCCGAAGGAGGGCAGCGACCTCTGGGTGGACACCATGGTGATCATGAAGTCCTCCAAGAACAAGGAAGCCGCGCACGCCCTGATCAACTACATCCTCGACCCCGAGATCCACAGCTGGGCCGCCGAGAACATCAACTACAAGGTGCCGAACAAGGCCGCCATGGACCAGGTGAAGATCGCCAAGGGCTCGCTGCTCGGCACCCCGCCGGCCGAGCTGCTCAACGGTGAGTCCCTCGTCGACCTGGGCCAGGCGTCGGTGAAGTACACGCGCCTGTCGGAAGACATCAAGGCCGGATAGTCGTCGTTGCGGTGAAGTCAGAAGTCGAGGCCCGGCCGGTGTCCCGTTCGCGGGGGCGCCGGCTGGGCGCATTCGTTTTCCTGTCCCCCGGTCTGACGTACCTGGTGGTCCTGCTGCTGGTGCCGCTGGCACTGGTGATGAGCTACAGCGTCTTCCAGCGCGGGCGCTTCGGCGGCGTGGTCTACGAGGCCACGGCCGAGAACTTCGAGCGCCTCATCGACCCGCTCTACCTGAGCGTGGTCGGGTCCTCGCTGAAGATCGCGGGGCTCACGACGCTGATCGCCCTGCTCGTCGGCTATCCGACCGCCTACCTGATCGCGCAGTTGCCCCGGAAGTGGAAGACGGTGGCGCTGGTCGCCATCGTGTTGCCGTTCTGGACCAACTTCATCATCCGCGTCTACGCCTGGATCGTGTTGCTGAGCGGCCCCGGGCTGATCAACAGCGGGCTGAAGGCGCTCGGGCTCGGGCCGTTCGAGCTGCTCTACAACCAGGGCGCGATCGTCACGGGGTTGTTGTACTCCTACCTGCCGCTGATGGTGCTTCCGCTGTACGCCACGATCGAGAAGCTCGACCCGCAACTCCGGGAGGCCTCGGCGAACCTGGGGGCCTCGGGGTTCACCACGTTCCGCAAGGTCACGCTGCCGCTGACGGTGCCGGGTGTGCTGACCGGCTGCCTGTTCGTCTTCGTGCCGAGCTTCGGCAACTTCGTCATCCCCGAGATGCTCGGCGGCAGTAAGTCGATCATGGTGGGCAACCTGATCCGCAACCAGTTCCTGTCGGCCCGCGACTGGCCGTTCGGCTCCACGCTGGCGCTCGCGCTCATCGCGGTGCTGATCGTGTTGCTGGTCGCGCAGGCATGGGTGGCGCGCCGTGCGTAGATCCAAGCTGCTCTACGTCCCGTTCTGGGCCACGTATGTCTTCCTCTACCTGCCGATCCTCGTGCTCGTCGTCATGTCGTTCAACTCCGGCGAGTCCGCCTACACCTACGAGGGCTTCAGCCTCAAGTGGTACGGCGAGCTGGCCGGGGACGAGAAGGTCCTGGACGGCCTGGTCAACACGCTGATCGTGGCCACGGGCTCGACCGTGATCGCCACCGTGCTCGGCACCATGCTGGCGGTGGGGCTGGCCAGGCACACCAAGTCCAAGACGCTCGACGCCGTCGCCCTGATGCCGGCCGTGCTGCCGGACCTGGTGCTGGCCATCGGCATGCTGGTCTTCTACGGCATGATCCAGCTCACCCTCGGCCTGTACTCCGTGGTGCTGGCGCACGGCGTGTTCGCGATGGCCTTCGTGACCGCCGTGGTGCGCACCCGGCTGGCCGGCGCCGACACCTCGCTGGAGGAGGCCTCGCGCGACCTCGGGGCGGGGCCGGTGGTGACGTTCATGAAGATCACGCTGCCGCAGCTCGTGCCGGGCATCATCGCGGGCGCGCTGCTGGCGTTCACGTTGTCGCTGGACGAGTTCGTGATCGCCTACTTCACGATCGGCAACACCGAGCAGACGCTGCCGATCGTCATCTACTCAATGATCCGTTTCGGGGTGACCCCGGAGATCAACGCGCTGGCCGCGATCCTGCTCCTCGTGAGCTTCACGGCGGTGATCGCCGGGCAGCGCCTGACCAAGATCGGGGAATCACGTGCTGAGAGTTGACGGGGTTTCCCGCCGGTTCGGGAACGTCACCGCGCTCGACGACGTCTCGCTGGAGATCCGGCAGGGTGAGTTCTTCGCCCTGCTTGGGCCCTCCGGTTGCGGCAAGACCACGCTGCTGCGCATCATCGCCGGCTTCGAGCGGCCCGACGCGGGCACGGTCACGCTGGACGGGGAGGATCTGCTGGCCAAGCAGCCCAACCGGCGGCCGATCAGCCTCATGTTCCAGTCGTACGCGCTGTTCCCGCACATGACCGTGGCCAAGAACGTGGCCTACGGGCTGGAGCGGGAGCGCCTGCCCCGGCAGGAGGTCAGGCAGCGGGTGGGCGAGGTGCTGGAGACCGTCGGCCTGTCGGCGCACGCCGGGCGCAAGCCCGCGCAGTTGTCCGGCGGGCAGCGGCAGCGGGTGGCTCTGGCGCGTTCCATCGTCAAGCGGCCCCGGTTGTTGCTGCTCGACGAGCCGCTGTCGGCCCTGGACAAGAAGGTCCGCGCCGACATGCAGCTTGAGCTCAAGCGGCTGCAGAACGAGGTCGGCATCACCTTCGTGGTCGTCACCCACGACCAGGAGGAGGCGATGTCGCTGGCCGACCGCATCGCGGTCTTCGACAGCGGCTCCGTCCAGCAGGTGGACGAGCCGGTCGCGCTCTACGAGCGGCCCGGCTCGCCCTTCGTGGCCGACTTCGTCGGCGCCAACAACCTCTTCCCCGGCACGGCCAGCGGTCTCGACGGCCTCAAGAGCGACGAGTTCGGCATGTTGCCGGGCACGCCGCTCACGGAGCTGACGGCCGGCGACAAGGCGCTGCTCGCGGTCCGCCCGGAGAGCGTCGAGCTCGTGGCCGAGAGCGCGGCCAGGGGAGTGCCGGGCCGCGTCGTCGACGTCAGTTTCTACGGCGGGGTCTCGCACATCTCCGTGGACGTCCCCGGGCGCCCCAAGCCGGTGCTCGTCGCCGTCCAGGGCGCCAGCGGCGTCGAGACGGGCGCCAAGGTCAAGGTGCGCTGGAGCGCGCCCGACGCGGTCATCATGGCGGCCGGTCAGTGAGCCAGATCGTTTCCCGTGGCCGCGCGGGCGTAGGACAGGATCAGCTCGGCCGCCTCGTCCGGGCCGATCACCGGGTGCCTGGCCGTGATGCGGTAGCCGTAGGCGTCCTCCAGCGCCACCAGGTTGCGCGCGACGGTCAGCGAGTCGGCGCTCAGCCGGAAGACTCCCAGCGCGGCGCCGGTGTCCAGGATCGCCTGGTACATCGACACCTGACGGTCGTAGAGCGAGGTGAGCAGCACGCCGTAGACGCGGTTGCGGCCCGCGGCCCCGCCCAGCTCGTTGAGCAGGCGCACGTCGGGGTCGAGCGACCCGGTCGGCAGCCCCGACCGGACCGTGACGACCAGCTTCTCGACGGGGTCGGTGAGCCGGGAGAGCTGCCGCATGCGCTGCTCGTAGAAACGTTCCATGCCCGAGTGCTGCGCCTCGACCAGCAGTTCGCTGAGGTCGGGGTAGTGGTAGAGCACGGCGCCGGAGGTCAGGCCGGCCTCCTCGGCGACGTGCGAGAGCTGTACACCATCGATGCCATGACGGATGATGGCCCTGCGCGCGGCCTCGATCAAGTCGATACGCCGGTCACTGCGGCTCTTACGCTGAGCCACCCCCACCACCTTCACTCGTTTGGTTACTGTTCAGTTAGCCGTGCCCATATTGCCGGTAACTTGACCGACATGCTAGATCAGTTTTTGAATTCCTCTTCAAATTGATGAGTTCCCCCGGAGTCTCGATGTCTCTCACCGTCCTGTTCATGCCGGAAAGCGCCTACGGTCCCACCAACAACTGCATCGGCATCGGCGACATTCTGCGTCGCCGCGGTCACCGCGTCGTCTTCGCCGCGGAGGCGTCGTGGAAGGGCAAGCTCGAAGCGCTCGGCTTCGAGGAGGACCTGGTCGACCTCGCCCCGCCGCCCGAGGGCGACGTGGAGCAGGACCCCGGCCAGTTCTGGAAGGACTTCATCCGGGAGACCGCGCCCGAATATCGCAAGAGCACGCAGGAGCAGCTCGACACCGTCACCAAGCCCATCTGGGCCGAGCTGATCGACGGTGTGAAGTACTGCGAGCCGCAGCTCAAGGCCATCATCGAGCGCGTCAGGCCGGACGTGATCGTCGAGGACAACGTGATCACGTTCCCGGCGCTGCTCACGGCGGGCCAGAAGTTCGTCAGGATCGTCTCGTGCAACCCGCTCGAAGTGCGCGGCGACGGCATCGCGCCGGTCTTCTCCGGCCTGCCCGCGGACGACCGCTCCGCGTGGGAGGACTTCCGCGCCGAGTACGACCGCACCCACCGCGAGTTGTGGAGCGTCTTCAACGAGTGGTGCGCCGAGCAGGGCGCCGCGCCGCTGCCCGACCTCGACTTCATCCACGAGGGCGACCTGAACCTCTACGTCTATCCCGAGGTCCTCGACTACACCGGCGCCCGCCCGCTGGGCGAGTCGTGGCACCGTCTCGACTCCTCGGTCCGCGAGACCGACGAGGAGTTCGTGCTGCCCTTCGAGCGCAACGAGGGCTCGCTGGTCTACTTCTCGCTCGGCTCGCTCGGCTCGTCCGACGTGGGGCTGATGCAGCGGGTGATCGACGTGCTGGCCGGCACGCCGCACCAGTACATCGTCTCCAAGGGCCCGCTGCACGAAGAGATCAAACTTCCGGACAACATGTGGGGCGCGGAGTTCCTTCCGCAGACTAAGATCATTCCATTGTGTGACTTGGTCATCACACATGGCGGCAACAACACGACCACCGAGGCGCTCCACTTCGGCAAGCCGATGATCTTGCTGCCCCTCTTCTGGGACCAGTACGACAACGCCCAGAGGGTCGACGAACTCGGCTATGGTGTCAGGCTTTCGACGTACACCTTCACGGACGAGGAGCTCACGGGAGCGGTCACGCGCCTGCTCGGCGACACCGAGCTGCGTGCGAGACTCGCCGCCGCGGGCGAGGAGATCCGGCGTCGCGACGGCCTGCGCAAGGCCGCCGACCTGATCGAGCAGCTCGGTCAGTAGCACAACCCCCTGAGAGATGAAGTCTTCCCATGCGTGAACTGATCAACCCCGCCACCGGCCTCCCGTGTGCCGAAATTCCGGACACGCCGGTCGAGGGCGTGGCCGCGGCCGTCCAGACGGCCCGCGCGGCCTTCGCGGAGTGGTCGCAGACCACGCCGGCCGAGCGGGCCCGCCTGCTGCTCCGGCTGGCCGACCTCGTGGAGGCCGACGCCGAGGAGCTGACCAGGCTCGAAGTGGAGGAGACGGGCAAGCCGGCGTCGGTGTTCAGGGACGGCGAGCTGCCGTTCGCCGTGGACAACCTGCGCTTCTTCGCCGGCGCCGCGCGCTCGCTCGACGGTTCGGGCGCCGGGGTGTTCAGCCCCGGCTACACCTCGGTCATGCTGCGCCGCCCCGTCGGGGTGGTGGGGTCGATCGCGCCGTGGAACTTCCCGTTCGTCATGGCCGTCTGGAAGGTCGGCCCGGCCGTGGCCGCGGGCAACGCCGTGGTGATCAAGCCGGCGCCGCAGACCCCGCGCACGACGCTGCGGCTGGCCGAGTTGTTCGCCAAGGCCGGCGCGCCGGACGGGCTGGTCCAGACCATCACCGGCGGCGCCGAGGCCGGCCAGGCGCTGGTCACCGATCCGGGCGTGGACATGGTCAGCGTCACGGGCTCCACCGAGACCGGCCGGGCCGTGATGACCGGCGCCGCCGCCACGCTCAAGCGGGTGCACCTGGAGCTCGGCGGCAAGGCGCCCGCCCTGGTCTTCGAGGACGCCGACCTGGCGGAGATGGCCAGGGGCGTGGCCATGGGGGCGACGTACAACACCGGCCAGGACTGCACGGCCGCCACCCGCGTCTATGTCGCCCGGGAGAAGTACGGTGACGCGCTGGAGGCGATTCGGGCAACTCTTGCCGAAATCACCCCCGGCGACCCCTGGGATCCGGCCACGGACATCGGCCCGCTGATCTCGGCGGCCCACCGGGACCGGGTGCACGGGTTCGTCTCCCGGGCCGGCGGGCGCGTGCTGCACGGCGGCGCCCCGATCGACGGGCCCGGCTTCTTCTACCCGCCCACACTGGTGAGCGAGGTCACGCAGGACAGCGAAATCGTCCAGGGCGAGCTCTTCGGCCCCGTGCTCGTCGTGTTGCCGTTCGACGGCGAGGACGAGGCGGTCCGCCTGGCCAACGACACCAGGTACGGCCTGGCCTCCTCGGTGTGGTCGCGCGACGTCTCCAGGGCCATGCGTGTTTCGCACCGGCTCGACGTGGGCGTGACCTGGGTCAACGACCACCTGCCCATCGCCAGCGAGGCACCGCACGGCGGCGTCAAGGGCAGCGGTTTCGGCAAGGACATGAGCCAGGAGGCGGTGCAGGAGTATTCGGTGACGCGGCACCTCATGGTGAAGCACGCGGCGCCGGCGGAGCGGGATTCATTCCGGCCCGCCTGACAACGTGTACGGCGAAATACACCCCAAAGTCCCTCTTTGGGATGGTGTGATGGGATATGTTCGGTTGGCCGATCTGGTACGGGTTGTGTTCCAATTACCCAGCCGGACAGAATCCCATGCGCCACACGCGTGTCTGATTTCTTTCGAGCACGTACCGGCGAGAGGTTGCGAGAGCTAGTGAGGACGAAAGACCCCAGGCACACGAGGTCAGGGGAGTACACAGGCGGACGATTCCGGCTGGGGAACTGGCGTGTGCGCTCCAGGCTGGTCGCGCTGATCCTCATCCCCACGGTCGTGGGTGTGCTGCTCGCCGGTGTGCAGTTGGCCAACGCCATCGGCACCAGCGCGGACTACCGCCGGCTCACCCAGATCGCCGAGTTGGTGGACCGCATCGGAGCGCTCAACCACGAGCTCGGCAAGGAACGCACGCTCACCGCGTGGTACGTCGCCGACCGCCGCAGAGGCGGCCGCTTCGTCCAGCTCAAGACGCAGCGGCAGGCGACCGACAATGCCAAGAAGCAGGTGGTGAGCGCCGCCGCGGCGATCGACGCCACGCACTCGGCCCGCGTCCGCGAGGGCGTCGACAACATGCGCCGCTGGCTCGACGGTCTCAGCAGCCTGCGCGAGTCCATGGTCTCCAACGTGCCGCCGCGCGCCGCCATCAGCACGTACAGCACGATGATCGGCGTCTTCTCGACCATCGAGGCCGACCTGGGCGACGGCGTCGACAACGACAACCTCCAGGGCGACGTGGCCGCGCTCGGCTCGCTCCAGCGCATGAAGGAGGAGGTCTCGCGCCAGCAGATCATCCTCATCGTGTCGCTGGTGTCGAAGAAGCTGGACAAGGACGACCAGTCAGACTTCCTGGGTTCCTGGAACAAACAGCAGGCCGAGCTGGCCGCCTTCGAGCAGGAGGCCGCGCCCGCCGACCTGAAGTCCTACCAGCAGAGCGTCAAGGGAGCGGAGGTCGACCGCGCCGACGCCATGCGCCAGCGCGCGCTCGCCCAGGCCCGCCAGTACAACCAGCTCAAAGACCTCGAAGTCGCCTCCCGCCGCAGCGACGTCAACCTCTGGTTCGACAGCACCACCTCGACCGTCAACACCATGCGCAAGGTCGAGGAGAAGCTGGCCGCCAAGATCGTGGGCACCACCCGCGACCTGAGCGACACCGAGCAGCGCAGCGCCATCGTCTCCGGCGCGATGATCCTCGTGCTGCTGCTCCTCGTCCTGATCATCACCACCCGCGTGGCCGGCTCGCTGGTCCGCCCGCTGCGCCGGCTGCGGGCCGAGGCCCTTCAGGTCGCGACCACCCGGCTGCCCGAGACCGTCCGCGTGCTGCGCGAGTCCGGCGAAGGCGCCAACATCCCCGAAGTCCCGTCGGTCGGCGTCAACACCCGCGACGAGATCGGTGAAGTGGCGCGAGCGTTCGACGAGGTCCACCGCGAGGCGATCCGGCTGGCCGGCGACGAGGCCAAGCTGCGGGCGAACGTCAACTCGATGTTCGTCAACCTCTCCCGCCGCAGCCAGACGCTGGTCGAGCGGCAACTCCAGCTCATCGAGGGTCTGGAGCAGGGCGAGGAGGACGAGCAGCGGCTCGCGAACCTGTTCCGGCTCGACCACCTCGCCACCCGCATGCGCCGCAACAGTGAGAACCTGCTGGTCCTCGCCGGCCAGGAGGCCGCGCGCAAGTGGAGCGACCCGGTGCCGCTGGTCGACATCGCCCGCGCCTCGCTGTCCGAGGTCGAAGGGTACGAGCGGGTCCAGATCCAGGTCTCGTCCGGCACGCTGATCGTCGGCCCGGCCGTCACCGACGCCGTCCACCTGCTCGCCGAGCTGATCGAGAACGCCATCTCGTTCTCGCCGCGCGAGAGCAAGGTCCACGTCACCGCCACGGTCGTCGAGGGCGGCGTGCTGGTGTCGATCAACGACCTGGGCATCGGGATGAGCCAGGAGGAGCTGGCGGAGGCGAACTGGCGCCTGGCCAACCCGCCGGTCGTGGACGTCGCGGTCTCGCGCCGCATGGGCCTGTTCGTGGTTGGCCGCCTGGCGCTGCGGCACGGCATCCGGGTGCAGCTCAGCGTGCGGGAGACCGGCGGGCTGAGCGCGCTGGTGCTGATGCCCGACATGCTCATCAGCAACGGGCAGGGGCTGCCGCAGCAGGGCGGCCAGTACGAGGCGTTCACCACGTACGATCCGAGCACGTTCAACCAGTCGTCGCAGAACGGTTCCGGGTCCTACTCATCCGGACCGTCCCAGGACGGCCCCAACCAGGTGCTGGACACCCAGTGGCCGGGCTCGCTGCCCGCGCCGGGAACCGGCAACTGGCCGTCGTTCGGCGAACAGCCCGCCGCGTCCGGCTACGGCGAGCAGCAGCAGGGCTTCACCGACCAGCCCGGTTACGCCGATCAGACGGGGTCCTACGGCGAGCGGCCGGGTGGCTACGGCGAGCGGCCGGGTGGCTACGGCGAGCAGACGGGGGGCTTCGGCGAATCGTCCGCGCCCGCCGCTCCTTCGCCCTTCGCCGAACAGCCGCAGGGCGCGCAGGACGAGCCGCGCTGGCCGTCGTTCGCCGGCGAGCCGCCGGCTGCCCAGCAGTCCTTCGGCGAGCAGCGGTGGCCGTCCTTCACGGAGGAGCCGCCGGCCGCCAAGCCGTTCGCGGAGAACCAGTGGCCCTCCTTCGCGGAGCAGCCGCCGCCGCTGCCCGAGGGTGGCGAGGCGCGCTGGCCGTCGTTCGCGACCGAGCCGCCGCCGCAGCAGAAGTCCGCGGAGGACTCGCGCTGGTCGTCGTTCTCCGATCAGGGGCCGCGCAGGTCGCTGTTCGACGCGGAGGAGCGGTCGCAGCCGCAGTTCGGCGACGGTTACCAGTCGCCGTTCGAGGAGGAGCCCAAGCCGGCCGACCCCTTCCAGCAGAGCGGGCCGACCGACTACAGCCGGTTCGGGCCGGGCGACTACTCCTCGCAGGACATGACCGGGCCGCTGCCCGTGGTGCGCGGCTCCTCCATGGAGGAGCAGAGCGAGGAGTTCCTGCCGATCTTCTCGTCGGTGGGCTCCGACTGGTTCCGGCGACCCGAGCCCGAGCCCGAGCAGTTCAGGCCGTACGCCGAGCCCGAGCCGGAGATCACCGCCATCCACCCGGCCATTCCCGCGGACATGCCACCACCGCCACCGGCGGCGCCTCGGGCGCAGCCCGCGGCCGGTCCGGCGCCGGGCGCGTCCCCGCTGCCGCGGCGCACGCCGGGCCAGTCGGGCGCCGGGGCCACCTGGTCCTCGCCCGCCGACTCCGGTTTCCAGGCCGCGCAGGCCGCCGCGCAGCCCGCCCAGGGCGGCACGACGCCTTCGGGGCTGCCCCGCCGCGTTCCCAAGGCCAACCTGGTCCCAGGTACGGCCAGCCTCGCCGAGCCCCAGGCACAGTCACCGGCGCCGCAGATCTCACCCGAGCGGCTGCGCAGCCGGCTCTCCAGCTTCCAGCAGGGTGTCCGGCAAGGGCGAGCGTTCACCCGGGGAGACGAGAATGAGGAGGACAAATGAGAGAAATGAGCCAGGGCGCGCGTGGCATAAGCTGGTTGATCACTGACTTCGTGAACAACGTGCCAGGTGTCGCTCACACGGTCGTGGTGTCGTCTGACGGTCTGCCGCTGGCCTTCTCCGAGGGTTTCCCCAAGGATCGGGCCGATCAGCTCGCGGCGGTGGCCTCAGGTGTGATCAGCTTGACTCAAGGCGCCGCGCGGGTCTTCGAAGGCGGTATGGTCAGCCAGACCGTCATCGAGATGCAACGCGGACTACTGATGATCATGTCCATCAGTGACGGTTCCTGTTTGGCGGTCCTGGCCGCGCCCGACTGTGACATGGGCCTGGTGGCCTACCAGATGACCCTGCTGGTCGAGCGGGCAGGACAGGTGCTCACTCCGGCCGTACGCGCAGAGCTGCAAGCGACCCGTCCCCGCTAGCCGGGCGGTGACAGGAGATCATGGTGACAGGTCAGGGTTGGGCTGGTGATAGCACTCCGCCGCATCCGGCGGCTCCCCGTCCGCAGAAGCCGAGTTCCCTGGTACGGCCCTATGCCGTGACCGGGGGGCGCACCGCGCCGCGGATGAAGTTCGCCATGGAGGCATTGGTGTCCTCCGTGACGTCGGAATATCAAGACATTTCCCTACTGAGTCCGGAGTATCAGGCGATCATTCAACTGACCCGGAATGTCAGGTCGGTTGCCGAGATCTCCGCCCTGTTACGCCAGCCGCTTGGTGTGGTCCGGGTGCTGATCGCCGACATGGCGTCGGAGGGCCTGATCCGCGTGCACCAGCCTGCGCTGGACGCGGGAAAGCCGGACCTCAACTTGCTCGAAAGGGTGCTCAGTGGACTTCGCAGGCTCTAGCCCCGGCCTAACCTCGACGAAGATCGTCGTGGCTGGGGGCTTCGGCGTGGGTAAGACGACGTTCGTGGGTGCGGTGTCGGAGATCCTGCCGCTCACCACAGAAGCCGTCATGACGGACGCCTCGGCGCACGTCGACGACGTCTCCCTCACGCCGAACAAGACGACCACGACGGTCGCCATGGACTTCGGCCGGGTTTCGCTCGACCGTGAACTGATCCTGTACCTGTTCGGCACGCCCGGACAACACCGGTTCTGGTTCATGTGGGACGACCTGGTCAAAGGTGCCATCGGGGCGGTCGTGCTCGTGGACACCCGCCGCCTGGCGGACAGCTTCCCGGCCATCGACTACTTCGAAGAGGCCAAGCTGCCGTTCGTGGTCGGCATCAACGGCTGGGACGGCCAGTTCGCGCACGCGGAGGACGAACTCCGCGAGGCTCTGTCGATCGGCGGCCACACCCCGATCGTGCGGCTGGACGCGCGGCAGCGCGACTCCGTCAAGGGGACTCTGATCACCTTGGTGGAGCACGCCCTGACCCGCCAGATGCACACGCCCGTATAAGGGCGCCCAGATGCCGCCGGGAGCACCCGGCCCGGCGGCGTCTCGCGGTCACGCTTCGCGGTCACGCCTCACGGTCACGCTTCGCGGTCACGCCTCACGGTCGCGCTTCGCGATCACGCCTCACGGTCGCGCCTCACTGTCGCGCTGGGCGGTCGTCTCTCATGGCCGTCTTTCGCGGTCGCTCACGGTCGCGGATCCGCCCGCAGGCGGTCCATGTGCCGCTGCTGGTTCCGCAGCGCCAGCTCCAGGAAGCGCTCGATCACCTCCAGCTCGGCGACGCTGAGCCGGCCCAGCTCCGCCTGGGCGTCGGCCATGACGGGCCCCCAGATCTCCGCGCCGAGCCGCTGCGCGTGCTCGGTCGGCCGCACGAGCACCCGCCGCCGATCCGCCGGATCGCGCTCCCGCTGGGCCAGCCCGGAGCGTTCCAGCCGGTCGATGACGGTGGTCATCGCGCCGCCGGTCAGCCCGGCCGCCTCGGCCAGCTCGCTCGCCGTGAGCGGTCCGCGCACGCTCAACCGGCCGAGGCTGCGCAGATCCGTGCGGTTGATGCCCAGACGGCGGGCGGCGAGCTCCTCGACGACGTCCGTCGCGTCCTGCAGATCCTGTACGGCTCGGGCGATGGCGCCGATCCGAGATTGCTTCGACAATCTCATCCTTAGAACTTTGAAGTACTTCCGCGGAAATGATCATATCGCTCACGGGACCTCTTGACCTTGTCAGGACGAGTCAGTAATGATCAGCGGCGATACCCGCCGAAAGGTGATCACGTGCGATTCCGCGCAGGCACGACCGCGGCGTCAGCCGCCATCCTGACCGTCACCGCCGCCTTCCTGACCGTCACCGCCACCGTCCTTCCGCAGGCCGCCTCAGCCGCGACCCAGCTCATCGCGAACGGCGCCTTCACCGGCTCCACCACCCCGTGGACCGCGATCGGCCAGACGACGGTCGCGGCCGAATCCGGCCGCATGCGGGTGAACGTGACGAGTGTCGTCGCCAACCCGTGGGACGCCATGGTGGCCGCCCCCACCACCGCCGCCCTGAACCCGGGCAAGAGCTACACGCTCTCCTTCGACGCCTACGCCACCACCGCCTTCCAGGCCCGCGCCACCGTCCAGTACGTCGCCACGCCCAGCTCCAACCAGTCGCTGGCCACCGGCGTCCAGCTGACCACGGCGAGCAAGCGCTACAGCATCCCGTTCGTGGCCGCCGCGGCCACCAGCACGGCCGCCGAGGTGACCTTCCAGCTCGGCGGGTCCGGCGGCGCCCCGGTGGTCCGCTTCGACAACGTGTCGCTGCTGGAGACGCAGACCACCCGGCCGACCGCCCTGTACGTCTCCAGCCTGTCCAACCCCGCCAAGTGGGCCACCGCCAACCCCGGCACGACGGCGGACGCCATCAACGCGCACATCGCGAGCAAGCCGATCTTCGAATGGTTCGGCGGCTGGTTCGGCGACCTCACGCTGGCCGTGGACACCTACGTCGGCGCGGCGCAGGCCCAGGACCGGCTGCCGATGCTGGTGGCGTACAACATCCCCAACCGGGACGCGTGCGCGGGTCAGTCGGGCGGCGGCGCGGGTGACGCGGCGGGCTATCACGCGTGGATCACCGCGTTCGCGCAGGCGATCGGCACCAGGCACGCCCTCGTGGTGCTGGAGCCCGACGCGGTCCCCGCCGCCGAGTGCCTGCGCGCGCAGGGCAAGAACCCCGACGACCAGTACGCGATCCTGCTGGACGCCACCCAGGTGCTGCGCGCCCAGGCCCCGAACGCCTGGGTCTACCTCGACGCGGGCAACGCCACCTGGATCCAGCCCCCTGACCTGGCGCCCATCCTGGTCAAGTCGGGCATCGCCCACACCCGGGGCTTCTCCGTGAACGTTTCCAACTACCTCACCACCGGCGTCAGCACGACCTACGCGGACGAGGTCAACGGCTACCTGACCGCGACGGTGGGCGCCAAGAAGTACGTGATCGACACCAGCCGGAACGGCAACGGCCCGTACACGGACGCCACGCCGCAGGACAACTGGTGCAACCCGCCGAACAGGAAGCTGGGCGTCGCGCCGACGCGGCAGACGAGCGGCGCCGAATACCTGCTCTGGGTCAAGGTGCCGGGTGACTCCGACGGCCAGTGCGGCATCGCGCCGCCGCAGACCCCGGCCGGGACGTTCAGCCCCTACCTGGCCGAGGCCCTGATCAACGGCACGTCCTGACCCGCACGAGGACCGCCCGGCCCGGCGACCGCGACTCGACGCGTGTCACCGGGCCGCGGCCTCGCTGGAACCACTGGGTCAGACGGTGGCGTGGCCGCGCACGAGACGGCCCACCTCGGCGCGCAGGTGCACGAAGTCGGGGTGCTCACGCGTGGTGATCTGGTCGCGCGGCCCGGGCAGGTCCACCTTCAGGTCGCCCACCACGTGCGCCGGCGCCTTGGACAGCACCACGACCCGGTCGCCCACGTAAACGCTCTCGTCGATGTCGTGCGTGATGAGCACGATCGTCATCTGGTGGTGCCCGCGCACCTTGAGGACGAGGTCCTCCAGGTCCTCCCTGGTCTGCGCGTCCACCGAGCCGAACGGCTCGTCCATCAGCATCAGCGTCGGCCGGTAGGCCAGCGCCCGCGCGATGGCGACCCGCTGCTGCATGCCGCCCGAGAGCTGGAACGGGTATTTGCGGCCCGCGCCCTCCAGCCCCACCGACTCCAGAGCCTCGGCGGCGGCCTCGCGGCGCTGGCGCTTGTCCATGTTGCGGCGGCGCAGCGGCAGCGCGACGTTGTCGGCCACCGACATCCACGGGAACAAGGAGCGGCTGTAGTCCTGGAAGACGACGGCGAGGTTGTCCGGCGTCTGGCGCACGAGCTGGCCCTCGACCCTGACCTGGCCGCCGGTCGGCGTGATCAGGCCCGCGATCGAACGCAGCAGGGTCGACTTTCCGCAGCCCGACGGCCCGACGATGCACAGCAGCTCGCCCTCGGCGACGCTCAGGTTGAGCCCTTCGATGGCGTGGTGCGCGTTAGGACTCCCGCCACCGTAAACGTGGGAGAGGCTGTCTATCTCGAGCATGGAATTCCTAGGGGCGAGACCGCGGGAGCACGGCGACTATGTCCGGGCCGTAAAACCACTCTATCGGAGCGGGAAATGCTGGACATGTCAGTCAGGTAAACCTATTCAGGGCGGAATCCTACTCGCACGCATCCGCCGATGTCATGGGCCGGAAGAGTGCGGAATTCTGACGCTCCACGACTCCCGCTCGTTCAAAGCCCGCACGTCGGCGTCCGAGATGCGGCGCTGCGCGTCCGCCATGGCGGCCAGCTCCGCCGCCGTCAGCACCTGCGCGACGTCGGCGAACCCGCCCGGCGCCCGCTCGGTGACCAGCTTGATCGTCTCCTCGATCGGCAGCGCCCGGTGGGACAGCGCCAGCGCCGACGTGGGCGGCCGCCGCTCCGCCTCGTACGCCTTCAGCGCCCCGTCCGGATCGTCGTACGCCGCCAGGCATCTGGCCAGCACCCGGGCGTCGAGGACGGCCTGCGACCCGCCGTTCGAGCCGATGGGATACATCGGATGGGCCGCGTCGCCCAGCAGGGTCACCCGGCCCTCGCCCCAATAAGGCAGCGGGTCGCGGTCGACCATCGGATATTCGAGGATGCGCTTCGTGGTGGCGAGCAGAGACGGTATGTCCGCGAGCGCGTACGTCCAGTCAGCGAAATGCGTCAGCACATCAGGCAAAAGGCCCTCGCGGGACCAATCCGCGTCCGTTACCGCTCCCGGCTCGGCCACCTTCACCTCGGCCACCCAGTTCACCAGCCGAGGATTGCCTGCCGAAATGTGATAAGTCACGAACTTTCCGGCCAAGTTCGAGCCCCCGACCAGCACCGTCGCGCCGTCCAGGACGCGGTCGGCCTCCGCCACACCGCGCCACATCCTGATCCCCGCCCACAACAGCGGATCACCGGACGGATGCAGCCTGGCGCGCACCGCCGACTGCACGCCGTCGGCGCCGACCAGCACGTCCACCCGCTCCCGCCACACCTGCCCGCCGCGCCGCAGCGTGACCAGCACCCCGTCGCCGTCCTGCTCGAAGCCCTCGAACCGGGTGCCCGTGCGCACCGGGCCCACCCGCTCCTCGACGGCCGCGAGCAACATCATCTGCAGCTCGCCCCGGTGGACGCTGTACTGCGGCCACCGGTAGCCGGCCGACCGCCCGCGGGGTAAGGCCAGGATGACGTTGCCGTGACGGTCGGCGAAGGTCATGAAGCTCGTCTCCACGCCCATCGCCGCGAGCTCCGCGCCCAGCCCGAGCTCCGTCAGCTCGCGTACGGCGTGCGGCTGCAGGTTGATCCCCACGCCGAGCGGCCGCAGCGCGCTCGTGGCCTCGACGACCACGCAGTCCAGCCCCGCGGCCGCCAGGCTCAACGCGGTGGTGAGCCCGCCGATGCCGCCACCCACGATCATCGTCCGCACAGCGCGACTCTAGCCAACCGCGTGCTGGGCGGCGTGGTGCCAGGCGAGCACCCGCCGTTCGGCGATCAGGAAGAGCTCGTTGAGCAGGTAGCCGAGCACGCCGAGCAGCACGATCCCGGCCCACATGGCGGGCAGGTCGAACATCGAGTACGCGGCGGTGAGCTGGAAGCCGATGCCGTTGGTGGTGCCGGGCAGCAACTCGGAGAAGACCATGACGATCAGTGACAGTGACAGGGCGAGCCGTAACCCGGCGAACATCTTCGGCAGCGCCGACGGCAGGATCACCAGCAGGAGCCGTTCGGCCCGGGACAACCGGAACACCCGGCAGGTCTGCAGGTGCAGCGGCTCCACCGAGCGGGCGCCGTCGGCGGTGTTGAGCAACACCGGCCACACGACGCTGAACATGATGAACGCGAGCTGCATCCGCAGCCCGAACCCGAACAACACCAGGAACACGGTCACCAGCGCGGGCGGCGGGATCGCCCGCAGGAACTGCAGCACGCCGTCGAGATAGTCGTAGGCCCGCACGGAAAGCCCCAGCGCCAGCCCGAGCACGACGCCGGCCAGCGCGCCGCCCGCGAACCCGGCGGCCATCCGGCCCAGGCTCGGCAGGAGGTCGCCGATGGCGGCGTCCGTCAGGAACAGCGTGCCGGGCGGCCCGGAGAACCACATCGTGTGCATCCGGGTCACGATCAGGCTGGGCGCGGGGAAGAACACGTTGCCGGCCGCCCTCGTGCCCGCCTCCCAGGCGAGGACGAGCACGATGAGCACCAGCCACCGGAACGCGGCCGTCCGCACACCCCTGCGCCGGGCGGTCCCCGCCACCCGCACGGCGCCCGCCTGCCGCACGGTCTCGGCCGTGGCCTTCATCCGCCGCCTCCCAACCGCGCGTGGTGCCAGCCGAACGCCCGCCGCTCGATCGCGACCAGCAGCGCGTTCACCACCACGCCGAACAGCCCGACCCAGAGCACTCCGGCCAGGATGTCGGTCATCCGCGCGGGCACGGCGAGACCGGCGAAGAAGATGAACACCCCGATGCCCTCGCCCCGCCCGGCGACCACCTCGGTGCTGACGGTCAGGATGAGGGCCACCCCGGCGGCCAGCCGGAGCCCGGTGGCGATGAAGGGCGCCGAGGACGGCAGCGAGACCCGCAGCAGCACCGCGAGCGGCCCGAAGCCGTACGCCCTGAGCGACTCCTTGGCCAGCGGGTCGACGCCGCGCAGGCCGTACATCGTGTTGTAGAGGATCGGCCACAGCGCGGCGTAGACCACCAGCGTGACGCGGAGCTGCAGGCCCGTGCCGATCAGCAGGGCGACCAGCGGGATCAGCGCCACCGACGGGATCGGCCGCAGGAACTCCACGACCGAGCGGGTGGCGGCGTCGATGATCGGCACACTGCCGAGCAGCAGGCCGAGCGGCACCGCGACGACCGCCGCGACGCCGAGCCCGATCGCCCAGGCGAGCAGGCTCGTCAGGGCGTGCGCGCGGAAGGCGGGATCGGAAACCAGGACCGCCGCCCGCCCGGCGATCTCGGTGGCGGGCGGCAGGAACTCGGGGTCGGCCAGACCCGTCCGGCTGAGCAGCTCGATCAGCGCGGCGAAGGCGAATGCCCCGGCCGCCCGGCGCGACCAGCGCGACCAGCGCGTGGCCGTGGACGCCGGGCGGGGACGGGACAGTGTGCGAGTGCTCACCCGGAGGTGGTCGGCGACATCAGCGTCTTGACGTCGATCGCCTTGGTGAGCCACTTGGCCTCCAGCATCCAGTCGGCCACCCGCTGGAGGCGGACCGGATTGTCGTTGCTGGAGAAGTACGGGAACGTGACGGTGGCCGCGGTGGCCGCGTCGATCTGGGTGAAGTTGGGCAGCACCTTGGCCACCGCCTCACGGTTGTTCTCCATCAGCTTGGCCGCGTTGTGGATGGCACGCTGGAACGCCGCCGAGACCTTCGGGTTCTTGTCGTAGAAGTCCTGGGTGCTGACGTAGCCGGAGATCGGGAACTCGGCCGCGGGGCCCGAGGCCGGGTCGAGGATCTTGCGCGCGCCCATCGAGGACGTCGCCGCCGTGACCAGGGGCTCGCCCAGGTACGCGGCGTCGATCTGGCCGCCCTTCCACGACGGCATGATGTTCTGGAAGGTCACCTGGACGTATTTGATCGTCCCGGGGTCCACGTTGTTGGCCTTGAGCACCTGGGTGAGTGCCAGTTCCTGGAAGTTGTGCAGGACGTTGACGTTGATCGTCTTGCCTTCGAGGTCCTTGGGCGTCTTGATGGGCGATGCGGGCAGCGCCATGATGCTGAGCGAGTCGGGGGCGGCGCGGGAGCCTTCGGCCAAAATCCGCAGTTTCAGCGCGCCCTTGTCGTGGGCGGCGAACATCGACACGTAGTTGCCGAACATGGCGTCGATCTCGCCCTTGAGCAGCATGGGGATGGCTTCGGGCGCTGCCTGGACCACCTGCGGGGTGACCTCCAGGCCTTCGGCCTCGAAGAGCTTCTGGTCGATGGCTACGTACAGGGCGGCACTGTCGATGGCCGGCAGCGTGGCCACCTTGATCTTGATCTTCTCCAGTCCGCCTGCGGAGGCGGACGGCGGCGCGCTGGCGGTCGTTGCCCCGCCCGTGCTGCACGCTGCGGCGCCGAGTGTCAAAGCGAACCCGATGATGGCGGCCCTGGCGGAACGGCCAAGCCTCATGTCAGGGACTCCCTTCAGATGGAGCCAGGGGGGAACCGGGTGGCTTCTGCTCCCGGGGGCTGTGTGCCTGACGCACAACAGGGATCGACGGTAGCACCTAATTGGCGGACATTATCGCGAACGTAACAGTTGTAGTTGCAATGCCCGTTTCCGGCTCTATCGTAAAAATTGACGTGCGGAAAATCCTCGACGTTTGTCCGGTTTGGGGAAGGAGGTGACATGCGAGGTTTCGGATGCTGATGGGGCTGCCCGTTCGGCGCTTTCCACGGGTCAGGAAGTGGCTTGTGGGGCGATCTCTCATTGCCTGTTTCAGCAGATAGGGGCGGGTCTACACCGATTCTGTCGTATTTTCTGGACACTTCGGGATAAACGCCCCAATGGAGCACTAATAGTGGTTGGCCCTTGCCAACCCGTGTGCTCAAATAGCGCATATCTCGACGTACATATTTGCCCCCACGTGCATTTACCTGCATGGTCACCGAGAATTTCCCTCAGGGCGAGAGGTTGCGAAGGCAAGTGAGAACGCAGAGCGCTGAAGCTTCCGCTGACCGCGAGCCGCACGGGCATGAGAGGCGACGGCTGTCCAACCCTCCTTCACGAAGGTTCGGGCTGGGCAACTGGCACGTGCGATCGCGTCTTGTCGCGTTGATCGTCGTACCCACGGCCGTGGCCGTGGGCCTGGGCGGACTGAATGTGATCACCTCGCTCAGTGACGCCAGCACCTACCAGACTCTCCGAGAGGTCGCCGAGCTCAGCGAGCAGCTCGGGGCCGTCACGCACGAGCTGTCCTTCGAACGCGACGAAACCGCCCTCTACATCGCCCAGGGCCGGCCGGAGAACCGCGAGGCCCAGCTCCGCACGACCTACAGCGGTGTGAACGCGCTCATCGAGGAGGCCAAGCAGCGGGCTCAGGGGCTCGCGGACACCCATGCCGAGGCCATCCGGCCGGTGTTGCGCCGGCTGGAGGAGATCCCGACGCTGCGCGACACCGCCGTCAACGGCAAGATCCAGCCGCTGCCGATGATCCAGAAGTACTCGCAGATCATCGCGACCCTCCTGCAGTTCCACGACCAGGTCGGCCAGGTCGCCGTCGACGACGAGGTCTCCCACAGCGCCAGCTCGATGGCCGCCATCGCCAGGGCCAAGGAGCAGGCCTCCAAGCAGCGCGGCATCCTGGCCAGCGCGCTGGACAAGAAGGGCTTCGACAGCGGCGAGTTCGACTCGCTCACCGACGCCAAGTCGCGCGAGGAGAGCGAGGAGACGCTCTTCGCCACGCTGGCCAACCTCGATCAGCTTGAGCTCTACCGCAACACGGTCGTGGGCCGGGACGTCGACCAGACCGACCTGTTCCGGTTGCGGGCCATGGCCCAGTCGTCGGAGGGCAAGGAGCTGAGCATCGGCGTGCGGCCCGACCGGGACGTGGCCACGTGGTTCGACGTCAGCACCGGCAAGATCGACGCACTGCGGAGCGTGGAGAAGGACCTGGCCTCCTCCGTCATCCTGCGCGCCCGCGCGCTGGAGGAGGGCGCCAACCGCTCGGCGCTGATCTCCGGCGGCCTCATCCTGCTGCTGCTGATCGTGGTGCTCGCGATCATCTCGCTCATCGCCCGCTCGCTCATCAGGCCGCTGCGCAAGCTGCGCCACGAGGCACTCGACATCGCCGGGCACCGCCTGCCCGAGACCGTCCAGCAGTTGCGCGAGAGCGGCGACGGCTCGGTCGGCCCCGTGATCCCGATCGGCGTGGACACGCACGACGAGATCGGCGAGGTCGCGCGGGCCTTCGACGAGGTGCACCGTGAGGCGGTGCGGCTGGCGGGTGAGGAGTCGCGGTTGCGGAGCAACGTGAACGCGATGTTCGTGAA
>NZ_JBSFVA010000030.1:0-132019 GCF_053592075.1 Nonomuraea sp. NPDC002799
ATGATCGACAATGCCAGCAAGCGCATAACGGACGAGGCGACACCAACCTGGCGAGGAACGTACTAACACAAACATGGGCAAACCAAATGCCCTCTAAGAACGCGCCACGCGCGCTGGCCGAGCGCGCCCGCATCCGCTGGCTGCGCGCCGTGGCCGAAATCGCCCAGACGGCCGGCCTGGACGATCCCGCCACCGCGCACGTCCTGCGTCACACGCTCGCCACCACTCTGGTCCGCGGCAAGACTGACCTGGTCCTGGTTGCCGAGATCCTTGGCCACGCCCGCCTGGAGACCATCCGGCGCTACAGCTTGCCGTCCGACAAGGACAAGGAAGACGCCCTCAAGCTACGGCGCGTACTTTGACCTGCGCGTCCCGCGCAGGCTCATCGCCTCGGTCAAGTGGCCCAAATTGGACGCTCTATTAGTTATTCGCGGGTTGCGGGCGGCGGTGGCCCCATAGTGCCCGATCGAGGAACTGGCCGCAGCGGGGATCAGAGTAGTCCGGCGTCGCGGACCTTCATGGCGACCTGAACACGGTTGTCGGTGCCGAGCTTGGCGAAGATGCGGGTGATGTTGGCCTTGACCGTGGCGACGCTCATATAGAGTCCCTGTGCGATCTCGGCGTTGGAACGTCCTCTGGCCACCTCGACGGCCACCTGCCGTTCCCGGTCGGTCAGCTTGGCCAGCTCCCGATGGGCCTCCTCGCGGTGTGGCTCGTGCCCGCCTGTGGCGGCCGCGATCACCTGGTGAGTGACGCTCGGTGACAGCACCGGCTCGCCGGCGGCCACGGTGCGAACCGCCTCGACCATCTTGCCCGGCGGGGTGTCCTTGAGCAGGAACCCGGCGGCGCCAAGGCGGAGCGCACGCAGCACCATGTCGTCGGCGTCGAAGGCGGTCAGGATCAGGATCCGCGACGGCTCCGGCCAGGACAGCAGCGTCTCGGTCGTGACCAGGCCGTCCTGGCCGGGCATGCGGATGTCCATCAGCACGACGCAGGGCCGCAACTCGCGGATCACGCCCACCGCCTCGCGGCCGTTGCCCGCCTCGCCGACGATCTTCATGTCGGACTCGCCGCCCAGGATGAGGCGCAGGCCCGTACGCACCATCGGGTCGTCGTCCACGATCACCACTCGGATCACGGGTCAACCCTTCCACGGCAGTCGGACATCGAGGATGAACCGCCCGTTCTGGTGGTCATGTGTCATCGTGCCGCCCGCCAGACGGACCCGTTCGCCCAGGCCCACCAGGCCAATTCTTCCGCCGGGACCGGCGGCTGCCCCGAAAGAGGCCGGGTTGGTCACGTGGATGTGCAGCGCGTCACCCGGCCGCCCGTTCAGCTCGACGGTTACGCTGCTGGCTGGTGCGTGCTTTCGCGCGTTGGTGAGCGCCTCTTGGACGACTCGGTACGCGTTGCGCCCGGTCTGCGTGGGCAGCAGGTCGTGTTGTTCGATGGCGTCGGCCACGATGACCTTCTGCCCGGCGGCCCGTACCTCGTGGAACAGGTCCCGCAGGTCGGCCAGGGTCGGCTGCGGGGCCGCAGTGGCGCCACCGGCGTGGAGGGTGCCGAGCACGGTGCGAAGCTCGTTGAGCGACTGGTGGGCGTTCTCCTGGATAACCTGCGCGGTCTGCCTCATTTCCTCGGGGCCGAGGTCTGTTCGGTAAGCCAGGCCGCCGGCGAGCATCGCCAGCAGTGACATGCGATGGGCCAGGGCGTCGTGCATCTCGTGGGCGATCTTCGCACGTTCGGCCAGTTTGGCCTGTTCGATGCGCTGTAGTTCCGCCCGGTCGGCGGCCAGGTCGGCATCGCGCAGCGAGCGTAGGTAGAGACCGAAGATGGTCAGCCCGCCGAGGATCGCGGTGCTGGTGGTCAGGCTGACAACGGCCTGCTGCGTTGTGCCGCCGGAGAGCGCGTACACGCCCGTACAGGCCCAGAACAGAAACGCGATCGGGACGATCTGCCGCCGGCGGCGGTGCGTGCACAGCGACACGTACGCCACCTGGGCGGGCCCGGTCGCCATGCTGGACAGGGCGGTCAGCAATACGGTCACCGCGGCGATCTGCCACGGCCACCGACGCCGCGACCGCATCAGGACCAGCCCCAGCACGCTCAGACCCACGTCGAGCAGCGCGCGCGGCAGCCGATCCGGATGCTGCGGGAGGACCCAGGCCCAGATCGCGCCGTAGAACAGCATCGGCGCCACGGCCGCGAGGTAACGCAGCGCGCTGCCCCAGCGGTCGAGTGGCGGCTGATGGTCGTACACGGGTTCAAGCATAGGAAAGCCGCGACCGTGCCCTTAGCGACCTGGGTCGATGGCACTACCGCCCTAGGGCTACCCGATGCTCGACCTGGCTCCGATGAGTGAGCGCCGTACTTGCGATGAACTTGGTCCGTGATTGAGTTCAGCCATGTAAGCAAGACCTACAAAGACGTGCGGGCGCTCGAGGACGTGTCCTTCACCGTCGAGCCGGGCAGCGTCACGGGTTTCGTCGGCCCTAATGGCGCGGGCAAATCCACCGCGCTGCGCATCCTGCTGGGGCTCGGCCGGGCCACCTCCGGGTCGGCCACCGTGTTCAGGCTCCCGTACCAAGAACTGGAGCACCCGGCCTCCCAAGTGGGTACGCTGCTCGACGCCAACGCACTGCACCCCGGCCGCAGTGGGCGCGAGACCCTGACCCTCGGCGCGATCGTCCTGGGACTGCCCAGGGTGCGCGTCGACGAAGTGCTCGACCTGGTCGGCCTGACCCGCGCGGAAGGGCGGCGCGCCGTCGGGTCCTACTCCCTCGGCATGCGACAGCGGCTAGGCATCGCGCACGCGCTGCTCGGCAAGCCTCGTGCGCTCGTCCTGGACGAGCCGGTCAACGGCCTGGACCCGCAGGGGATTCACTGGATGCGCGCGCTGCTGCGCGACCTTGCCGACGCGGGCTGCGCCGTTCTGCTGAGCTCCCATCTCCTGCACGAGGTGGAGCAGGTGGCCGACCACATCGTGGTGATCGGCCGCGGGCGCGTGCTCGTCCAGGGCTCCATCGCCGAGCTCAACCACGGCCGCAGCCTGGAGCAGACCTTCCTGGAGCTGACCGCGAACACCGATCGGAGCCTCGCATGACCACGCCCTTCCACCGCCTGCTGACCGTCGAGAGCCGCAAGCTCTTCGACACCCGCAGCTCCATGATCCTCACCGCGGTCCTGCTCTGCCTGACGGTCGGGGCGATCGTCGGCCGCGGCCTGTATCTGGGCCCCGACCTGCGACGCCTGGTCTGGACGGCCGGCATCGGCTACGCCACCCTCCTGCCGGTGCTCGCGATCCTCACCGTGACGAACGAGTGGAGCCAACGCACCGCGCTGACCACCTTCGCGCTCGAACCCCGCCGCCGGCGGGTGATGGCCGCCAAGCTGATCCCGAACGTGCTCGTGGCAGTGGCAGCAAGCCTGTTCGCCCTGCTCGTCGCGGTCCCCGCGACCGCGCTCGCCGGCGCCGTACGGCACACGCCCGCCCACTGGAACGCCACCTTCGCCACCCTGGCCGGTTGGACGACCACCAACGTGCTCTTCGTCTTGATGGGATTGGCCCTGGGCGCACTCCTGCTCAACGCTCCCGCGGCGATCGTCGTCTGCCTGGCGAGCACCGGCCTGTGGAGCGCCGTCGCCACGCTCGGCGGCACAGGCGCGACGATCGCGGAATGGCTCGACCTGAACAGAACCACCGCCTCGCTGTCCACCGGCGACTGGGCGCATGTCGCCCCCGCCCGCCTCGCCGCATCGACCGCCCTGTGGATCGTCATCCCTTTGCTGCTCGGCACGGCCCGCGCGGCGCGCAAGGAAGTGAAATAACGCTACGGCCGAGTCGGATGCGGCGGTTCTGCCGTGATCTTCCGGAGCAAGGCGTGCAGGGTCAGCCGCTCGGCCTGGTCCAACGGGCCGAGAATCGTCTCCTCGAGGGCGGCCATCGCGATGTCCAGCCCAGCGTTCATGCGACGCCGGTCGGCGTCGCATGAACGCGCTTGCCACTCACGTCGCCGCGCTCCATTCGGCGCTCGACGAGACTGCGGTGCTCCAGCCCCTGCAGCAGGCTCGAAACGGCCGCCGCGCTCGTACGGGTCCACTGTGCGATGTCGCGCTTGTGCCGCTTCATAACTCATCGGGTGGCGCCTGATCTGCGGCTTTGACCTCCAGAGGCCTCGCGGGCAAGATCGCGGTCTGTGCCGGTTCGTCTGCTGTATCTGACCTTGATTCGAGTGTTTGGCTGGCTGGTGTTGCTGGGGCGTAGTCAGGCGTCCAAAGACGCCGAGATCATGGTGCTCCGGCATGAGGTGGCCGTGTTGAAACGGCAGATCGTCCGGCCGAAGCCGGACTGGGCCGATCGGGCCCTCCTGGCGGCGTTGGCCCGTTTCCTGCCGACGGCGCTGCGAGCTCACCGGCTGGTCACCCCAGGCACCTTATTGGCCTGGCATAGGCGTTTGATCAAACGCGCATGGATTTACCCCCACCGCACTGGCCGTCCCGGAACAAAGCAAGGATATCCAGGATCTGGTCCTCCGTCTGGCCCGCGAGAACCCCAGGTGGGGGTACCGGCGGGTACATGGTGAGCTGGTTCGCCTCGGCTTGCAGGTTAGCGAGGCGACCGTGCGCCGGATCCTGCGTTCACACCGACACCGGCCGGCGCCACGAAGCCTCGACACCTCTTGGCGGACGTTTCTACGGCTGCACGCGAAAGGACTGCTCGCCTGTGACTTCTTCCACATCGACACGATCTTCTTGAAACGCCTGTACGTCCTGTTCGTCATGGAGGTAGAAACACGACGCGTTCACATCCTGGGCGTGACTGCCCATCCCACCGGCGCCTGGACGGCCCAGCAGGCCCGCAACCTGCTCATGGACCTCGGGCACAGGGCCACCTCGTTCCGGTTCCTTATCCGTGACCGGGATACCAAGTTCACCTCCGTTTTCGAGGAGATCTTTGCCAGGGCTGGTGTCACGGTGGTGAAGACTCCGCCGCGGACGCCCCGAGTCAACTGCTACGCCGAACGCTGGGTGCGCACCGTCCGAGCCGAATGCGCTGATGCTGATCTACGACGAACGCCATCTGCGATCGGTTCTGAACGAGTACGCCGAGCACTACAACGCGCACCGCCCGCACCAGTCCCGCCAACAACGCCCACCCGATCAAGACGAGGACGTCGTGGTGCCGCTGGAAGGCCGGATTCAGCGCCGAAGGTGCTCAGCGGAGCCATCAACGAGTACCACCGGGCCGCCTGACAGGCCCGACGAAACACCAGCTCAGACCACGTGTACGAGTTTTGAAGCGGTACAGATTCCCAGCGCTTTCATTTGCGGGTGAGAGCGATCACTTGACCGTCACGGATTCGACACGCAGGCGGCGGAACGGATCGACGATCACGTCACTGACCCGGGCGGAGTGTCCGGAGATGATTCCCTGGTACCACAGGGGAATGTAGGGCATGTCGTCGAGCAGGACCTTTTCGGCCTGGAGATACTTCTCGTCGGCCTGCAGGGGATCTGCCGCGGAGTCCCCCTCCCCAAGAAGGTCTTCGAACTTCTGGTTGTGGTACTGAGAGAAGTTTTCGCCGGCGCCCTTGACGTACAGCGGCTTGAGATAGTTCGCGATGCTGGGGAAGTAGAAGGTCCATGCCGTGCGAAAGGCGGTGTCCACCTTGCCCGCGCCCAGGTCGTCCAGCAGCACGGACAGCTTGGGGTAGGCATTGATCTTGACATCGACGCCGAGGGCGCTCGACACCTGCCGCGCCACGGCCTCCACCCACTCCTTGTTCTCAGGTGCATCGCTGTTGTAGCCGATGGTGAACGTGTTGCCCGGGATCCCGCCCGCCGCCTGGAACATCGTTTTCGCCGCCGCGGCGTCGTGCTTACAGCTGGCGCCACAAGCGTCGGCGGCCGCGCGCGGTACGACCGGTGGCACATAGCCGGTCGCTCGGGTGCGCGTGTTGAGGAAGATCGCCTTGATGATCGCGTCGCGATCGATCGCCATGGAGATGGCCTTCCGTACGCCGGCCTCCTTGAACTTCTCGTTGGCCACCGGGAAGCCGAGATATTCCATCCGCCCACTGGGCGACTCCTGGAAACGCTCACCGAGGAGTTGCTTCGCCTCGTTGACCTTCGCGGTCGGGATCGCCCGCAAGATGTCGAGGTTGCCGGCGAGGAGGTCGTTGTATGCGGTGTCAAAGCTCTGGTAGATCCGGTAGGTGACAGCGGCCGCCTTCGCCTTCGTGCCACCGTAGGAGTTGTAACGGCTCAGTTTGATCGTCTGGTCGTGCACCCAGGCGCCGTTCATCATGAACGGCCCGTTGCCGATCGGCTGCTGCTCGAAGTCCTTGGGGTTTTCGTAGGCGACCTTCGGTAGCGGAGAGAAGGCCGGATAGCCCAGCAGTTGCCGGAACTGCGATGACGGCCGGACCAGCTTGACCTCGAGATGTTGATCATCGATCGCTTTCAGGCCCGACATCGATGAGGCGGCACCGGAGACAGTCTCCTTGTACCCGGAGATGTCCCCGAAGACATAGGCGTTCAGCTGCGCGGAGTCCTTCTTGACCGCGAAGTTCCAGGCGTCGGCGAAGGACTTGGCGGTCACTTTCTCGCCGTTGTGGAAAGTCCAGCCGTCCTTCAGCTTGATCTTCCAGACGATGTTGTCCGTGGTCTCGATGTTCTCCGCGACCTGCATCTGGGTTTCGTTGGTTTTGATGTCGAAGGTCACCAACGGAGTGAACAGGGCGGACACGATTTCGGCGCCGTAGACCTCCGAGTAATTGGCCGGCATCAGCGATGACGGTTCCAGGATCGCCGTGGAGAACTGCTCGGGGTCGCTGTTCGGGGAGTCGGCGCCTGAACACGAAGCGGTCGACGTCAGCAATGCTGATGCGACGACGACCGTCGCGATGGCTCGAAAGGGCGAGATCATGGGTCCACCTATGAGTCTTTGGCCACTGCTGTCGTGGCCGACAGGCGATAAGCTGAATTCTGTATTCATATAAAGATGATGTTGACCGGCAGCACCCGCTGCCGCGCGGGCACGCTCACTCCGTCAAGGCGGCTTCCGCTAGCCCTTGACGTTGTCCTCCAGCCAGGAGGTGATCGTATGAGCCACTCTGTCCGCGCTGCGATCCATCATGATCATGTGTGAGTTGCCGGAGTAACCGTGATCCGGAAGGTCGATCCAGGTGGACCGTCCTCCGGCCGCTCGCAGCGCATCGTGAAAGCGACGGGCGGAGGCGTACAACTCGCCCCATGAGTCATCCGCATCCAAATGGTCGCCCCAGATGACGAGGTGCGGAATCCGGCGCAGCTTCCTGAAATCGACGGTCGACGGGTCGGGGGCACCGGACGGTTCGATCGCGACGTGCGCACGGACCTGGTCGGGAGCGGCGATGGTCACCGCGTAGCCGAGCGGGCCGGCCGCACTGTGGGAGAGGATCACACTGGGCCCGACCTTGGCGACCAGGGCTTCATAGCCGGCCTGGGTCGACTGATCGTAGGTGCGAAAACGCGGTACCACCTGCTTGACGAACTCGTCGAAGGCTGCCACGGGGAACAGCGTGTCCGGGTACGGCCGGCGATCAGCCGGATCGGTGGCATAGGAGCCGGCGGGCCCGATGCGGAACAATTCCCAGAGTTGTTGCTTTGTACGGAACACCGGTTCGGCCGGGGCGATCTCCGGGTAGCGTTGCCACGGGGCGCGGCCTCCCGCGAACCCGTCGGTCAGATGGACGTCATGCCCCTCGGCCAGGAAAAGTTGCTGCCACCCCGGCCGCCCATCCGGCGTGGTCTCGAAGCAGGCGCCGCTCAGGCCACCGCCGTGCCACATGAGCAGTGGCAGTGAACTGCGAGGGCGCACCAGACGCACATACTGGACATAGACCTGTCCTGTTTCGAAGTCGCCGTTGGGATCTACCCGAACCGGGGGCTGCCCCTCGGCAACGAAGGCGTCCCGAGGCGCGGCACCGGTGAGCGTCATCGAGCGTCCGCCGACGTAGTAGCTGCCCATCTCACGTACGCGGATGCCGTCGCCGTCCGGACTGCCCAGGCCACCTGCCGCACCGACGATCACCGTGGGCACGGCACCGGCCAGGAGCTCTCGACGTTTCATGTCTAACTTCCGATCTAACAAGCTCAGGAACTGAGCGCCTGCCGTATCCAGGTGTCCCCGACGAGCCGAAACCGATCACGTATGTGCAGGCGATCGGGGCGACCCGCCTGGACGAACTCGTACTCCACCGGAGTGATCACATATCCGGCCCAGTGCGTGGGCACGGGCACGGGTGTGCCCTCCGGCCAGCGGCGGGTGGCCGCGGCCATGGCGGCGTCCAGGACGCTGCGGTCCGCGATGGGCGCGGACTGGTGGCTCGCCCAGCTCCCGAGCTGGGCGAGCCGGGATCGGCGGCGAAACTCACGATTCGCTTCCGCCGTGCTCATGCGAACCGCTCGGCCACGCACGCTGACCTGACGGCGCAGCGACATCCAGGTGAACAGCACCGCCACCTGGGGATGGGCGGAGATGTCCTGCGCCTTGCCGGAACGGCTGTCGGTGACGAAGCCGATCCGGCGGTCGGCCATGAGCTTCACCGCGACGGTGCGCAGGCTGGGGTCGCCGGCCGGACCGACGGTGCCCAGCGACATGAGTTCCGTCTGCGGATCGCCGGCTTCCCGCGCGGCCGCCTGCCAGCCGAGCAGGATGCACATCGGGTCGTCCTGGCTCACCGGGTGACCTGCCCGTCACGTGCCACGGCGAGGATCCGGTCGAGCGCGGTCAGATCCCGCACGGGATCGCCGTCCGTCGCGATGAAATCTGCCAGATATCCGGGTGCGATCCGGCCGAGACGGTTGCCCATGCCGAGTGCGGCGGCAGCGTGGGTGGTCGCCGCGGCCAGGGTGTCCCGGTTGCTCATCCCCGCGCCGGCCATGAGCCGCAGTTCGGTGGGCAACGCGTCGAAAGGGGTGAAGCGCCAGCCCGCGTCCGTGCCGCCCACCATCCGGACGCCGCCGCTCACCAGGCGCCGAAAGTCTTCCAGGTCGTGGGGATGACGCCTTCGCCACAGTCTGCCCACGTCCCCGGAGGCCGCGGGTGGCGCGGCGAGCACATGGTGACCGACGGAAAGGGTGGGACAGATGACCGCGCCGGCGTGGGCGAGCGATTCGGCGACAGCCGGGTCGAAGCCGCTGCCGTCCTCCTGTGCTGTGCGGAACTTCCCGTGTTCCATGAGCGTGACACCCGCCGCGAGGGCGGATCGCATGGAGTCGGCCGACAGGCAGTGGACTTTCAGCGGACGGCCGAGCGCCGCGGCCGTGTCGACGGCGGCTCGGAGCGTCTCCTGGGGAAAGCTGGGCTCCCAAGCCGGTGCACCAGGGGTGCCGCCGCCGGAGGCCATGATCTTGAGGAAGTCGGCTCCAGCTGCGGCGAACCGCGTGGCCAGCTCCACCACGTCACCCGCGTCCGCCGCCTCTCCGCCGAAGCGCCAGGTGTGTCCGCGTACCGTCGTGATCGGTGCTGCGGCCACCAGCGTCCGGGAGCAGCCGGCCAGGTCGGCAGCCCTGGCACGCACCGCGAATACGGCTTCCGGCTGGCCGCCGCAGTCGGCGACGGTGGTGATGCCCGCACGCAGCGCGGTCCGGGCGTTCTTGATGCCCAGTTCCACTCGCTCATGCATGGTGAGCGCCGCCGAGACCTCTTCTCCGGTTCCATCCCCGAACTCGGTCAGGTGAACGTGGGAGTCCACGAGACCGGGGGAGACCACCGCCTGCCCGAGGTCGAGGGTGGGACAGGCGTCGGGCCATTCGGCCGGCCTGGTCGGGCCGGGGACGATCTCCGCGAAACGACCGTCCTTGATGAGCAGCCACGCGGGACCCGGGGCTGCCGCCCAGGGGTCCGTACGCAGGAGCCCGGCATATACCACCAGCTCACCGGGTGACCGGGTCATGGCCCTTCGCCTCATCTCAGGGAGTTCAGCGGACCGGCGTCCACAGAAGCTCGGAAGCCTTCGCGGATACGGTGAGGTCGTCGCGGTGGACCAGACCACCCTTCATGACGAACGCCACCCGCTTGAGCGCCTCGATGTCCTGGACGGGATCGCCGTCGACAGCGATGAGGTCGGCGTGAGCGCCGGCGGCGAGCGTGCCGATCTGTCCCTGCTTGCGCAGCACGTCTGCCGCCACCACGGTGGCCGACCTGATCGCGTCCAGCGGCTTCATGCCGTACTGCACCATCAGGCTGAACTCGTCCATCTGCTCGCCGTGGGGGAAGGAGCCGACGTCGGTGCCGAAAGCGATCTTGACACCGAGTTCGAGGCCGCGCTTGAAAGCTCCTTCGTGCCTTTTGACGAAGCGCCTGTCGAACTCGGTGTGCTGGCGCTTGTAATACGTGCCCATGGTCGGCACCCAGTAGGTGCCGAACTCGAGCATCGCCTGCAGGTCCTCCTCCGTGAGGAGCGGGCCGTGCTCCAGTGTGCGGACGCCGCCGCGGATCGCGGCCTGAGCGCCGTCCTTGCCGTAGGCGTGCGCGGCGACGTCGCGCCGGTACCGCTTGGCCTCGGCGACCACGGCGGCGATGTCCTCCTCGGTGAACTGGTGGAGTGGCTCCAGTTCCTCCGGCTCGACATCCTTGCGCGTGCTGGTCGCGTAGATCTTGACCCAGTCCGCGCCGATCTTGATCTGGCGGCGGACCTCCTTGATCAGCTCGTCCCGGGTGTCCACCATCCCCGCGACGTCGGGCAGGTTCAGCTCGGGGTTGACCTTGTCGTCGATGCGCATGTCACCGCCGGTGATGGAGATGCCGTCGGAGGCCACGGCCATCCTCGGCCCGGGGATGATGCCCTCCTCGATGGCGTCCCGCAGCGCGGTGTCACCGTGCCAGACCTGTTCGTTGTCGGTGTCACGAGCGCTGGTGAAACCGATCTGCAGAGCCCGGTCACACGCCGCGACCCCCTCGATCACCCGGTAGACCTGCGTCTTGAACAGGATCGCCGGCGGCCACACCTGGTCTTCGGGGCGCAGCAGCATGTGGGTGTGGCAGTCCACGAGACCGGGCATGAGAGTCAGCCGGCCCATGTCGACGACCTCGGCGTCGGCAGGCGGGGTGTCAACGACGGACACAATCCGGCCGTCGGCTACGACGACGCTCGCGTTCTCGTAGTACTCGCCTGACTCAGGGTCCAGCACACGGGCGGCGCGCACGGCGTACTGCCGGTCGTTGGGGGGATTGTTCACTTTTCCTCCTGAATGGTGTGCAAAAAATGGTTACGAGATGGCTTGGTGTCCGGAGAGCGTCCGGATGGGACCGACGAAGTGACACGCCGTACGGTGACGTGCGTCCATGCCCTCCATCAGCCTGGGCTCGTGCGCCGCGCACACGTCCTCCGCTTTCCAGCAGCGAGTGCGGAAGCGGCAGCCGCTCGGGGGCGCCGTCGGGCTGGGGGGATCGCCCTCAAGCATGATCACGTCTTGCTCCTGGGCCAGGCGCGGGTCCGTCGGCAAGGCGGCGGACAGCAGCGCCTGGGTGTACGGGTGTCCTGGCTCGCCGTAGACGGCGTCCTCGGCCCCTATCTCGATGATCTTTCCCAGGTACATGACGGCCACCCGATGGCTGATCTGGCGGACGACGGCCAGGTCGTGGGCAATGAAGATGTAGGACAGGTTCATGCGTTCCTGCAGATCCGCCAGCAGGTTGAGGACCTGCGCCTGGATCGAGACGTCCAGCGCCGAGACCGGCTCGTCGCAGACGACGATCTCCGGACCGAGCACGAGCGCGCGGGCGATGCCGACGCGCTGGCGCTGGCCGCCGGAGAACTCGTGTGGATAGCGGTTGATGTGATCGGGATTGAGGCCGATCAGGTCGAACAGTTCCCGGGTCCGGCGCCTGCGCTCAGCAGCCGTCCCCTCCCCATGCACCACCAGCGGCTCGGCGACGATGTCACCCACCGTCATGCGGGGGTCCAGGCTGGTGTACGGGTCTTGCAGAATAATCTGGATCTTGCGCCGCAGCGCCTTCAAGCCGGCTCGGCTGAGCCGGTGAATGTCCTCACCGCGGTAGGTGACGGCGCCGGACGTGGGCCTGTCGAGCGCGACCAGAATCCGGCCCAGCGTGGACTTCCCGCAACCGGATTCGCCGACCAGGCCGAGCGTCTCCCGCTCTCCCAAGGTGAAGGACACACCGTCGACGGCATGCACCTGTGACGCTTGGCCCCTCGGCCAGCGACGCCCTGCCGGGTAATGGCGCGCGACGTCCGTGACCTCAAGAATTGGCTGGGAGCACATCGGCGATCAGCTCCTTTCCCAGATGACAGGCGCTCCAACGGCCTTGCGCGTGCTCGCTCAGCTCCGGCTCGCGCTCTTCGCACGCGGCGTGAGCGAGAGCACAGCGAAAGCGGAAGGGGCAGCCGTCCGTCTCCGTGCCCAGCACCGGCGGCTGTCCGGGCAGGGCTGCGAGCTGCCCGGCCCGGCGGTCGGCCCGCGGGACCGCCTCAAGCAGCGCTCTGGTGTACGGATGTGCAGGACGGCCGAAGATGTCACGCACCGCGCCCGACTCCACGACCCGGCCGGCATACATGACCACCACCCGGTCCGCGACCGAGGCGACGGCGCCGAAGTCGTGAGTGATCAGCACCAGCCCCATGGACAGTTCGCTCTGCAACGTCTGGAGCAGGCGAAGGATCTGAACCTGCACGGTCGCGTCCAGCGCGGTTGTGGGCTCGTCCGCGATCAGCACCTGCGGCGAGAGCGCCAGCGCCATCGCGATCACGGCACGCTGCCGCATTCCCCCGGAGAACTGATGCGGGTACTGGCGGTAGCGCTTCTCCGCGTCCGGGATGCGGACCTGCCGCATCAGCTCGACCGCCTTTTCCTTCGCCTGGGCCCGGGACAGGCCGAGGCGGGTGCGTAGGGTCTCGCCGATCTGCGGCCCTACGCGTACGACGGGGTTGAGCGCGGACAACGAGTCCTGGAAAACCATGGCGATGCCCTCGCCGCGCACCTTGCGCCTCTCGGCCTCCGGCAGGCGAAGCAGGTCGCGACCGCCCCAGTACACGCTGCCGCCAGTGATCTTGGCCGGCGGGGTGTCCAGGATTCCCATGATCACCTGGGCGGTCATGCTCTTGCCCGACCCCGACTCCCCGAGAACCGCGAGAGTCTCTCCGCGCTCCACATGCCAGCTCACGCCGCGCAGTACTCGCACGGACCTGTCATCGCCGGCGAACTCGACCCGCAGGTCGTCGACGGCAAGCAGATGTTCGTTGGTCACGATGCCCCTCTCGGGTCGATCGCATCCCGGACGACGTCGCCGAGCAGGATGACCGCCAAGACAGTGACGCTGAGGAACAACGCCGGGCCCAGCAGCGGTAGCGGAGCCTCCAGGAACCGCGCCTGGGCGTCGTGGATCATCTGCCCCCACGAGATCGTCGGGGGGCGCAGCCCGACCCCGAGCATCGAGATGATGGACTCGTAGGTGATGAACACGCCGAGATTCGTCGTCACGACCACCAGCCACGGACCGAGGCTGTTCGGCACCACGTGCCGGGCCAGCGCCCTGAATCGTGAGCAGCCGATGGCCGCCGCGGCCAGCACGTAGTCATGCTGCTTCGCTTCCATCACCGACGAACGGGTGATCCGGGCGACCTGCGGCCAGCCGTGCACCATCAGCGCGATGATCACCATCCAGGCGCCGCTGTCCGACGTGCCGAACAGCGTGAGCAGGACGCTGGCGCCCAGCAGCAGCGGGATGGCCAGGAAGATCTCGATGACCCTTGACAGGGCGCCGTCGACCCAGCCGCCGAAGTATCCGGCCGCGGCGCCGATGACGCCGCCGATGAGACCGGTCAACAGGGAGACGGCGACGCCGATGCCGAGGCTCGCCCGCGCGCCGTACACGCTGCGCGAGAACACGTCGCAGCCCTGCAGATCGCGGCCGAACCAGTGTCCGGCATCCGCTCCGGCGAGCGTTGAGCCGAGGTCGCACTGGTATGGATCGGCCGGCGACAGAAGACCCGGCGCGACGGCCATGGCCGCCATGATCAAGAGCAGAACGGCGGACAGGAAGAACAACGGACTGCGCGACAACCTGCGCCAGACCGCCGGCCGCCTCCGTCGCGGCTCCGCGGTTCGCTGCGGTATGTCACTGACCGTAGCGAGCTCAGGCATAACGAATCCTCGGGTCGAGTACGGCGTACAGCAGGTCGACGACCAGGTTCACGATCACGTAGACGAGGACGAAGACGGTGACGATGCCCACCACTGTGGTGCGCTCGCCCAGATAGACGGCACGCGCCATGGCCTGGCCCATGCCGGGGAGATTGAAGATGCTCTCGGTGATGACGGCGCCGCTGAGGAGCGCGCCCACCTCCAGGCCGAGGAAGGTCACTACCGGAATGAGGCTGTTACGCAGGGCGTGGTGCACCACGACCCGGACCCTGGTGACCCCCTTCGCGGTGGCCATGCGCACGTAGTCCTCGCGCAGCGCCTCGTTGAGCTGACCTCGGGTCAGCCGTGCGACGTAGGCGGTGGAGAGTGATCCGAGCACAAGCCCAGGCAGGATGTAGCTGAGCAGTCCGTCCTGCGATCCGGCCACGGGCAGCCAGCCCAGCTTCACGCCCACAACGAGCTGGAGGATGAACGCGGTCACGAAGAAGGGGATGGATAGTCCGGCGAGGGTGAAGATGCGCACTCCGGTGTCGGCGATGCCGTTGCGGCGCAGAGCGGACAGGATTCCGGCGCCCATTCCGACGAGAATCTGAAACGCCAGGGCGACGGCGGCGAGTTGCGCGCTGACCCCGATCCGTTCACTGAGCATCTGGGCCACGTCCTGCCCGCTGAATGTCTGCCCCAAGTCGCCTTGAACGACTCCGAGCAGGAAACGGCCGTACTGCATGAGCAACGGGTCGTCGAGGTGATATCTGGCGCGGATCGCCTCCGCGAACGCCGGGTCGGCGGCACGCTCACCGGCCAGCGCCTGTACGGGATCGCCCGGCAGAGCGAAGGTTATGACGAAGATGGTGAAGGTCGCGCCGACGAGGACCAGCACCGCCTGTGCGACGCGGCTCGTGAGGTAACGGAGCAAGGTGGTTTCCTTCGCTTGCTTTACTTCACGAGCACAGGCTCGGCCCGCGGCACGTGTCTCGGGCTCTCCCTGAAGATCGCCTTTGTGGCCGGGGAGTAAAAACGGGACATGACCGAGCGGGCCATGCCGACGGCCGCCAGGCCTCTCGTGCGCAGCAATATATTCATCCCATCTTTGTTTCGTCGAGAAGGCCGGAGTCGGCCGTCGGGGATGCGAGCAGTTGAGGCAGGCCCCTAGATGTGCGCTCTGAACACAGAATGCAGATGCCTGGCGACCGTTGTCAAGAAGATGGGGGAGCCTATTTGTCCTGGCGAAAAATCAGGAACCGGGGCGTCCGAATCTCACACGCTCCGGGCACGGGCGGTCAGCCGCTGGAGGCGGCCATACCTTCTACGGTGCGCAAATAGCTCTCGCGGTCACTGGCGCCCTCGGTGTTCAGCAGCAGGATGGCACTGCGCGGCGTCAGCCCAAGGCCGGCGCGAAGGTCGGGGTTGGTCGTCGCCAGCAGGGCGCCTGCGAGCGAAGCGGCACCGCTTTCTCCCGACTCGATCCCACACTCGGCCAGTATCCGCATGGCATCGCGCGCGGCTTCGTCGTCAACCGTGAGAGTGGCGTCCACCGTCTCGACCAGGACCGGCCAGGCCACCACGCTGGTCTCGCCACAGTTCAGGCCCGCCATGATCGAGTGGTGCGGTCCCGGCACCGTGATGCGCTCTCCCGCGGACAGTGAACGGTGCACACAGTCGGCCCTGTCGGGTTCCACCGTGGCGATGCGCGTAGCCGGGCGCCCGCCGAAGTGCAGGCCGACCGCCGCGGCGAAGGCCCCCACCCCCGCAGGCACGACTGCCAGATCCACGGCTTGGGCGGGATCGAGACCCAGCTCGCCGACCTGCTCGTCGAACTCCTGAAAGATCGTCGAATATCCCTCGATCACGCGTTTCGGCACTGTCTCGTATCCGGGCCAGGCGGTGTCGGAGATCAGGATGGTGCGTGGATCGTGATCGGCTTGGGCCGCGGCGTAGCGCACCGCGTCGTCGTAGCTCGCGAACACCCGGACAACCTGGGCTCCTTCGCCCTCGATGGCCGCCGCCCGCGACGCCGACACATCGAGCGGCACGTAGATGAGCGCGCGCAGGCCGAGGAGCGCGGCGATATGGGCCACGGCCCTGCCGTGATTGCCGTCCGTCGCGCAGGTCAGTACGTGATCACGTACCGGCCCGGCGGCCTGGCGGAGCTCTTCGAACGTGGCGGAGGGGTCGAGGCCAAGGCGTTCACACAGCGTGCGGTGGATGCCCCAGGACGAACCGAGGATCTTGAACGAGGGCAGGCCGAGCCGGGACTGCTCGTTCTTGACCAGCACGCGCCCCACCCCCATCCGTCGCGCGAGATCCGGCACATCCACCAGGGGCGTACGCGTATAACCCGGCAAGGTCCGGTGAAACCGCCGGGGAGCGTCATACAGGTCGTCACTCAACGTCAACCTATTCGTGACTTTGAGTGATTGATGGAGGGCAAAACGGGGCATGGAGCGGCCTCCGCAGGTATAGGTGGATGAGTCGGAGTCAGAGTCACGCGAATGCACTCTGAGTTCAGTATGTAGTATTCTCTTCTCGACACCCTAGAGCAGAGCCTGGAGGCGCAGTGGCGATCGATCGCAGACTCTTGCGCGAGCAAGTCCGAGACGACATTCTCGATCGCCTTCTCAAGGGCAAATATCCGGTGGGCTCCCGCATCAACGAAGTCCATCTCGCCACGGAGATCGGCGTGAGCCGGACCCCGCTTCGCGAAGCGCTGGCAAGCCTGGCGCAGGAGGGCATCCTCGACGCCCGCCCGAATCGGGGCTACTACGTCTCAACACTCAGCGAGAAGGATGTCCGCGAGGCCTATCCGATCATCGCGAACCTCGAAGTGTTCGCGATGAAGCTCTCCGACCTTGGGGAACTCGCCGAACGCGCTCCGCAACTCATCGAACTGGCCGAGCAGATGATGCCCGCCGGGGACGCGCGCGACACACAGCGCGCCGATGACGAGTGGCACGCGTGCCTGCTGGCGTCCTGCCCCAATGGCCGGCTCCTTGACATGATCCAGGACTCCAAGCGCGTCATCCATCGCTACGAACATGCCTATCTCGGCGATCCTGACACCGCCCGGGAATCGGTCCTCCAGCACAAGCGCATCGCCGCGGCCCTGGCAGAACAAGACCTGGCCACGGCCATCCGCGAGTTGGAAAGCAACTGGACGACCTCCATGCATCGCCTCCTCGCGCGCATCAATGGATCGCCAGACGCAACCGGAGAATGAATGCCACCCCTGCTTGTCCGCGACGACTTGCGGACGACTCGGCCGTACGACACGCACCCCTTCCCCTCCGCAGTCGCTCCAGCGGCGCCGCTGAACAACAACGAGTCCCCGTTTCCGCTCATGGGACGCCACCTTGAGGCGCTGCACGCCGCCGCGAATCACGCGTTGGCGCACGCCAATCGCTATCCGGACACCGACCTGACGGCGCTGCGGACCGCGCTGGCACGGTATGTCGGCCAAGGCGTAAGCCCCGACATGGTCTGGGCTGGTAACGGCTCCAACGAGGTGTTACAGCACCTACTCCAGGCCTACGGCGGCCCTGGACGCTCTGCTCTCGGATTCGGGCCCAGCTACTCCATGCACCAGAACGTCGCTAGGGTGACCGGAACCCGATGGACGTCCGCGACCCGGGGACCGGACTTCGCCCTCGATCATGAGATGGCCATCGCCGCCGTCCAACGGCACAGACCTGACATCATCTTTCTCTGCGCGCCCAACAATCCGACAGGAACACCTCTGGACCTCGCGACGCTGGACGCCATCCTGCGTACGGCACCAGGGCTGGTCGTGCTCGACGAAGCCTACGTCGAGTTCTCCAGCGTAGGCTGCCAGGCCGCGCTCCTCGCCGAGCACCCTCAGCTGGTGATCTCCCGGACCATGTCGAAGGCGTTCGGTCTCGCCGGGATCCGGATGGGCTTTCTGCTCGCCTCACCGAACGTGCTGGAGCCTCTGCGGGTCGTCGCGCTGCCGTACCACCTGTCCACGCTGACAGTGGCGGTCGCGCTCGCCGCACTCGAGCACGCCGACGACCTGCTGGCTCACATCCCGGTCATCCTCTCCGAGCGCACGAGAATGCGCAGTGCGCTGATCGACGCTGGTCACGACGTAGCACCGAGTGATGCAAACTTCCTTTTCTTCGACACCGGAGCCGACTCCTCGCAAGTGGCGGCGCGGCTGGCCGAACGCGGCGTTCTCGTCCGTGATCTGGGCCCGGCCAGCTGGTTGCGCGTGAGCGTCGGACACCCCGATGAGAACGACTTCTTTCTCAATGCCCTCGCCGATTTGTCCTTGTGAGTGGAGGAACCATGTCTATCAAGTTGAGCGAACGAGCAGGTGCCATAGCGGGGTCTGCGACCATGGCGGTCTCATCGCGCGCAGCCGAACTGCGAGCAGCGGGACACCGCATTGTAAGCTTCGGCGCCGGGGAGCCCGACTTTCCCACCCCTGACCACATTGTGGAAGCCGCCCAGCGGGCTTGCACCGATCCGGTCAATCATCGATACACCTCCGCGGCCGGGCTGCCGGATTTGCGGCAAGCCATCGCCCAGACCGTCCTCACCGATACCGGCCTCAACATTGACGACAGCGCCATCCTTGTGACGAACGGCGCCAAGCAGGCGGTCTATCTCGCCTGCATGGTCCTGCTCGACGGTGGCGATGAGGCTCTCATTCCCGCCCCTTACTGGACCACCTATCCCGAGGCCGTACGGCTTGCCGGCGCGACGCCGATCGCGGTTGCCACTGACAGCCGCATGGACTACAAGGTGACACCCGAGCTTTTGGACGCACACCTGTCGCCACGGACCAAGGTGCTGTTCTTCGGCTCTCCCGCGAATCCGACCGGCACCGTCTACACGCCGGAAGAGACTCGGGCGATCGGCGTATGGGCGGCACAGCGCGGCATCTGGGTGATCAGCGATGAGATCTACCAGCATCTGGTTTATGACGGAGCGGTGGCCCAGTCCATGCCCGTGGCGGCCCCCGAGGTGGCCGAGCATTGCATCGTCATCGGCGGCGTGTCGAAGACGTATGGCATGACGGGCTGGCGCGTCGGTTGGCTCTACGGTCCCCACGCGGCGGTCAAGGCAGCGATCAACCTGCAATCCCACATGTCGTCCAACGTCGCCAACGTCGCCCAGGCCGCCGCCGTGGTGGCGCTGCGTAGCGGTCGCCCAGGCTTCGCCGACGTACTGGCCGCCTACGATCGGCGGCGCCGGCTCATGGTTGACGTTCTCCAGGGAATCCGCGGGGTCGACTGTCCCACCCCCGTTGGCGCCTTCTACTGCTTCCCCTCCGTTGAGCGCCTGCTCACCCGGACCATCCTCGGCCGCTCCTTCGCGAACACCGCCGAGCTGGCCACATTTATCCTGGATGAAGCTTCAGTTGCCCTGCTGCCCGGCGAAGCCTTCGGCGCTCCGGGCTGCCTCCGCCTGTCCTATGCCCTGGACGACCAGAGCCTCCAGACAGGCATGGAACGCCTGCAGCGACTTCTCAGCTCTCAAGATCTTCCCCGCGCCCACGTCCACTGATCCGGCTGGGCGCTGTTCTGGTGCAGCGGTTCCCGTTCCCAGCGGCAGGCCGAGCATGTGCCGGTCAGGTCGCGAGGTGCGACTCGCGGATGCCACCGCCTCCATCAGCTCGCCCGTGCCCGGCCCTGCACCGCCTGCCCGACACCGCCGGACGGCCGCCTCGTGCTGCGCTGGTGGTGGCCGCGTAAGCGCGGACCGACCGCAGGATGGCCACGACGACGCCGGTCAGGCTGACCCGAGCGCAGCCAGAGACACCGGCGCGGGGACACTGTCGGACGGCAGCCGGTTAGAGCCGGCTAGGAGTGTCCTGAAGATCTTGATGAGTGAGTCGGCGTGAGCTGGCTCACCCTCTTGTTATGGAGTGATCGGGGCGAGAGTCCAGATGCCTCTGCTGCGGGTGAGTCCGAGATTGATCAGGCGGCGGAGGTTGAGGGCGGCGCCGCGGTGGTGGAGCCAGCGGTGGTTGGCAGCGGTGCCGCGGTAGCGCAGGTGGCGGTTGCCTCGGGCGACCAGCCAGGCCACGGCGCGTTCGACCATGGGCCGCCAGCGGCGGTAGTCGTCTTGCCAGGCGGGATCGGTGGCGGCTTGGTGGCGGGCGGCGGCCTTGCGCCTGCCGACAATCCCGTCCGGCCAGGTCATGGCCTTGCGAAGCCCAGACTGGCATAGGCGGTCTCCACCCGTCCAGGCAGGAAACTGTGTGCGGCATGATGATCGGTCGTGCTTCTTCGCCTGGCGTATTTCACCGTCACGAACGCGTTCGCCGCACTGCGGCTACTGCCGATGAGTGATCGTGACAAGGATGTCGAGATTCTCGCTCTGCGTCACCAGATCATGGTCCTTCAGCGGCAGCTCGGCGCCGATGTACGGGTAAGGTTCGCCCCTGAAGACCGCCTGTTCTTATCCGCGCTCCTGACCTCACTGCCCCGAGCCGTCCTGCGTCGGCTGCGGCTTGTCGTCCGCCCGGACACCATCCTGCGCTGGCACCGCGAGATCGTGAAGCAGCAGCATGCCCGTACCTGCCGGCCGAAGCGGCGAGGGCGCCCGCCCACGGTCCGCTCCATCCGCACGCTCATCCTGCGCTTGGTCCGAGAGAACCCATCCTGGGGCTATCGGCGAGTGCACGGCGAGCTCACCACGCTCGGACTGAAGGTCGCACCGTCCACGGTCTGGGAGATTCTCCGACAGGAAGGCATCGACCCAGCACCCGAGCGGGCCTCCACCACCTGGGCCGGCTTCCTACGATCACAAGCCGACGCACTCCTGGCTTGCGACTTCATCGAAACCGTCACCCTCAAAGGACAGCGCCAATACATCCTCGCCGTCATCGAGCACGCCACCAGGCGCATCCGCGTGCTTGGCACCACCACTCACCCCACCGCGGCCTGGGTGACCCAGACGATAAGGAACCTCATCATGGACCTGGAGGACGCGAGCTGCCGGGCACGCTTCCTGATCCGAGACCGTGACGGCAAGTTCCCCGCACGCATAGACGAGATCCTCGCCGAAGCCAGGATCCAGACCGTACTCACCGGCATCCGGATGCCACGGATGAACTCCATCATGGAGCGATGGGTGCAAACCTGCCGCCGCGAACTCCTGGACCGCTGCCTGCTCTGGAACGAACGCCACCTACGCCACGCCCTGGGCGAGTACGAACGCTTCTACAACGAGCATCGCGCTCATCAAGCCCTCGACCAGGCGGCTCCACTCCGCGCCGTCCCCGAACCGGCGCGCATCATCGACCTGAACATCTGCCGACACGACCGGCTCGGCGGAATCATCCACGAATACTCACACGCCGCTTGAACTGGACGGACGCAATTTTCGGCAGGCGCACTCTCCTATGTGGGTAGCTGGCATCGTGCCCGAGGACGCCGCCTCGTGGCGTTCTTCGCCACCCTGTACTTCGCCGGCCTCCGTCCAGCCGAGGCGATCGGGCTCCGAGAAAGCGACTGCTTTCTGCCGGAGGAGGGATGGGGGCTGCTCACTCTCGAAGTCACCCGCCCAAGCAGTGGCAAGCAATGGACAGACAACGGGACCGTACACGACCAGCGCGGGCTCAAACAGCGGGAGGAACGCGAGGTTCGACCGGTGCCGATCCCGCCCGAACTGGTTCGCATCCTGCGAGATCACCTCCGAGAGTTCGGCACGGCCCCAGACGGACGGCTGTTCCGCAACGAACGCGGTGGCGTTCTCGGCGCTTCAACTTACTCACGGGCCTGGGAAGAGGCCCGCCGCTTCGCCTTGACCCCGCAGCAGGTCGCCTCGCCGCTCGCTGGAAAGCCCTACGATCTCCGCCACGCCGCCCTCTCCACGTGGCTAAACGCAGGTGTCGACGCGACCGTGGTAGCGGAGCGCGCCGGCAACAGCGTGGAAGTCCTCCTCAAGCGGTACGCCAAGTGCCTCGACGGGCGCGACAGCCAGATCAATCTCCGAATCGAGGCCGCCCTCGAGACCTAACCACTCGGTAGAAGCCTGAGCACGCCCTCAAGCGGAAAGGGCGACGAAGAACGGGCGGAGCCTCCCTACGCGTCTGGAGGCTTCGCCGATGAGTGCCTGCTTGCAAACGGGAGCCAGGTACTCTCCACGATCAAGATGGATCAGGATCGACTGCGATCTCAATCTGACGATGGAAGCCTCCGTTCTCATCATGACCGATTACCACTGCTCGCGTGGGAGACGTCCCGTCCCATCCCTGCTGCCGCAGATCGCGTCGCACTTGTGCGATACGAGTTGACATCGCTATGGGTATGGGCTCGTCCAGCAACATTGGACGTGCTACGACGATGGCCTGCCCTCCATCGCCACGCCTCATAAAGGCTACAGGGAACGCATGCTCCACATAAAGGGGCGCAGCTTGCTCACTACCCAGGAGTAGATCTATTGACACCGCATCCATCTCGGGGTGGGGAGGGATATCTACGGCGGGCTTCTCACTAACCTGCTCGTTGTATCCCTCGCGAAGTTCACTCCGAGGCACAGTAATACGCATCGCGTGGATCCACCCTGGGACAAGCTCCCCGTGCTCCTTTACAACGCCCAGATAAGGAGACTCGCCTTGTTGAAGTCGACCTCGTCCTTCACGTGTTACCGAGAAGTGCCATTGCCCAGATTCGTGGAAGGACGTCTTGAGCAGGTGTCCAGCTTCGCGATGTATCGCATATACGTCACCCTTGCCCTTGACTGTAAGGATCGACCAAGATGACCCGAGACGGTCACCTTCTCGCACGCGGAACCGTACTTGTGTACCGGGTCTCAGGGCCACTGACATCGCCTCCTTGTAGCTGCTCCGCGCGAAGCGCCAGAGCCATTCCCACCATACGACACCACATACGTGGCCAGGACCTGCATATTTCTTCTCTAGTTAAGAAATCACGCTCAATCCACTCGGACGTGTGCTAGCCTACGTCCGGTACCTTGGTTAGCTGTGGGCGCTGAGGGCCGGAAATGCGGGTCGGCTGGGGCCGACTATCGATGATGCAGTGACTGTGGCATCGGTGGGGCGAGTTCGATTCTCGTATGTACGGCAAAGGACCGTACTCTACCCCGGCGGTCCCCTATCGTTAGTCGAGGGGACCGTTGCGCCTACATATGGATGCTGTGCACATGACAAGGAAACTTCGTCTAACGAGAAGTCATTTCCTGACTATCCAGGTGCCATTCGTTGATCTCAGACTTCTCATCAGCCGTGACACCGGTCGATTGTCTCGACCGAGTTGGCCCGACCCAGATATAGGTCGGGAATTTATCCGCGGTGTTGGTGTGGTTCGCCCACTGCTGGATACCACCGAACCACGTCCATGGCGCGGCCCTCAGCCGTTCATCGATGCAACTCCTCTTATTAGGTTCCCGGCAGCAGCCTGGAGTGATCGATCATCGATATGGATTAAGCCGATCCATCGGCGACTGCTCTCGACTGGGCTAACATGGCGTGCCGATCTTGCGTTTGTGATCAAGTGGAGGGAAGGTGTTGGACCTCGCACCGCCACAGCATTGGCGCAAAGAATCTTCAATCTTCCCGTGCGCATATCGGGGCAAGAGAGGCCGCTGCGTGAGTTCGATCAAATGTTGGCGGCAGACCTTCTGCAGAGAACCACTCGTAAGGGCCGCAGCGAAACGGCGCGGTTTATAAGTTCTGGCCGGCCACTCTTCTTCCTCGACGAAGTCGATACAGCCCGTAATAAGATCGCCTTTCAGGCTAATTTCACCATTCTAGGCGCTCGTCCGATAGCAACTTTTGTTCTGCGCAGAAGAGAGTTTCACGTTGATGAAGCTCGTTTCATTCGTACGGAACTATTTCGAACGTATCATCAACTGGAGACGCTGCGACTCGTTCTGCGCGCGCGGCGATCTTACCCAGATGGTTTCGACTCCAGATTGCTGCGCGATTTTCTCGCGTCTCAACTCAAGCGCCTGTCTCGTCGAGGAAAAAAGGGGTATCTGCAACCTGATATAATGGGGATAGTGGCTACTGTGGCTGAATTTCCGATTAATGACCTTATTTTTCTGGCCGATGACTTCCGCGGAGAAAGCAAGGGACTTGTGCGCCAGATGAAAGACCTTGCTGAGAGCATAGATAGGTCGAGTCATCAGCAGACCGAAGCCATCCCAATCAACTGTACGGTTACTCTTGAAAGGTTAGAAATGAATACCGGTGATAACTTCACATTCAACGACCAGGCGGCTGGCGTGTTTGGTCGTGATAACACTGTGCAAGGCAATACCTTCGTCGCGGGATCGAACACCTCGCAGAGCGTTAATCTAGGTAACCTCATGTCCGCCGTGAGTCAATTAAGGGAACACCTGGATGCCGATTCTGCTACTGATCTAGATGTAGCAAGTGCAGAAATAGATGAGGCCGACAGCCCTCAGAAGATAAAGTCTGCCTTGCAAAAGATTGCAGGCATCGCCACCATGGCGGGTACCGCTGGCACGGCAGTGATCGAGGCTGTCAAGTCAGTAGCGGACGCATTGGCAATTGGCCAGTAGGCACAATGCCAAGTAGCACTCGCTAAGGGGCAGCGGCAGAGACCAGCTTCTTCAGCTGTGTGGCATAGGTAGGAAGCGGAGTAGCACAGAGCTCAGCGGACAGAAGAACGCCTGCTAGACAGCGCATCTCCGCTATTTCCATTTCGTCGGCCTCCCGATCTTCTCCGTGAGCCAGCCTGCATCGGCGACTATACAGGCGGTCAATGAGTTTTTTCCACATCCCTGGAGAGCAACCCAAAAGCGAGTGCAGTCGCGTGGCCATATGTGTCCGATCGAGAAGTGCTTCTGCTACTAGCCATAAGGTTATGTATTTTATGGCGAGATCAGACTGAGCGGCTGCAAGTTGCCACCATTGACACGCTATACGCACAACCGAGCGTTTGCTCTCGCGACGAGAGAGCCAGTTGTCGATTAGTGGTTTCAACGTATCGCGTAATCCGGTGGCAGTCTCTCCCTGCAAGTCGAGTTGCGGCTCCCACGCAAGCGAATCTGATGCGAGTGACCTGTTCCAATGCCAGTCGGGGAAAACCTCACCTACTTCTTCTGCAAGTGGAACCGCAGCCACTCTATGTCCGAATGAAAATTGGAGTAATGTCAACATGCTCGCTGTTGCCTTGCGACCCTCAACGGCTATTGGTTTCGTTTCGTTAGACTCCGTACGCATGAGCATTTCCACAAACGAAATTGACGTAACTGTTTCCTGCCATGCTTTGAACTCGATCACTTCAGGCCCTTTGCTCCTGAATGTGACTTGCTCGCCAGGCGGGGAAGAGTGTATTTCCTGAGGAAGAATCCATTGACCATGTTCACGCATCGGCACGGCGTTCGTGAGAACCATTCCACCAATATCCACATCGCCAACACCGATCCGGATGCGCATGTTGCTAAAGCCAAAAACTGCTTCTGGATAAACCATCCAGGCTAGCGAGCGCCAGACGATTCGATATCCTGAGTGGCCTTTTCCGGCAGGATGGTTTTCATCGGCATTTTGCCAACCGCTAGCCCGCAAGAACTCTAAGCCGTCGTAGTCCATGCTTCAGCATAACCTTTGCGGCAGACGTGGATCGACCCCAAGCCGATACCTTCAGTCGACACAACGCACGATCTGCGCAATTTGCGTCAAACGTCCGGATTGATGTGATGCATTCATCCCATCATGGAACGTCCAGAACGTTGCCTCGGCATTTGTACTCCGACGCCTTGCATAAGCGGCGCGGGCCGCGACCGGCCGGAGAGCCGCAGTGCGGCCAGCATCCGCCCGAAGCGGCAGGACCCCGCAGTCGGGCTGTCCATGAGGCTGTAGAGAAGAGTTCCATTCAATCGCCCGATCGGTGTCGAGCTTGAGATGGGCAGCCAGAACCGTCGATCAGCGGCGGTTCTTATCGGATTGCATTAACGCCCACGCCTACGAACTGGTTGACGCATCGGCCATCGCCGCCGTCGTGGTGCCTGCTGCTGTTACACCGCGGCGTCTCGAGGCACGCGCACGCCGCTCCGGAGCGCGAAGCCTATCGGTGCTCTTTCCAAGCGACTAGTCTTTGCCGGTTTGAGGATCTTCGGTTGGGCAGCTTTCCACGACGGGTGCAGGTCCGTGCTAGCGCGCCACAGGCGATCCCGCGCCGATCACGGCAGCTGGCGAGTGAGCAGCACCGCGGGCGAGTTGGGGATCTGCTGGCCGGCGTCAATCTCAGTCCCGTTTGAGGAAGCACCAGTGACATGGAGCCGCCTCGCCGTTCGAGGTTCAGAGGGAAACTCGATCATGGTCCACGGTTGGTCCACAACTAGTGAGCTTCAACGAGAACGGGCGGGACTCCGTGAGACTGGAGGCCCGCCCGTACTTGCGATGTTTGCCCTGGTCAGCGGCCTAAACCGCTGATCAAGATCGAGTGCCCCCTGCGAGGGACACAGAACTAGGGAACGCGTCGATGTGCCCTCTGAGCAGGGCGTTCTTACAGCTCAGCGATCGGAGCCGAGCCGGCAGGCGAAGCTCGAGGCGGTCCGTCGGCTGCCGCGGCGGCGCTCGGGGTCGGCAGCGCGAGCGATGGACGGGCGGTGATCGCGGTGGCTGCTCCTGCCGATGTCGTCGATCCTGCAAGAACGCCATCCAGGTCTGGGGACCATCCAGCTGAGGCGATCGATTCGCCGGTTGCGGAGCCGCTGTCGGCGGATCGATGGATCCGCTGGACGACCACCGGGGCGGTCCTCGTGCTGGCGGCGATCGCGGCTGTGGTGTCCTTCCGGCACATGCGCGAGTTGGCCTTGGCGCATGGGGAGGATGTGCTGGCCGCCGCGCTCATTCCGTTGGCGGTGGATGGCACGATCGTGGCGGCTTCGATGTCGCTGTTGCGGGCCAGTCGGCACGGTTCGCGTGGTGGTCTGCTGCCGTGGGCGTTGCTGATCGTCAGCGGTCTCGCCAGTATTGGGGCCAATGTGGCGGTGGCGGAGCCGACGGTGATTGCTCGGTTGATCGCGGGGTGGCCGAGTCTGGCGCTCATCGGGGCGTACGAGATGCTGATGTGTCAGGTCCGGCAATCCGCTGCCCGCCTCGGAACGCGGCCGGAACGATCATCGGGTGAGTCGGCCTCGCAGCAGTCTTCAGAGGGGGAGCGAGCGCTTCAGCGTGCGGCCTGGGAGTGGGCAAGGACCGTGGCAGGCGAGAACGGGCTGCTTCCGACGGGGCTGGTGATTGCCCAGCAGTTCGAACGTTCGCCGCGCTGGGGGAGGCTGGTGAAAAGGGCGGGGTTGGCGGGAGAACTTGGGTGAATCTGGCGGCCGCACGATGGGAGGCCCCCGATACGCCAGGTAAATCGGCCCAGACACTGGGCACCTCAAGATCAGCATGGTGGAGAGTCTGGTCCCGGACTGGATCACAGCTGAGAGGACCCCCCCCGCAGGCGCGGGGCCGACACATGCTGATCTGGTAGTTGTTCGGCTCGACTGCGGAACACCCCCGCACGCGCGAGACCGACGCGCGATCACACGCCTTGGTATCCCATGCACCCGGAACACCCCCGCATGCGCGGGGCCGACGAACAGGGAGGTCTGAATGGCCGGTACGTACCAGGAACACCCCCGCATGCGCGGTGCCGACACTTGTTCACCTGCGGGTTTGCCAACGGAGTGTGCCGTTTCCTTTGGTTCGGACAGAACGCCCTGAGCTTCAAGCATCCCGACTCTGAGCATTGCTTCGATCGCGCGGGCCTGAAGGATGTCACTGCAGCACACAGCGGTGAGTAGAAGTATCGACACCCATTAGGGTCATGAGGCTTTTCGTCGTTACTGCACGATCTCCTTGAGCGCCGCCCCTACTGCTGTGGCTTCGGACGGAGTCATGTCACATCCGATACCCCGGAAGACCGAGACCCCCGTAACACTCTACCGCTCCAAAGTCTACCCGGAGGGCGCACACATGCTGATTCGGGCGGCGGCCGATGCGGCGGTCCATTAGTCTTTTCGAGACGGCGGTTGCTGAGCGGTTTGTGATGTGTGGTGCTCACTTCCGCCGTCAGGTGCAGATGCCGTTGAGTCCTGAGGTGAGGGTACGCATATGGACGATGGCACGCCGGCACGGGCCATGCCCGGGCAGGTGATGAGCGACGAGGCGGTGGGGCGGCTGCTGTGTGCCCTTGCCGACGGATGCCGCCAGGCATGGACGGCTCAAGCAGAGGCCAGCCGACAGCTCGATGAGTCGTCGGCGGCAAGCCACCAGCCGGGTGAGCACACCGAGCCGGGTCTGCTCATCGACCCGAGACGTGCGCTCGCCCACGAGCGTACGCTGCTTGCCGAGGATGTCGTGGCCCACCAATACCGGACAGCCCGGCGTTTCATCGCCTGGTGGGTCGATATGGCGATATGCGCCGTGGTCTCCGCAGTCTGCGGGACACCCCTGACCGTGGCTCGCGCGGTGGCAGGCGACCCAAGCCAGTGCTTGGAGGCAGAGGAACTAGCCCTGCTCCCGCCGATCCCGAAAGAGGACCGGCAACTCGCCCAGCTCGCTCTGGACATGGATGAGGGGCTCCCTGCCGACCCGTCGCGCGCCGGGATGGCCCTGGTCGGTGGTCACGCGTTCGCCGCCGAGATCGGACTGTCGGTCAAGCACACCTCCTTCGATGGGCAGGCGGTGCTCGTCGAAGATGGCGCACCGGAAGCGCGACGCAGGCGCTTGTGGGGCCAGACGTGGATGGTATATCAGATGCCGCCGTTGCCCGAGACCAAGGGCCTTCTGCAGACCCTGGAGGAGATCGGTGTGCCGCCTGCGGTGATGTCAGACGTTAAGGCGGCGTCGGACGCTGTCGATGCGGCTCTGCGGGCCCGAGTACGCGCCGTCGAGCTGGAAGAACGGGACGGCCTGGAGAACGCCACAACCGAGGATGCGCTAGACGCGGAGGCTACCGAGCTGTGGGGACGTTATGACCGGTTGCCCGACCTGCTGATGGACTATGCCCGCTGCCTGACTGGGCACTTGCCCGCCCTGCGTAATGCCCGCGCGATGTCACTCAAGGCGCACTGATTCAGCTCCTCGATTCTGTGGGGACATCTGCAGACAGCCCGATGACTGTGGTTGACACCACCGAAAACCCGTCGCCGCGGGCGTTATAAGCCAGTGCCACCACGTCGCATAGCCCCAGCTCAAACCACATAGATCAATATTCGAGCTGTACAGGTTGAGAAACGTAGTTTCAGCACTCATCGCAAATTGCCCGGTGCGGAGACATGTCTACCCAATACGCTGGCGTGCATCACCCCTGCAAGGAGTAAGGAAGGCCACGATGAACGACAGGGTAGAGCATGTTGAGTGGTCCGACGGTGGGGCGGGCACACACAGAGATTTGAACAATCTTATAGACGGCAACGCCGATAGATTCTCTATACAAATCGACAGGGTCACCACCGTCGCTGGGGACATAATTCACCTCCCCCCTAGTGGGGTCACGGTCGTAACTGGAGGCAACAATGCAGGGAAATCAACATTCTTGAGCGAGCTGGGAAAGCATTTAGGCTGGAATGGAGGAGCAAGAACTCCGGGGCGAATCATTGAACATGTTAGCTTGGAAAGAACGGGTGGTGCAAAGGATCTTATCGCCTGGCTGGATTCGCATCATGCGAGAGCCGCCTCGCGCCAGAACGGCGAAGGTTTCATGGATCAGCGTCACACCCACACTTCGATGACTAGCATTATCAATGCCTGGCAGACAGAGAATTCGACTGGAAGCCTACACCAACTTTCCGGTCTTCTGGTTCATTCAGGTGACGCACATGCACGACTTCAATGGGTCCAGCCGCAGCCGGCCAGGAAGGATTTCGGTCAGCCTGCAAGTCATCCCATACATCGGTTGCAGGACGACAATGAGATTCTGCAGGAAATCTGCAACCTATCGGAAATGATATTCCGTGAACAAGTCGTCCTCGACTGGTTGAGTGGCGAAGTACTACTTCGTGTCGGGACTCTAGCGGTGGACGTTCCACCGGCCAATGCCATCACTGCAGAGTATAGGCGGGCGCTAACTGCGCTACCTCCACTGCATGAACAAGGCGATGGCATGAAGAGTCTCCTGGGATTATTGCTACCAATAATCACAAGCCATTATCCGATTGCCATTGTCGATGAGCCCGAAGCTTTTCTTCATCCGCCTCAAGCAAACATGCTAGGGAAAATTCTCGGAAAACTGGCTCGGGATCGGGGTGTGCAAATAATCCTTGCAACGCATGACAGAAATCTGCTCATTGGGCTGCTGGAGTCTCAAGCATCAGTCTCAGTGGTACGACTTGATAGAAGAGGCGACAACGTATTTGCGCATCAAATAGACCCAAGTCGGGTTCAGGATCTATGGAGCGACCCAGTTCTCCGCTATACGAACGTGCTGGACGGGTTGTTTCACAGGGTTGTAGTTCTCGCGGAAGCAGATAGAGATTGTCGATTTTACAAAGCATCGCTGGATGCGGCGGAGTCGTTCGAACGACTCTCATTCAATGCGGGCGATGTTCTGTTTGTTCCTGCAGGAGGCAAAGATGGCTTTGTACGCCTTGCAATTGCGCTACAAGGAGTTTCGGTTCCGATCATCGCAGTCTCCGATCTGGATTTGCTTAACGATGAATCCAAAGCGAAGAGGCTGGTCACTTCATTCGGCGCCGACTGGAACGCTCACTCCGCAGAGTATCGAATTGCCACCCATGCCTTTCGCCAACCACGCGCCAGCCTCTCCTGCAGAATAATTTTGTCCCAAATACAGCTGATACTACAGGAGCATCTAGACAAGGCATATGATCGCGGCATTGCCGAGCAGGTTAAGGCGGCGATGCGGGTGGATCCGAGCGCATGGCAACAGCTCAAGGATGCTGGCGACCGTGCCTTCAAAGGAGAAGCAGCCGTGGCTGCGAATATTCTCCTGAACTGGCTCGATAGCATCGGCATCGTTCTAGTTCGCGCTGGTGAGCTTGAACGACTCGCACCCTTGGTTTCCACACAAAAGGGCGCTGGTTGGTTGGACGATGCGATACAGCAGGGCGCACATGAACAAGCTCTAGCCCAAGACCACATCAAGCGAGTGATCAAAACGGTTGAACGAATGCTTGGCTGATGTAGTACATGGCAGAGTCACAGCGTCGGTCGGGACAGCTGCACTGCGTTTTCGAGCCGCGCGCTGCTTTATCACAGCCGAAGGCCGTCACGACTCGTCCGCCGCGCTGTCCTGTGGGCCTGTCCCGCTCGGAAATACGGTTTCGTGCTGTGAGCTGGTGCTTTGCTGCGTAATCGGGGAGGTAGCTGCGTATCCATTCAGGCCTGTGATTGATCAGGCGGATTGAGGCGGCATCCAGGGGTTCCCGGCCAGGGCGTCGCGGAGGGCGTCGAGTGGGTGGATGCCGTGGTTGCGGGCGGTGCCGAGGTAGGAGCGGATGAGGCAGTAGCGGGCGGCGGTGCGTACGCTGCGCCAGCAGCCTCCGATCTTCATCTGCAGTTTGACCATGCGCTGTGGCTGCTCGGCGGGGTTGTTGGTGAAGGGCACGGCGAAGTCGGCGGTGAAGCGCCACACCTGCGGGGCCCGGGCTTGTAGCCGCCGTGCCAGGGTAGCCGGGATGTCGCCCTGAGGGCCAGTCGCGGTGGGTGTTGGTGGCGATGCCCCAGGCCACCGCCTGGTCATAGCGGGCGCGCAGCCCGTTTGAAACTTCCGGATCCATGGTGGTGGCGCCCTCGGCGCGGGCTTTGGCGACCGCGGCCTTGGCCTCGGTCAGCGCGGATCTTCGACATGCACTTCGCCGAGATTCACCGCTACATCGCCCGGCGGCTTTCCATAGACGACGCCGACGACCTGGCGGCCGAGGTCTTCCTCGTCGCTGCTAGAGGCGGATACGAATCCTCGCGCGGTCAGGTCAGGCCCTGGCTGTACGGCATCGCCCCCAAGCTCATCTCCAGGCACCGCCGCAGCGAGATCCGCAAGTGGAAAGCGCTCAGCCGGACCTCCGAACGCGAGGCGCAAAGCCACGAGGACGCGACGCTCACGCGTGTCGCGGCCGGAACGCTCAATGGCAGGCTCGCGGGGGCGCTTGCCGGTCTGAACCGCGGCGACCGGGACGTGGTGTTGCTGGTGGCGCTGGGCGGATTGACCCACCAGGAGGTCGCCGCTGCCCTGGAGATCCCCTACGGCACCGTCGCGTCCCGGCTCAACCGAGCACGTAAGCAGCTTCGCAAGGCACTAGGCGACGTCAACCCGCTGAAGGAGGCGCACGATGGATGAGGTCACGCTGCTCGCCCAGGCGGTACCGGACGTGCCGCCGCCGTCATCCGAGACCGTGGCCAGGGCCCGCGCGCGGCTGGCCGCCCGCCATGCTTTCGCACGGCGGCCCCGCACGCGCTGGTACTGGACGACAGGCGCCGCCGTCGCCACCACGGTGGTCGTCACGACAGTGGTCATGCTGGTGTCGAACCTGGTCGGCGCTTCCGAACCCGCGCCGCCGCCCGCGGCCTCCCCGGCCTTCGAGCAGGAGCCGCGCGTCTACAAGGGGCTGGATCGTCTGGCGGGAGCCAGGATGCCAGAGTCGGCCACGAAAGTGAGCCTCCGGTTCCGTCCCACAAGCAAGAAGATCGCGATCGTGATCTTCTGCCAGACACCCGGCTCGATCTTCTTCAGCCATGAGGCAGGGAGCAGCGCCGGCGGCGTGTGCGGCCCGGACGGTGCACTCAGCATGCTCGCGGACAAGGCCTACGAACCGGGCTGGCTCGGCCGCGATCACAACATCACGTTCTGGGTCTTTCCCCCCGATGCGCCCGTCGCGCGTGGACGCGGTTCGTGCCCGCCCGCGGGTGTATGCGAGAGGAAGTACGAGCTGTCCAGCCCGAAGACAGCCGACCGGCTGGCCGCCAAACTGGGCAGGCGACCCGGAGCCTGGTCGGTCGCGGCATACGACGTCCCGGCCGCGCCGACGGTCTCGTCCGCTGATTGAAGCGTTCCCCGAATGCGATCTTGGCTGCCAAGTAACGCCCAGTAGCCAGGCTGGTTGTCTGCACGGATGCCCGAAGCGGTCTGCACGCTCAGGCGTGCAGACCATCTGGTGGGACGCGGCTTGGTGTGGCATCTCATGAGATTGGTTACGGCTGGACGTTCTTGCGCGGTCGTCGCGTGCGGCCGGGGAACGTGGTATCCGGCCGGGGCGGCGGCGGGATCGGGATGGGGTCGCCGTTGGCCAGATACATGCGGACGAACACGGTGTCCTGATGAGCGGAGCCCGCTTGGGCGGCCGCGTCGAGGACGCTCAAGTCGTCCAGGACGTCGACGGCCCGGTTGGTCAGGCCGATGTGGGCTCCGTCCGTCCGGTCGTCGAGGTCGATCACCTCGCTCGCGATGCCCGCTGCCCGAGGGCTGCGGCCAGCGCGGAGCCGGCGATGCCCGCGCCGACGATCAGGATTGGCCCGTCGAGCGCGTCGTGGTCTGCCATCGAGGCTCCTCCCATGTGGCGTATCCGTGACCGACCGCGCGCGGCCAGCGATCTCACGACTCATCGAAGCGGCGGATCGCTGGCGTACCGGCGGCCTGTCCGTACCCGGCGTTCTGCGGGTGCCGGGCGTCATCGACCTTAGGCGAGGCCGGGACGCCCGGACCAGCTCAGTACGTTCGGTTCGCGCCACGACCGTCTTCGCCCGGACCGATGGCCCTCTCGCCGGGCCGGATCAAGCGTGGCGGGAGCGCAGGCTGAAGCCGCCGTCCACGGCCAGGACGGCGCCGGTGATGAACGCCGCCTCGTCCGAGGCGAGGAAGAGGGCGGCGTTGGCCACATCGTCGCTGGTGCCCTGATGACCCATGGGGACCAGCGCGGCCCGGCGGGCCGCCACCTGCGCGCGGTCCACGCCACCTGCGCGTGCGACGGCGTCGACGCCCATGGGGGTGTCCATCATGCCGGGTGCGAGGCAGTTGATCCGCACGCCATGGGGCGCGTACTCCAGCGCGAGGCTGCGGGTCATGGAGTGGACCGCCGCTTTGGAGGTGGTGTAGGCGATGGTCTCGCCACCGGCGAGCAGCCCGGCCATGGAGGAGATGTTGACGATAGCTCCGCTGCCTCGTTCCCGCAGGTGGGGCAGGACGTATTTGCACGTCAGCCACATTCCGGTGAGGTTGACCTCGAAGCCGCGGCGCCAGGCGTCCGCCGGGAGGTCCTCGGTGCGTCCGGCGGGCACGATGCCGACGTTGTTGTGCAGGATGTCGACGTGTCCCATGCCTGCCAGGGCGGCGTCGAGGATGCCCGCGCAGTCGGATTCGACGGTGATGTCGGCCCGGTGCGCCGTCGCCGTGCCGCCTTCTCGGCGGATCAGCTCCGCCGTCGTCTCGGCCGAGTCGAGGTCGCGGTCGACGACCAGGACCTTGGCGCCTTCGCGGGCGAAGAGCTGCGCGACCGCCCGGCCGTTTCCGGTCGTGGCGCCAGGCGTCTGCCCGCCGCCGACGATCACGGCGGTCTTGCCTTCCAGCCGTCCGGTCATCGACTGCTCTCCTTGCCGTCATCGCCGGAACGTTCGGCGACGATGTCGTTGATGAGGAACTCGAAGGCCGAGGCCACCGGGAAGCCCGCGTAGTAGGCGAGCTGGCGGGCCATCTCCTGGAGTTGTCCCTCGTCCAGGTCGCCGCTGTCGAGAGCGGCGTGGACGTGGTAGGGGGTGATACGTTCCCGGCCGAGCATCGCCAGGACGGTGAGGGTGATCAGCCGCCGGTCACGGATCGAGAGCTCTGGTCGCTGCCACACGTCGGCGAAGACGGTCTTGACGCACAGGTCGCCGAGTGATTGGCCGTGCCCGTCGGCGCCCGGTCCGCACATCACTGTCTCGTAGGTGGCTCTGCCCTGGTCGATGAGGTGCGCGAAGGGGTCGTGCTCCTTCGCGGGGGTGGCGCTCACCACGTCACCGGCAGGTCTTCGAGCCCGTACGTGAGCGCCTGGTCGTGGAAGCGCAACTCCTTCTCGTCCACGGCCAGCCGCAGGCCGGGAAGGCGCTGGAAGAGCCGGGGCCAGGCGACCTGCATCTCGACGCGGGACAGGTTCTGGCCCAGGCACTGGTGGATGCCGAAGCCGAACCCGACGTGCCGGCGCTCGACGCGGGTGATGTCCAGTTGCTCGGGCGCGGCGAAGACGGCCGGGTCCCGGTTGGCGGCGGGCAGGTTGCAGATGACACCCTCGCCGGCCCGGATGAGCACGCCGCCGATCTCGGTGTCCTGGATGGCGACCCGGCGCGGCTCGCTCTGCACCATGCTCCAGTACCGCATCATCTCCTCGACGCAGGTGGCCGCGTACCTCGCGGGATCTGATAGCAGGATGTCGCGCTGTCCAGGCTCGCGCAGCAGGGCGAGGATGCCGAGACCGATCATGTTGGCGGTGGTCTCGTGACCGGCGCCGATCACCAGCATGCCCAGCCTGACGGCCTGCTCGAAGGTGAGGTCGCCACCCGCGACATGCACGTTGACCAGCCGCGACAACAGCGAATCGTCGGGGTCACGGCGCTTGCGTTCCACGTGGTCGGTGAGGTTGGCGTGCAGCGCCTGCTGGGCCGCCAGCTTCTCCTCGTGCGGGGCGTTCAGCTGGACGATCTTCTTGGAGGACTCGTGAACGGTGTGGCGCTCGGCGTAGGGGACGCCGAGCACGTCGCAGATGACGACGGTGGGCAGGGCGAGCGCGAAGTGCTCGATCAGATCCACCGGCCGCGGCATGGTCACCAGGTCGTCGATGAGCTGGTCGGTGAGTTCGGCGATCCGCGGCCGGAGCGCCTCGGAGCGCTTGGCGGTGAAGTCCGGGTTGAGTATGCGGCGGATGGGCAGGTGCTCGTCGCCGTCCTTGCGGAAGAAGATGCCGCCTTCCACCTGCGGCTGGGCGCTGCTGGTGCTCGGGAAGCCGGGGGTGGTGACGTCGGCGCTGAAGCGGTCGGTGGCGCCGAGGACCTGCCGCACCTGCTCGTGGCTGGTGATCAGCCAGGGGGTGCTGTCGTTCCAGATCTTCACCCGGCGCGGTGCGCCGCCTTCGCGGAATTCCGTGGCGACCTCCGGCGGGGCGTACGGGCATCCACGCCGGAGCGGGAAGTCGGGGGTGGCGGCGTGATCGATGGTGGTCGTCATGCGATGTCCTTTCCTGGAGGTCAGGCGGCTGCGTCGGTGAGGGCGTCGTCCCAGGCTGCGCGGGAGGCGACGAGGGCGCGGAGGGCGCGCAGCGGGCGGATCATGTTCACGCCCAGCGCGGCGGTGACGTGTCCTTGTCTCCCGTACAGCGCGGTGAACCTCCGCTCCTCGATGCTCCCCTCGACGACGCGCATCCGGTCGGCGCCACGCGTCCGGCCATAAATCTGGATCTTGCGGTCGTACTGGTCGGACCAGACGTAGGGCACGGTGACGAAGGGCGTGGCGGCCTCGGGTCCGGCGAGGATATTGCGCGCCACGGCCAGACCCTGTTCGGAGGCGTTCGTACGGTGCTCGACGCGCAGCCGCTCGCCGGTGGCCGGGTCGGGCCAGGAGGCCACGTCACCGGCGGCCCACACGTTGCCGCCCGCGTGGAGGGTGGCGTCGCACTCGACGCCGTCGCCGACGGGGATCCCGCTTCCGGCGAGCCATTCGATGTTGGGCCGGGCTCCGATACCGACGAGGACGGCGCCCGCCTCGATGGTGCGACCGTCGGCGAGCCGCACCCCGGTGGCGCGGCGGCCGTCGGCGACGACGCTCTCGACCCGCGCTCCCGTCACGACCGACACGCCGTGTTCACGGTGTACGTCCGTCAGCATGGCCCCGATGCCGGGGCCGACCGCGTCGGCGAGCGGCACCTCCTGGTCGGTCACCATGGTGACCGCACGACCCAGGCCGCGAGCGACGGCGGCCGCCTCCGCACCGATGAACCCACCGCCGACGATCACCAGAGGCCGGCGGCTGTTCAGCGACTCCTGCAACGCGAGCGCGTCGTCCAGGGTGCGCAGCACGTGGACGCCTTCGATGCCGTCGCTCCCGGGAAGCCTCCGGGGACGGACGCCGGTCGCGACGATCAGATCGTCGTAGTGGACGGGATCGCCGGAATCGAGGTGGACCTCGCGGCAGTCGACGTCCAGCCCCCGAGCCCGTACCCCGAGGCGGACCTCCACCCCGAGGTCGTCGTAGACCTCGGGCGAGCGCAGCAGCAGCCGCTCGGCCGTCCAGTCACCGGCGAGAAGTTGCTTGGACAGCGGAGGACGGTCGTAGGGCAGGTGCTTCTCCTCCCCGACGAGGACGAGCCGCCCGTCGAACCCGGAACGGCGCAGTCCCTCGACGGCGGCCAGGCCGGCCGCGGAGGCGCCGACGACCACCACGGTGCGCAGCGCGCTCATGGGCGCTCCTCTCGTGGTGCGGCTGTGGCACCTGAGAGCGCTGCGCCGTGGCCGCTCATTCGTGGATCTCGATCGCCGCGGCCGGGCAGACGGCTGCGGCGTCGCGGACGTTGTCGTGCTGGCCGGCCGGTGGCCGCGCGTCGAGCAGGACGACGACGCCGTCCTCGTCGCGCTGGTCGAACACCTCAGGGGCGGACAGGACGCACTGACCGGCTCCGCAGCACTTGGCCTCATCGATGGTGATGTGCATGGTTGCCTCCAAATCGGGGGCGCTTGACGGAGAGCGCGCCACCCGTTAATAAACACTCGTTAATTTACAATCGTTTAGTTAGAGTGGGCAAGCTGACGGCGTGTGAGATGACCCACAGCCCGACCAGGGCCTTCTCTGTGCGAGGCTGGAGACATGCCCCAACGCCCCGACGCCTCCCTGCCTGCTCCAGGCCCCGCCAGGCGGAGACCGCGCAATGCCCGCGGGGAGGGCGAGAAGCTGCGCGAGGAGATCATCGAGGCCGTGATCCGGCTCATCGCCGACGAGCAGCGCATGAGGCCCATGCCGCTGTCCCTGCGCGAGGTGGCACGCGAGGCAGGCATCACCGCGCCCGCCATCTACCTGCATTTCGCTGACAAGGAAGAGCTCACCCGAGCTGCTTTCGGCCACCTTTTCGCGCGGCTTCTGGAGGTGATGGACCGCGCCGACGAGGACACGGCCGCCTGGCCGCCGGCCGATCGGCTCGCGGCCGTGGCGCACGCCTACTGCCGTTTCGCCGAGGAGCATCCTGCGAGCTTCAAGGTGATGTTCGCGGCCCCCGCCGAGGACGGCACGACCCAGGTCGCCGAGCGCTGGCGCAGGGCGGTCGCCCGGCTGGCCGAGACGGGCATGCGCCTGACTCAGACTCCCGAGACGGCGGCCATGTCGGTGTGGTCATCGGTGCACGGGCGTCTCCTGCTCGACCGCTCCGCGAGCGGCCTGTGGCAGCTCGGGGACGTGCACGCGTTCGTCGACGATCTCGCACGGTCCCTCACCACCATTGACTGACGTAACGGAACAACAGCGGCGCAGCGGGCGCGATGACACGCACCGCGCGGGGCGGCCGGCGCATCGTGGCGCTCGCAGGCACCGACGAGCTGCATATACGCGCCGGATGGTCGCAGGTCAGCGACGATTCGCCTGACTGCGCAAAACGGGCTTCACCGCGATGATCACCAGCGTCAGCAAACGGTCAAATCTGCCCGCCGACGGAGACGATCTCCTTCCGGACGCCACAGATCGCCAGGTCGGTGCGGCGCCGGATGGCGGCGAAGGCCGCGGCGGAATCCCCCACGGCGTAGGCATCCACCAAAGCGGCGTGGTGGCCGACATCCCGGGCCGGGAGGCTCGGCAGCAACGAGCGGCTGCGCAGGTTGAGGATGATCGCCGGAATGTTGATCCGGCGGTAGGCGTCGAGCAGCGTGCCGTTGCCCGCCAGGCGCACACCGTACTCCAGAAATGCGGTCAGGGCTCGCACCCAGGTCTCCTCGTCTGCCTCGCGTACGGCCCGCATCTCCTCCAGCAGGCGGCGAAAACCAGCCAGTTCCTCAGGCGTCAGCCGTCCGGCCCGCTCGGCGGCGACGCCCAACTCGATGGCCGCGCGGGCCTGCAGGGCGTCCTGTACGGCCTCGAAGGTGACCGGGGCCACGACGAACGCGCCCTCGGCGTCGCGGGTGACCAGCCCTTCGCCGGCGAGTTTGGCCAGCGCGTGGTAGACGGACCCGCGCGGCACCGCCAGCCGCTCGGCCAGGTCGGCCAGATCCAGCGGCTCGGAAACGGGGATCTCGCGGCTGAGCACACGGGTGCGGATCTCCCGCAGTGTGGTCTCGTCGTGGCCGAGCTCCAGCCGTCCGAACTGCCCGCGGAAGTAGGCCAGCGGCGTCCCTGCCCTGGCTGAGGCCCGTTCGACCTCGGCCAGGAAGACCCAGTGGGTGCCGCCGGTGACCTCTTGTGTCACCTGGCATTCGAGGGTCGCCAGTGCGTCGCGGAGCAGCGGCTCGCCTCGCGCGCCCGTGACCATCTCGACGCCGGTGAACTTGTCGTTTCCCTTGCCGGCGAAGCGCAGGGCATCGTCGGGCTGGTCCTCGGTGAGGATGTTGACCGCGAACCGGCGGGCGGCGCTGATCGCCTGGCCGGTGGAGGATTGTTTGTTCATGCAGATGAGCAGCATGGGCGGTTCGAGAGAGAGCGAGCTGACGGCGCTGGCCGTGGTTCCGTAGGGCTCGCCGTCGTACAGGGTGGTGATCACGGTCACTCCGCTGGCGAAGTGGCCGATCACGTCACGGAACTCGGCCGGGGTGAGCCGGCGCAGCCCGTCGTCGGTCGATGTCGTCATGTGTCCCACTCCAGGTTCTGCACGTGGTGATGGAGTCCATGGCCCGCGGGCTTCTCGCCGGAAGGCGCGGCTGGCGTGGCCGACTGCGGCGGCGCACGCGCGATAATTCTGAACCACGTCGCGTCCGGGGCGGACGGGTTGGAGGTGGCGTGAGAGCGGGCGGCCCCTGGTCACCATCCGGTTGTCTTGTCACCGGCGATCAGGGCCTCGGCACGCCGGTCGAGGATGAGGTTCTTCTCTTCTGGGGTCAGCAGGTCACAGCCCTCGATCGAGGCCACCGACGCGATCGGGTCGCCCCAGGGGGCATCGGAGCCGAAGACCAGCCGGTCCGTCAGGCCCGCTTCCCGCGCGGCGACCACGTACGTGCGATCGATCGAGGAGGTGTCGTAGTAGAAGCGGCGCAGTTCTTCGGCCAATCTGGCCGGCTCGGTGCCACGGTCGGCATGGGAGGCGAAGGACGCGCTGCGCAGCAGCTTCTGCCATTGGAACGGCAGTGCTCCGCCCATGGCGCCGAGGAGGAAGCGGATGTCGGGGAAGCGGGTGGTGACGCCGCGCAACACCAGTCGGACGGCGGCCACCGCGCTCTCGGCGGGACTGCCGAAGACCGGTCCCAGCAGCATCGGGTAGTCCGACACTCCCACGGCCACCTGATTGGCCCCGCCGGGGTGGAGGTAGACCACGGCCCGGCGGCGGTCGAGCTCCCGCCAGAGCGGGTCGAACTCCGCATCGTCCAGCGGGCGGCCCGCTGCCGAGCATCCCAGTCCGATCCCGGCGAACCCCAGCTCGTCCAGGCAGCGCGCGGCTTCGCGAGCGGCGTGTCCGGCGTGCGGAAGCGGAACACTGCCGAACGCGCCGAACCGGCCCGGGTGTTCGACGATCACCCGGTGGTAGACGGCGTTGGCGGCTCGAGCGCCCGCGACGGCCGCGCCGGTGTCATCCCAATACGGGTGCAGCGCCCCCAGGCTCAGGATCTGCCGGTCGACACCGGCGGTGTCCATGGCGGCCAGCCGCTCGTCCATCGCGGTGGGATGGTGCATCCGGATCGGCCGGCCGCCCAGCTCGCCGAAGACGCCGGCCAGTTCGGCGGGCATGTAGTGCGCGTGCACGTCGATGCGCATCAGGCGTTCCTGTATTCGGGCCGGACTTGCTCCGGGTGGGGGCCTGGAATCGTGTCGACCCCCAGGCGTGGCATGACCTCCTGGACGAACAGCCGGAAGGAGCGGCGGAACACCTCCGGGTCGTCGAGAGCGCCGAAGACGAACCGGGCGTGCGTGTGCGACAGCCCGGCCTTGTCGTACTCGGCCAGCTTCGCCGCCACCGTCTCGGGACCGCCGACGATCGCGGTGCGGTGCAGGAAAGCGGTCTGGTTCTCCGGCATGCCCATCGCCGGAGCGAATTCGCCGGGGTCGGCACGGTAGACGTCGCGCAGCCGCATGCCGTCGCAGGCTGGATCACGCCTGATCCAGGGCGCCATGACCATCGGGCCGGTGAAGAGCCGTTCGGCCGTGTCCCACGCTTCGTCGTCGGTCTCGCCGACATAGATGATCTTCGTGTGGATCAGCCAGCGGAGGTTGTCCTCGATGGTCTCGGGGGAGTGGCCGCCTTCTTGGAGGCTTCGCCGGTACAGCGTCGCGAGCCGACCCGCGCCTTCGGGGTCGAACGGGCCCAGGTGCACCTTGCGGCCGAGCCGCCCGGCCTCGGCGATCTTGGCGGGAGTGTTGGTGCCGATCGCGTACAGCGGTGGGGGGTGCGGTAGGAGTAAGGGCATCATCCGCCCCTCCATCACCCCGTGCTCGTCGTCGGTGGTGAACTCCAGCGGCGGGTCGCCGGCGCGGTGCGCCCAGGCGCGCAGCATGACGTCCAGCTTCTGATCGAAGAGCCGCGCCCGCTGGTCGGGCGCGAGATCGTGCTTGTGCCAGGCCTTCCCCTCCCGGGGCCGCCCGGCCGACATGCCGATGATGCAGCGTCCTTCGGTGAGCTGGTCGAGAAGGTTGCACCGCTCCACCATGAAGAGCGGGTGGTGCAGCACCAGCGGGACGACACTCGTGCCCAGGTAGGCGTTGCGCAGCCGGCCGACCAGGTAGGAGGCCATCATGAAGCCGTTGCCGTACGGCTCGTAGTCGTTGAAGTGCTGCTCGCCCACGTAGACGGCGGTGAATCCGGCCTCGTCGGCCTCCATCGCCTGTTCGATCCCGAGGTCGATGGCGCGCTTGTCCTCGAAGGGTCCGCGGACTCCGGGGCCGAGGAAGAGGGAGAAGTGCATCGCTCAGCGCACCCCTCGTACCGGGATGATCGACAGGGCGCTGACGACGGCGAAGATGGTGCCGGCCACGAACAGGGCGGTGTAGTTCTGCCCGGTGCCGATGCCGATGAACAGCGGGGCGATGGCGGGCGCAATGGCCTGGGGGAGGCTGTTGGCGATGTTGAAGACGCCCAGGTCCTTGCCGGCCGCCCGCTCGCTGTCCGGCAGCACCTCGGTGACCAGGGCGAGGTCGACGGCGAAGTAGACGCCTTGTCCGAGACCGATCAGGACCATCCCGAACAGGAATGCCGGCACCGAGCGGCCGACGGTGAGCGTCAGCAGCCCGGCCGAGCCGACCAGAGCCGAGACCAGGACGAACACCTTACGCCGGTCGACCTTGTCCGACAGCCAGCCGAACACGTTCGCGCCGAAGACGACCGTGACGGTCTGGATGAGCACGCCGAGCCCCACGAGCTGGGTGACCTGGGCCGTCGGCAGGCCCAGTCCGTCGGTCAGGTAGTAGACCTGGTAGTTCAGGACCGACGAGATCGACATGAAGATCATGAATCGGCTCAGCCAGGCCCAGCCGAAGTCCCGGTGCCTGACCGGGTTCACCCAGAAGCTGCGCAGCAGCTCGCCGAAATTGTACGGCGGGCGGTCGGCCGGGGCGAGGCGTCGGTCGGGCAGGACGGCCACCAGCCACAGGCAGGTGAGCAGCGTCACGACGCCGGGCGCGGCGAACATCATGAAGGGCACGTCGCCGACGGCGTTGACCAGGCCGATCCCGATGACGGCGGCCAGGGCCTGGCACATGCCGAGGATGCCGGAGACCATTCCGCGTCTCCTGGGTGTCACGTGGTCGGGAAGCACCGCCAGCAGGACGGCGAGCATGGCGTTGAGCGCGGCCGAGACGACGCACCATCCGATCAGGAGCACGGGGATGCTGGTGGCGGCCGCCATGACGAGCAAACCTGCGAAGGCCGTGAGCGCGCTGCCCAGCAGCCAGGGGCGGCGCATGCCCCAGCGGGAGGTCGTGCGGTCGCTCAGCCGGCCGAAGACGGGGTTGCTGACGAGCCCGCAGACCGCGCCGACGCCCAGGATGAGCGAGAGGCTCGTCTCTTTGGTCCCCGGTGCCAGTTCGCCGACGCGCAGCGGCAGGGTGATGATGACCGGGGTGAGCAGCACGACCCACAGCCCGAGGGTGGCGGCGCCGTAGGCCAGGAGAAATTTCAGAGGGATCCGGTCACCGTGCCGGGCGACGGTCGGAGATTTGGATGCACTCGCACCGGTGGGGGACGCTCCCGCGTCTGTGGCCATGGCTGGTTCTCCTGATCGGGCAGGACGAGAAGAGGGGGCTGCGATCGTGTCGTACGCAAGGGCGGCCGTGGAAAACGTTCCGGCTGGACGTCGAAGGATCGTTCTGGCGCGATAGCCAGTTACCTAGGGGTTTCCGTCGGGTTTCAACGAGGGTGCCGTCATCATCGCAACGGCAGGAGTATCGGGGAAATTGACATTCCGTATGTCGACTATTCGTGCGCCCGATGCCTCGCCACCGCGTTCACACCGTGGTTGCGGCACGCATTGACAGCTGAATGACCAAGCTTCTACGGTCAAAACCGACCGGTTGGCCGGTCGGATAACGGAGGCGTCATGCGATTCTCGCTCTTCCAGCTCCCCAGTTCGGCTCAGCCCGGCGACGACATGACGGTCCTGGACGCCGTTGTGGAGCAAGCCCTTTACGCGGACGAGGCCGGTTTCGCCGGGGTTTTCACCGCCGAGCACCACACCACCGGCCTGGCCCCTCAAGGCAGCGACTCGATGTTGTACGCCACCTACCTCGCCCCTCAGCTCAGGCAGGCGCATCTGGGCTTCGCCCTGATCGTGGTGCCCTACCACCACCCGCTACTGCTGGCCGAGCGGATGAATCTGCTCGACCAGCTCGCCAAGGGCCGGGTGCTGTTCGGCGTCGGCAGCGGAAACCGCGACATGCAGGAATGCGTCAGCCTCGGCGTCAACATGGACGATGCCGTCTCCCACCTGCTCGAAGACAACCTGCAGATCATGGAGAGGCTCTGGGCGAAGGAGCCGCAGGACGAGCCGGTCGTGTTCGACAACGGCTACCACCGGGGGACGCTCGTGGAGCGGATCGTCCCCGCCTCCCATGGTCCGCGGCCCAAGCTCATGGGAGTGGCGATGCGCGAGCAGAGCATCCACCGCTCGGCGGCGGGCGGCTGGCCGGTCTTCGTCTTCGGCGCCGGCCCGGACGCCCGGCGGCGCCTGCGTCTCTATCGGGAGGCACTGGCCGCCGCCGGGCACTCGGCCCAGGTGCTGGAGCACTGCATGGCGTGGACGACGCACACCTTCGTTCACACCGTGGTGGCCGACACCGACGCCAGGGCCCGCGAGCTGATGGTCGCCAAGCTCAGACACGAGAACCGGCGGCGCGAGCGCACCGCCCCCTTCCTGAAGAAGGCCATGGACATCGCCGGTGTCACCGCTCCGCTTCGGCAGACGTTCGGTGACCTGGGCGACCCCGACCGTCCCGACTACCTGTACGGCAGCCCGGACACCGTCGCCGCGCGTATCCAGGAGTACGCCGACCTCGGGATCGGCAACATCCTGCTCAACTTCGACGGGAACATGTACACGCCCGAGAGGCACAAGGCCAACGAGGCCGCCCTGAAGTTGTTCGCCCAGGAGGTCCTGCCGCGCTTCAGCGGCTTGACGTCGCCCGCCGACCCCCTGGCCGTGCCTCTCGACGAGATCTCGCCCGCAGTCGGGAACTGAGTGGAGATCCAGTCCATAGAGCACTCCTACGGCCGATACGGCCGACCTGAACCCGAGGTCGCTGATCAGCGATCCCTACGGGTCCTCGCCGGCGTCTTCGGTGTTCCCGGCCCGGAACCAGTGCGATGATCCCGTCGCGTACGCTTGCGGACGTGATCGACCGAAAGACCGCAGGACTGACCAGCAAAGGCGCTCGCACCCGGTCTCGGATCACAGCCGTCGCGGCGCGCCTGTTCGACGAGCGTGGTTACCACGCCACCTCTCTGCATGAGGTCGCCGAAGCCGCCGGCATCAGTAAGGCGACGATCTATCACCACTTCAAGACCAAGGACGAGATCCTGGTCGACATCTTCCAAGGCCTGATCCGGACCCTCACCGCACGCCAGGAGGAGCGGTGGCGCCAGGGGGCGGGGTCGGCGGAGGAGATGCTGCGGGCCGTGATCGGGGATCTGCTGGAGCTGATCGAGCTCAACCCCTCCCACCTGCGAGTCTTCGTGGAGCAGTTGCGCCGCCTGCCGCCTACGGCGCAGGAAGGGCCGGAGCGGGAGCGCCTGCGTTTTCAGGACGAGCTGCGGCGGATTCTTGAGGCGGGTATCACCTCGGGCGAGTTCGAGGTCGAGGGTGACCCGGAGTTGGCGGCGGCGGCGATCCTCGGGATGTGCTGGACCTATCACTGGTTCCCACCCCGAGGCGCGGTCGGATCTGGGGACGTCGCCACCGCTGTCACCACGCTTGTTCTGCGCGGACTCAGGCGGAGGTGACGGCGGAGCCGTACTCCGCCACTCGTGCGCCCACCCGGCCCAGGACCTCCCGCAGCCAGACGTGGCCGACGTCGTTCTGGTGCACCGCGTGGTACCAGAATGCCTCGATGACGGGGACCGCGTCGTAGGGGCAGGGCAGGATGTGGAAGTCGGTGACGCCCTTCAGCCGCAGAGCGAGGCGCTCCTGGATCAGGGCGATGCGGTCGGTACCGGCGATGAGGAACGGCAGCGACTGGAAGTTCTCCACCACCACCTCGACGCGGGGCTCGACGCCGAGCATGCTGAGCTGGCGTGCGCCCGCGGCATGCGCCGTGGGACCCCGGTAAGTGGCAACCCAGGGCAGCCGGCGCAGGTCGTCCATGGTCAGGCCGTCACGGGCGACGCGGTTCCCCTTGCCCGTGATGATCACCCAGCGGTCGGAGTAGAGGTCGATGTGGGGATGGGCGGAGATGAAACCGTGCGGCATGAGGAGGCCATCGACCGAGCGGAGCGTGGTGTCGATGTCGTCCACCAGCGCCGGGGCGATCTGCACGAAGCGCACCCGCACGCCCGGTGCCTCCTCGTGAAGGATGCGCAGCAACTCCTCGCCCAGCACGGTCACCGCGTAGTCGGAGGTCACGACGGTGAACTCGCGGTCAGAGGCGGCCGGGTCGAAGTCGGGCTTGGCGGAGAAGACTCGGTGCACGATCTTGACGGCCAGGGTGACGGGATCGATCAAGGAGACTGCCAGCGGTGTGAGCTCGTAGCCGCCGCGCACCCGGACCAGCAGTTCGTCACCGAAGTGCCGGCGCAACCTGCCCAGGCAGCCGCTCATGGCCGGCTGGCTGAGGCCGATGCGCTGCCCGGCCCGCGTGACGTTGCGCTCTTGCAGAAGCGCGTGCAGGGCGACGAGTAGATTGAGGTCAAGGCTGGCCAGTCGCATGGTCCTCGAAGTATTGGTCACAGCGATATTTCTGTAAGAGGTATCTACTGTGCAGATTGTCGTGCAGGGCTGCAGCGATGGCAATCGCACCGGAGGCACCGTGTTGGGAACGTCACCGATCTCCTGAGGACGCCTTCTTCGCGACACATTCGACGCGACCGGAGCGCGGCACCGCTCGGCCCTCAGGTGCGTCATTCACGTCGGAGTTTCTTGCGTGCCTTCGGCAGCGGTATCGGGGGCGTGCCGCCGACCACAGTGTTGGAGATGGAGCCGATGCCCTCCACCGTCATCTCCACCACGTCTCCTGGGCGGAGCGGCGGCGGGTCAAGCCTGCCGGAGCGGCCCCAGAGCTCGGCGAGGCTGCCGCCGTTGCCGCAGGTACCGGAGCCGAGCACGTCGCCGGGACGGACCCAGGTGCCGCGCGAGGCGTAGGCGACGAGTTCCTCGAACGGCCAGCTCATGTTGGAAAGCAGGTCATGGCCGATACGGCTGCCGTTGACCGTGACCGAGAGGTTCACCTGTAGGAAGCCCTCCTCATCCCGGTACGGCGCCAGTTCGTCGGCGGTGGCCAGCCATGGGCCCAGCGTCGTCGCGGTGTCCTTGCCCTTGGCGGGCCCCAGGTTGACCTGCATCTCCCGGCTCTGCAGATCGCGAGCTGACCAATCATTCATGATCAGATAACCGGCGATGTGCCGTCTGGCCTCCTCGGGCGTGAGATCGTGGCCGGGCGTGCCGATCACGGCCGCGACTTCCAGCTCGAAGTCGAACTCGGTGCAGCCCGGCGGGATCGGCACGTTGTCGGTCGGGCCGATGACGGCGTAGGGGTTGGTGAAGTAGAACGCGGGGGCGTCGTACCAGGCGTCCGGTACTCCCGCACGGCCGTCGACGCGCCTGCGGACGCCCTCGACGTGCTCCTCGAAGGCGACGAAGTCGCGAATGGTGGGCGGCTGGAAGGGGACTTCGAGCCGGATCCGCTCGTCGAGCGGGATGGGTTCTCCGGCCAGGTGGCCACTCTCGCGCAGTCGCCCGTCACGGATCAGATCGAACAGCGTGATCCCATCGGGGAGTGGCCTGATGGCGTCGGCTTCCACGATGCCGCAGCGTGTGCTGCCGTCATGAGTGAAGGTGGCGATGCGCAAGGACGTATCCTCCGATGACTGAGTGGCTTGAGCTTGAGGGTCTGTGGGCGCCGGCGGCCTGAGTCAGGAAGATTTGAGCGCGGTCTCGCCCGACCAGGGCCGTTCCTGGCTCACCTCTCTCGTCGAACTTTCGCCACCGTGATCCGTTAGACCGGGGGAGCGACGAAGACGCCGCGATCTGGGTCGTTGAAGGATTCCTTGGCGACCAGCTCGTTCATCGGGTTGGCGGTGCCCCACTGGTCGGTGACCTCCGGCTGGGAGAAGTCGTAGACGTGCGGGTGCCAGGCGTCCTCGTCGAGAGTCTCCAGTTCGGTGGTGTACTCGACGGTGTTGCCGTGCGGGTCGAGGAAGTAGGAGAAGGTGTTGTCACCGGCCAGGTGGCGGCCAGGACCCCAGATCATTTTCACTCCGGCGCGCAGCAGGCGGCCGGTGCCGTACATGTACTCGTCGAGGCCGCGCAGCTCGAAGCTGATGTGGTGCAGGGAGGCGTGCGGGCCGCGGGCGATGGCCATGCTGTGATGCTGGGGGTTGCACCGCATGAAGTGCATGACCTGGCCCATATGGGGATGGGCGAGGGTGTCGGACAAGGCGAAGCCCAGATGGGTCTCATACCAGGTGCGGGTGGCGTCGATGTCGGGGGCGTTGAGCACGACGTGTGACAGCCGTACCGGGACCGATTCCTTGGCCTCCAGTTTGCGGTGCTGCCGCACGGCGACGTTGGCGGAGACCTCGACGGTGCGGCCGTCGAGGTCGAAGAAGCGGAACCCGTAGCCGCCGCCGGGAGTGTCGAGTTCGCCCGGCTCGGTGATCAGCCGGACCTCGGCGGCGCGCAGCCGTTCGGCCAGGGCGTCCACGTCAGCAGGTGTGGCGGCGCCGAAGGAGACCAGGTCGAGGCGCTTCTCGGCGGCTTTGCGCAGGCGGATGATGTACTGCTCGGGCGAGCCCTCAGCGGCCAGGAAGGTGATGCCGGAGTCGTTGGCGACCTCGGTCAGACCCCAGACTCCGGAGTAGAAGTCGCGCTGGTTGTCGTAGTCCGGCACGGCGAGATCGACATGCCGCAGATGGGTGATGGGTCTCATCGGCGGTCCTTCAGATCGAAGAGGCGGACGGCGTTGCCGCCGCGGATCGCGTCGTGGGCAGCAGAGCCGAGCTCGCCCGCCCGCAGGGTGGCAAGCGGGTCGGGCACGCCCATGTCGAAGGGGAAGTCGGAGCCGAGCAGCACCCGCTCGTACCCCGCCACGGCGACCAGCGTGCGCAGCACTGACGGGTCGTGCACGAGGGAGTCGAAGTACAGCTCGCGCAGGTAGCTGCTGGGCTCGCGCGCGCAGTCGCGGGCGTCGGGGCGCTCGCGCCAGCCGTGGTCGGCCCGGCCCAGGTAGGTGGGGAGGTAGCCGCCGCCGTGCGCGGCCAGCAGCTTCAGCCCAGGGTGCCGGTCGAGCACGCCGGAGAAGATCAGGTGGGACAGCGCTACGGCGTTCTCGACGGGCTGGCCGACGATGTTGGACAGGTACCAGCGGTCCAGGCGCTCGTCCAGTGTGCAGCCGAAGGGGTGCAGGAACACCACCGCGCCCGTCTGCGCGGCCCGCGCCCAGAACGGTTCGTAGGCGGGATCGGACAGCTCCCGTCCTGGCGCGTGGGAGGAGATCTCCACGCCCTTCAGGCCCAGGCTGAGCGTGTGGTCAAGGATGTCCGTCATCAGGGCGGGGTGCTGGAGCGGGACCAGGGCGAGGCCGTACAGCCGGTCGGGGGCCTGGGCCACGTGCTCGGCCACGCCCTCGGCGGCCAGGCGGCAGACCCGCGCCGCGAGCTCGGTGTCGGCCCAGTAGTGGTAGTGCTGCGGGGAGGGGGAGACGATCTGGACGTCCACCGCGGCCGTGTCCATCGCCGTCAGCCGGTCGGCCGCCCGCGTGAGCAGCCCGATCCGCTCGCCGATCATCTTGCCGGAGACGGCCAGCGCCTCGGGCCCGTTGCGCCGGGCGTCCAGCTCGCGGTGCGCGGCCAGCCCAGGATGGCCGTCCACGGCCTGCTCGATCGCGGGGAGCAGGACGTGCGCGTGTACGTCCACCGTCGTCATGGCCGCTCACTCACCAGCGCGGAGATTCGGCCCATCAGAGCGGGCACGTCGGCGTCATGCGCGCCTTCGAGCTGCCAGCGGGCGAGCTGGACCGACGACTCCACGACGGTGCGCACCCGCTCGAACCTGCGTGTCATGAACGCGTCGAACAGCTCCTGATCCACGCGCCCCCGGGCGAGCAGCAGCTCGGCCAGCACACTCGCGTCCTCCAGGCACTGCGCCGCCCCCTGGGCCACGGTGGGCGGGCAGGCGTGGACGGCGTCTCCGGCCAGGACCACGTTGCCGCGGTGCCACGGGGAGTCGACGAGCAAGGATTCGAACCAGGTGTAGTTGACTCGGTCGGAATCGGTGATGTCCTGGCGGATCTCCTCCCATGCCCCGCCGTACGGCTCGGCCAGACCACGCATGATCGCCGCCCTGTCGGCCGAGCGGACCGAAGACTTGTCGCGATTCGGCTCGACCAGGTAGGCGTAGAGGCTGTCCGGGCCGGTCGGGCAGTAGCCGGCGATGAAGCAGGGGCCGCCGTAGACCAGATCGGTGCGTTCGACGGACTGGGGGCGGCGGGTGTGCACCCGCCAGATGCCCATTCCCACGGGTTCGGGCAGCACGTCGATGCCGAGCATCGCCCGGACCGAGGAATGGACGCCGTCCGCGCCCACCACGAGGTCGTAGGAGCCGGTCGTGCCGTCGTCGAACACGACGGGATCGACCGAGGTGACCGTGCGGCCCAGCCAGATCGCGGCCCCCGCCCGCTCGGCCGCGCCCACGAGGATGGTCTGCAGGTCGGGACGGTACATCCCCATGGTGGCCGGCAGGTCGTCCCCGCCGCTGCGCAGGTCGGAGGTCTCGAACATCAGGGTGCCGTCGGGCGCGCGGATGCCGACGGAGTCGAAGGCGTACCCGCGCTCGCGCACCGCGCCCCACACGCCCAGCTCGCGTAGCACCCGCAGTGCGTTGCCCTGCAGGGTGATGCCGGAACCGAGCGTGGTCCACGCCGGCTTGACCTCGGCGACGTGTACCTCGGCGCCGCCGCGGGCGAGGAGGACGGCGAGGGCGGTCCCGGTGATGCCGCCGCCGACGATGAGTACCTTCAGTTGCTGAGGCATCACTTCACCGCAATCGGATTGACGGGAGAGCCGACGGCTCCGGTGACAGGCAGAGGGGCGGCGGTCAGGAAAAAAGCGTAGGCGCCGTCGGCCGCGCAGTCGGCGGCCAGCGCCTCCAGGTCCCACATCTCGCCGATGAGCAGGCCCAGGTGCGGGATGGCCACCTGGTGCAGCGGCTGGAAGGCGTTCTCGAATTCGTTGGGGCGCACCTCGAAGCCCCAGGTGTCGGTGGCGATGGCGGCGATCTCGCTGCCGTGCAGCCAGCCGGCGCTCCAGAACGACAGGCCGGGGGCGGGGCCGCCCGCGTACTCGCCCCAGCCGTCACGCCGGACGCGGGCGAGCTGCCCGGTGCGCACGCACACGATGTCTCCGGCGCCGACTTCGACGCCGTGGGCCTGAGCGGTGGAGGCCAGGTGCTCTTCGGTGATGGCGAACCCGTCGGGCAGTTCCTTCAGCCCGCATCCGCCGGACTGATGCTCCGGCGCGGAGCCGTAGACGGCGGCGACGTCGAGCAGGACGCCGCGCCCGGTCAGCACGTCGCTGACGTGCTCGATGCCGGTGACCAGGTCGCCTTCGCTGGTGACGACGTCCTGTGCCTTCCTGCCGTTCCAGGCCACTCCGTGGTCGAAGATGTGGCCGAGCCCGTCCCATTGGGTCGAGCACTGCAGCGGCATCGCGATCACGTCGTCCGCGCCGCCGAAGCCGTGCGGGAAGCCCTGCTTGCCCAGGGCCGCGTCCGTGCCGGTGTCGGTCATCGTGTGGACCGGGTTCGTCCGCCGTCGCCAGCCCTTCTGTGGGCCGTTGGTGTCGAAGCGCTGGGACAGTGAGAAGCTGACGCCCTTCCTGACCAGCCGCGCGGCAGCTACGCGATGGGACGGGGTGAGGAAGTTGAGCGTGCCGCGCACGTCGTCCTCGCCCCAGCGGCCCCAGTTGGAGTAGGTGGCCGCGGCCTCGGCGATGGCCTGCTCAGCGTTCATCGCGGCACCTGATCCGCTGGGTGCCGAGCCCCGTGATGGTGCCCTCCATGACGTCGCCGTCGCGCAGGAACCGGCCCACGGCCATGCCGTTGCCCGCGGGACTGCCGGTCAGCAGCAGGTCGCCGGGCTCCAGCCGGACGATCTCGGAGGCGGCCGACACCAGGGCGGCCACGTCGAACAACATGTCCTCGGTGGACTCGTCCTGGAAGGTCTCGCCGTTGACGCTGAGCGTCACCCGCAGCGGCTGCTCGACGAACTCCGACGGCACCAGCCACGGGCCCAGCGGCAGGAAACCGGGCGCGTTCTTGCCCCGGAACCAGTCGGTTCCGATCTCCCGCATGTCCTTGCGGAACACCAGGTCTCTGGTGGTGATGTCGTTGCAGATCGTGTACGCCGCCACATGATCCAACGCTTTTTCGCGATCTATCCGGAAGGCTGGGCGGCCGATCACCGCCGCCAGCTCCAGCTCCCAGTCGTGCATCTGGCTGTACCCCGGCAGGACCAGATCGTCGTACGGCCCGGCCACCGCGCTGGGCAGCCCCACGAACAGGTACGGCGTCCCCTCGGCCGCCCGCCGGTCCATCATCGCGGCGACCTCTTCCCGGGCTGCGGGATCAGCGGTGCCCCGATGGGCCAGGGCCAAGTCGATGACGTGCGTACGGTAGTTGGCCCCGGACTGGATGACCTGGCCGGGGCGCAGCGGCACCCGTGTGATGAACTCGGCCAGATCAGCCCACGGCCCGTCGCCCGCCGCCAGGCCGTGCAGCTCGGGCAGGGCCGCGTCCCAGTCGCGCAGCAGGACCTCGGTCGAGCTCCACCGCGATGCCAGATCCAGCACCCGCTCGCCTTGGACGAGTCCGGGAAAGGTGCGGTCCTGAGCGGAGAATGTGCCGAGGGCGAAGCGTGTCGTCATTCGCTGTGCCTCCGAAGTGATTGCCCTCACTCTGGCCCGGACAGAAGGAATGAGGGAAATCGATACCTTGTATGGGGACTATCCACCTGATCGATGGCCGAGCCCGGCCGAGACCATGCTCATGAGCAGGTCGAAGGCGGGCATGGTGGGGACGTCGGGGTCGAGGAGCCACTGCCGTTGCAGTCCGTTGATCGCCGCCGCGACGAGCGCCGCGGTGGCGGGCAGGTCCGCGTCCGCGGGTAGCAGACCCTCGGCGGCCGATCGTTCCAACCGGGCCAGCACCTCGGTCCGCACCGCCGCGGCCCGCCGGGCGGCGTACTCCAGCGCGATCGGGTTGCCGGCGATCGCCTCGCCCTCCAGCACATGGATCAGCTTGAGGGGGACGAGCGCGTCGTCGGTGCGGCCGAGGAAGGCGGCCAGTTCCCGCACCGACGGAAGCCCTTCGCCGGTCAGGTGCCGCTCAGTCTGCCGTTGCCCCCAACGGTAGAGCTCCTCCAGCACCTCGCGGAAGAGGAACTCCTTGGACGGGAAATGGTGCAGGATGCCGGGCCGCGACAGCCCCACGCGCTTGCCGATGTCGACGAGCGTGGTCTGCGCGTAGCCTTGCTCGGCGAACTCCGCCATCGCCTCGCGCACGATCCGGGCCTTGAGTTCGGCGCTCTCCTCGACCTGCCGCTCGGATCGGTTTCGCGGGCGCGGCCGGCTTACTGACTCATCGGTCCGTTCGTTCATGAGGGTCAGCGTACGCCGGGCGCGGGCACAGTCGTGATCGTCGGGAGGCGCATGACCCGCTTGAACTGGTCGTTCATAGTCTCAGCAGGTCCTGGGCGTTACGGTCGAGGATCGCCGTCTTCTCCTCGCCGGTCAGGTACGGCGAGTCCTCGATGTAGGTGACCGACTCCGCCAGCGAGGCGAAGATGGCGTCGCTGCCCAGCACCATCCGCTCCACACCGTAGGTCTCCTTGGCCACCAGCATCGCGGCCGGGATGTCCTGGATGGCGGTGTCGTACCAGAAGCGCTTGAGCGCGCCCATCGGGTCCCGCCGGTCGATGGGCAGGTCGTCCAGGTAGGAGAAGAACGACCCGCCGACCGCCTTGACAGCGCTCATCTCGATGCCGCGCCGCAGATTACGCTCGTGCCGAGGCCACAGGAACGGCAGGACGCCGCCGCACATCGCGAACACGAACCGCAGCGTGGGATGCCGGAAGGTCAGGCCGGAGAAGACCGTGCGCACGGGGGCCACCGCGATCTGCAGCGGGCTGCCGTACGCGGTGTGCAGTCCCCAGTCGGCCAGCCCGGGATGGCAGGCCGAGTTGGTGCCCACCGGATGCACGTAGACGACCGCGTCGTGCCGGGCGGCGGCCTGCCAGAACGGCTCGAACACGGGATCGTCGATCGGGACGCCGTCCACCGCGCAGGGCAACGCCACGCCCAGGAGACCCAGCTCGCCCAGGCACCGCTCGGTCTCCTCGACGGCCTGCTCCACGTGCGGCAGCGGAACCTGCCCGAAGGCCCGGAAGCGGCCGCCGTACCGCTCGGCCAACTCGGCGTAGGCGTCGTTGACGAACCTGGCCGCATGGAGCGCGGCGCCCGCTTCCGGCACCTCCAGATCGGGGCCGACGGCGCTGAGCACCTGCACGTCCACCCCGGCCTTGTCCATCGCGGCGAGCCGCTCGTCCAGGTCGTCGGCCTGCCCGACGAAGGCCAGATCGGGGCGGCCGGACGCGACGAGCAGCGCGGCGTAGCTCTGGGGGAAGTAGTGCGCGTGGACGTCGATTCTCATCGCGTGGCCCCTTCGAAGTAGCGCGGCGACAGGCTCGGCAGAACCTCTTTCTTGAACAGCTGGAACGAGGCCCGGATGTGCTGCGGCTGGTAGGTGCCGACGGTGAAGCGGGTGTTGAGGTGGCCGATGCCGAGCCGCTCGTAGGCGAGGATCTGCTCGGTGACCGAGCCGGGAGCCCCGGCGATCACCCATGACTGGACGAACACGGCGTTGCGGTCGCGCGGGTCGTGCATCGCCGTCAGGTCGATGGGCGCGGTGCTCAGCTCGCGCAGCGACCGCCCGTCCTGGGACCTGTCCATCATCGGGGCTCTGCCGACCAGTGCCTCCGCCCGGTCCCAGGCCTCCTGCTCGCTCTCGCCGACGATGACGTGCCGGGTGACGAACGACTTGGCCACCGCGTCGTCGTACGCGGGCCCGGTGATCCCGGCGGCGACCATCGTCTCGCGGTGCAGTCTCAGCCTGGCGGCGGCCTGCGTCGGGTGGCACGGCCCGAGGAACAGCGGCCAGCCCAGCTCGGCGAAGCGCTCGATGGTGGCCTCGGTGTTGGTGCCGATGGCGAGCTGCGGCCCGCCCTTCCGGTAGGGGGCCGGCATGAGCCGGCCGATGAGCGAGCCCTTGTCCCACGTGGTGTCCATGACGATCGGCGGGTCGCCGGGTTGGTGGGCGCGGGCGCGCAGCAGGAAGTCCAGCTTGGTGTCGAAGGCCGCGTCCCGGTCGGCCGGGTCCACGCCGAAGTTCTGGAAGTCGGGGGAGAAGCCGATCCTGCCCGCCGACAGGCCCAGGATGAATCGGCCTTTGAGCAGCAGGTCGGCGAGGTTGGCGTTCTCGGCGACGCGCAGCGGGTGGTTGAGCGGGAGCGGCACGATCGTGGTGCCGAAATACGCCTGGCCCAGCTCGGGCGCTAGCCGGGCGGCCATCATGAACGGATTGCAGTACGGCTCGTAGTTGTTGAAGTGCTGCTCGCCGAAGGTGATCAGGCAGAAGCCCGCCTCGGCGGCCTCGATCGCCTGTTCGACGCACAGGTCGATGAGGGGAGCGTCTTCCGCGGGAGTGAGGGAGGCCGGTCCCATGAAGACCGAGATGTGCATGGTGGTCAGCTCCAGGGGGGTGGAAGTGAGCGCAACGTACCAACCGACTCGTCAGTAAGTTAATGAAGGGACCTGCGTCGCGCCCGCCCACGGCGTCGAGCCGGTAGACCTGGCCCGCGTACGCGGCCAGGCCATGGCGGACTGGTGCGGTCGTGCTGGCCGGGGGCGGTCAGGCCGGGCCCGGGCGGCAGGTCCGGCCGAGCTGGATCATCGCGCGGTACAAGCCGGTGGGGGTCGGCGGGGGCGGCAGCGGCTCGGGTGGGGCGCCGGGCGCGGCGAAGGCCGCGATCATGTAGCCGACCAGGCGGCGCCAGGTGCCGGGGGCGGCCTGGCCGGTGGCGGAGACGACGCCGGCGTTGGCCATGAGCAGGATCACCAGATCTTCGGCGGCGAAGTCGGGCCGCAGCCGTCCGGCGGCCTTGGCGCGGTCGATCAGCTCGATGAATCCCTCGTACGCCCGACCACGCTTGTCCTCCAACGCCTTGGCGGTGGGGAAGGTCATGGTCAGCACGGCCGCGAAGCCGCGGTCGGCGGCCTGCATGGCGCAGACGGCCTCGATGTAGCCGGTGAAGGCGCGCCAGGGATCGGGGTCGGCCGCCGCGGTGGTGATCGCGCCCAGGTAGGCGTCCATGCGGTCGGCGAAGACCGCGTCGATGAGGTCCTCCCGCGTGGGGAACCGGCGGAACACGGTGGCGATGCCCACCCCGGCCCGGCGGGCGACCTCGGCCATCGACACCTCGAGACCGTCCTCGGCGTACGCCTGGCGGGCCGCCGCCAGGACGCGCTCGCGGTTGCGCTCGGCGTCCTTCCGCAGCGCGCCGACACCGTGTTCGGGGCCGTCATCGGAGGTCATGGCCCTCATCGTAACCCGTAAGTGGAAAGGCCTATCCAGTCGTGCTGCTAGAGTCCTGCATAGAATCGGAAAGACCTTTCCATTTATTCAGAGGACGCTCATGCGCGCCGTGACCTTGCCGTCGGTTCCCGCGACCCCGCAGGTGACCGACCTGGAAACCCCCACCCCGCAGCCTGGGGAGGTGCTGGTCCAGGTGACCGCCTCCTCGGTCAACGGCTTCGACGCCGCGACCGCCGCCGGCTACCTGCAGGGCATGATGGAGCACCGCTTCCCGCTGGTGATCGGCAAGGACTTCGCCGGCACCGTCACCGCGCTCGGCGACGGCGTCGCCGGCTACGCCATCGGAGACGCCGTCTTCGGGGTCGTGACGAAGCCGTCTCTAGGCGCCGGGTCGTTGGCCGAGTACGTCACGGTGCCCACCGCGGTCGGGCTCGCCCCGATCCCGCAGGGCCTGAGCGCCGCCGAGGCTGGCGCGCTGGGGCTGGCGGGCACGGCCGCGCTCACCGCGATCGAGGCCGTCGGCCCCGCCGAAGGCGAGAGCGTCCTGATCGTCGGCGCGACCGGCGGGGTCGGCCTGATCGCCCTGCAGTACGCCGTCGCGCGCGGCGCCCGCGTGATCGCCACCGCCCGGCCCGGCGCCGAGGCCGATCTGATCACCGAGCTGAGCGGCGGCAAGGCCGAACTGGTCGACCACAGCGGCGACCTGGCCGCCCAGGTCCGCGCCCTGGCCCCGGAAGGAGTGGCCGCGGCCCTGCACCTGGCGGGCGACGGCGAGCAGGTCGCCGGCCTGGTCGCCGACGGTGGCCGCCTGGCTTCCACCCTGGGCCTGAGCGCCGAGGCCGTGCCCGGCCGCGACCTGACTGTGGTGGCGGTGATGGCCCACCCGGACGAGGCCACCCTCACCCAGCTGGCCGCCGACGCCGCCTCCGGTGCGATCCGCGTCCCCATCACCACCACCTACCCGATCGAACAGACGCCGCAGGCGTTCGCCGACTTCGGCGCCGGCGCACTCGGCAAGCTCGCCATCACCGTCCGCTGAGGAGTTCACGAATCATGCCTGTCATCGCCATCGTCGGGGCCGGCCCCGGCATGGGCCTGTCCATCGCCAAGCTGTTCGGCGGCCACGGCTTCGAGGTCGCCCTCGTCGCCCGGGACGCCGCCAAACTCGCCACCCTCGTCACCCAGCTTGAGGAGCAGGGCGTGAGCGCGGCGGCCTTCACCGCCGACGTCACCGACCGGCCCTCACTGGTGGCCGCGTTCGAGGAGATCAACAAGCGCTTCGGCCGCGTCGACGTACTGGAGTACTCGCCCGCCACCCGCGAGGTAGAGATGGCCGGGCCGCTGGAGACCACGCCCGAGAACATTCAGCCACAGATCGAGTACTACCTGTACGGGGCGATCACCGCCGCCGCCCAGGTGCTGCCCGCGATGCGCGAAGCAGGCGCGGGCACGCTGCTGTTCACCACCGGCGGCGGCTCGATCACCCCGCACCCCGCGATGGGCAACATCAATGCCGCCGCCGCGGCGCTGCGCAACTGGGTGCTCAACCTCAACCAGGTCCTGGACGGCACCGGCGTGTACGCCGCGCACGTGGCCATCAGCGCCTGGATCGGCTCCGGCCCGCCCGAGGCCGAGCCCGACACCATCGCCGCCGCCTACTGGGACCTCCACCAGAGCCGCGACCGCGCCGAGATCAACTACATCGCCTGACCGGCCATCGGCCGCACCCCCCACCCCCGTGCATGAAGAGAGAACCAGACGATGAACGTGTTCCTGTGGATCCTGCAAGCAGTCCTGGCCGCGATGTTCGCCATGGCCGGGGTGATGAAGTCCACCCAGCCCAAGGAGAAGCTCGAACCCCGGCTGCCGTGGACGGCCGACTTCTCGGCCGGCACCGTCCGCTTCATCGGGATCGTCGAACTGGCGGGCGCGCTCGGGCTCATCCTGCCCGCCGCCACCGGCATCGCCCCGATCCTCACCCCGTTGGCCGCGTCCGGCCTGGCGATCGTCATGGTCCTGGCCGCGCTGACCCACGCCCGCCGCAAGGAGCCGTCAGCGATCGCGTTCAACGCCGTGCTCTTCGTCGCGGCGGCCGTGATCGCCTGGGGCCGTTTCGGACCGTACGCCCTGTAGCCCCGCGCCACACGGCCGGTCATCCCTCCGGTACTCGCTGCCTGCGGGCCATGCCGCCACGTCTTCGCACTGGGCGAGCACCGCAGGCGGTCACCTGGCTGGTTGCGGCGTGGATGGAGTCATCGACAGGCACAGAGCCCGAGGGGATGCCAAGTCGGATTCTGCGCTGTCAGACAATGTCGCTCTCACGGAGCTGCCGCAGTAACCGGGTCAGTTCGCGCAGGTCGGAGGTGCTCCAGCTGCTCAGCGCGGTCGTCCACATCTGACGCTGTTCGGCGAGGAGCGCTGTCACCCGGCTCCTGCCCTCCTCGGTGAGGCGCACCAGCCGGGCGCGCGCGTCGGCCGGGTCGGGCAGCCGTTCGACCAGGCCGAGCCGCGCTACCGCGTCGACCTGCCGGGTGGCCGTCGACTTGTCCAGCCACAACGCCTCGGCCAGCTCGGACATGCGCAGCGGCTCTCGGCGGGCCAGGACCAGCAGGACCGGCAGCGCCGTGGGGTCGAGATCCGGATGCAGGGCGCGCGCCTGGTCGCGGTGCACGCGCCGGGACCGGCGGGCGATGGCGGCCATCTCGTCCTGGACGGCCGAGTAGGCGTCCTCCTCCGGCCCGTGCGCGCCCAGGTTCAGCGGCTGGTCCGCGACCATGTGACGGGCAGGGAATGCACGCCGTAGACGACGTGGTGCGGCCGGAAGCGGATCTCGTCGGCGGGCACGGCCAGGGCCAGGTCGGGGAAGCGCCGCAGCAGGGCCGGGAACGCGATCCGCATCTCCGCCCTGGCCAGCGGGGCGCCGAGACAGTGGTGCGCGCCGTGCCCGAACGCGACGTGCGGGCCGGTGTCGCGGGCCAGGTCGAGCCGGTCGGGGTCGTCGATGAAGCGCGGGTCGCGGTTGGCCGGGGCCAGCGCGAACAGCACCTGCTCACCCGCGCGGATGGTCTGGCCGCCGATCTCGACGTCCCGGGTCGCGGTGCGCGGGATGCCGGAGTGGGCGACGCTGAGGAAGCGCAGCAGTTCTTCCATCGCGCGTTCCACCTGGGCGGGGTCGTCCAGGGCCGCGCGCAGCCGGGCCTCTTCCTCCGGATGGGTCAGCAGCGCGAAGGTGCCGACCGCGAGCATGTTCGCGGTCGTCTCGTGGCCGGCGGTGAGCAGCAGGCCGGCGATGTTGGTAAGGGCGTCGGCGTCGAGTTCGTCGCCGTGCTCCGTGATCAGCATGCCGAGGATGTCGTCGCCGGGTGCGGCCTGCGCGCGGGCGACCAGCTCGGCCATGTAGGCGTGGCTCTCCTGGCTGAGCTTGCTGCGTTCTTCGGCGGGCAGGGAAGTGTCGGTCATGCGCGAGGTGCGGTCCTGGAATTCGGCGCGGTCGTCGTACGGCACGCCCAGGAGTTCGCAGATGACCAGGGACGGGATGGGCAGCGCGAAGTTCTCCACCAGGTCGGCCCCTGGCCCGGTCTGCTCCACCAGGTCCAGGTGCTGCTCGACGATCTCGGCGATACGCGGGTCGAGCCGCCGCATCCGCCGCATCGTGAACTCCGGCGTCAGCATCCGCCGCAACTGGGTGTGCTCCGGCGGATCGAAGGCCAGAAGCTGCCCCTTACGCATCCGGGCCATCGCTTCCGCGCTGATCCCGGCCGCCTCGGCACGCTGCCTGGCCTCTGGGCCCATGACGTTGTTGCTGAAGGCGGCGGAGTCCGACAACACGGCGCGGACGTCGGCGTACCGGGTCACCAACCAGGCCTCGCCGCTGCCGAGCGTCACAGGAACCTTGGCCAGGCTGCCGCTCTCCCGCAACGCCACCACCTCGGGGGCAGGGTCCAGGCCCTGGCGCGCCATGTACAACGGCACCGCAGCTTGCTCCACCATCGCCACTACCTCCAAGATGAATTAATTGATACTTGCAACTTTATGCCTCCTATTTCGCAATCCGCAAACCCGAGAGTCAGGCTCCATGTGCCTGTCGGGCCGTCTTGACGCCGCTTCGGTCGCATAATATAGATGAATATTATTTCTGTATTATGGAGGTTCTTTCTATGCCGGAATACGCCACCCTGGTAAGCGGATGACGCTCGTGCTTGGCGCCCGGGCCTTCAACGAGGCGCCGCTCGTCATGGCGATCGTCAACCGGACCCCTGATTCCTTCTACGACAAGGGTGCGACCTTCGCTCGGGAGGAGGCGATGCGGCGGGTGGACCAGGTGGTCGCCGAGGGCGCGGACATCGTCGACATCGGCGGAGTCAAGGCCGCTCCCGGTGCCGAGGTGGACGTATGCGAGGAGATCGAGCGCACCGCGCCGTTCGTCGCCGAGGTCCGTGAGCGCCATCCGGGGCTGGTCATCAGCGTGGACACCTGGCGGCACGAGGTGGGCCGCGAGGTGTGCAAAGCGGGCGCCGACCTGCTCAACGACGCGTGGGGAGGCGCCGACCCGCGACTGGCCGAGGTCGCGGCCGAATACGGTGCCGGACTGGTGTGCACGCACGCCGGCGGGCTCGCGCCGCGCACCCGTCCCCACCGCGTCGAGTACGACGACGTGGTGGCCGACGTCATCGCCCGCACCACCGCACTGGCCGAGCGGGCGGTGGCGGCCGGGGTGGCGCGCGAGCGCATCCTGATCGATCCGGCCCACGACTTCGGCAAGAACACCTGGCACTCGCTGGAGGTGACCCGCCGCGTCGAAGAACTGGTGGCGACGGGCTGGCCGGTGCTGATGTCACTGTCCAACAAGGACTTCGTGGGCGAGTCGCTCGGCCTGCCCGTGGATCAGCGGGTGACGGGCACCCTCGCCGTCACCGCTCTGTGTGCCTGGCAGGGGGCGCTCGTGTTCCGCGCCCACAACGTCGCCGAGACGCGGCAGGTCCTGGACATGGTGGCGGTCGTCCGCGGCGTCCGGCCGCCCGCGCGCACCGTACGCGGGCTGGCATGATCGTCGCGGCGGCCACCGTGCCCGGGGCACCCCTGCTGCTGCCAGGACTCACCGGCCGGCCCGTCCCCGAGGCGGACAAGGCGCGGCAGGCGATGGCCGGAGCCGTGGCCACCCTGCTCGATCAGGGGGCCGAGGAGTTGATCGTGGTAGGGGGCGCGCCCACCACCATGACCTATCTCGACGATGCCCTGGGGCCGGAAGGTCGCCTGGCTCCCGGCGTGGCCCGTCGTCCCTCTGAGGGAGGGCGGCTGGTGTTGCCACTGTCGCTCGCCGTCGGCCGCTCACTCCTGGCAGGATGCGCGGTGCCGTGGGTGCTTCAAGGCGTCGGACGGGTGGCATCGCGCGATCACTGTCGCGGCCTCGGTGCCCGAATCGGGGCACGGGCACGTTCCACCGGGCTGCTGGTGGTCGCCGACGGCAGCGCCAGGCGTGGGGAGAAGGCTCCCGGCCACCTCGACCCCGGAGCCGTGCGTCTAGACACCGTGATCGCGGACGCACTCGGCTCGGCCGACCCGTGCCGTCTGCTGGATTTCGACGCCGACCAATGCGAGAGCGCCTTGGTCGCCGGACGGGCGGCCTGGCAGGTCATGGCAGGGGCCTGCGAAGGAGAGCGCTGGCTGGCGCATGTCCTGTACGAGGACGATCCGTTCGGTGTGGCCTACTGGGTGATCACGTGGACGCGACACGCGCTCCTCTAGCCACAAATCAGATCTATATATATTCTGATTTTCCGTAAGGCGGTAGGAGAGAGGTGGTCCCCATGACCGTCGCCGGCCGCCGTTATCCTGTTGGTGAACGCCAGCCGTGCGGTCGAGGTCCGCGGAGAGGGGGCCGGGCTCGTGCACGAGGGTGCCTCCGAGCGGGAGCGGATCATGACGGCCGCCTACCGGTGCCTGATCGCCCGCAACGGGGAGAGCGTGCCGGTCACCGAGATCCTGGCCAAAGCGGGGTTGTCGACGCGGGCGTTCTACCGTCACTTCGACTCCAAGGACAGCCTGTTCCTCGCGCTGTTCAGGCGCGACAGCGAGCGGGTGCTCGCCGAGCTGCAGTCGGCGTCGACCAGGGCGGCCTCGCCTGCCGACGCCCTGCGCGAATGGGTCGAGGGCTTCATGCGTCTGCCTGCGGAGCCCAGACGCCGCAGGCGAGTCCTGGCGCTGACGTCCCCCGAGGTCCAGCATGCCGGGGGATATGCGTCGGAGCTCGCCCGGTTCATGGCCGCCCAGGAGGCGGCGCTGGCGCAGATCCTGCACCGCGGTCTGGACGACGGCTCCTTCCCGTGGGCCGAGCCGGAGGCGGATGCCCGCGCCATCCGGGCGGTCCTCGGCCAGGCGTTCGACGAGCAGATGAGGAGGTCGGCCACCCGGAGCGCGGCCGACGCCGCCGCACACGTCGTCGCCTTCGCCTATCGCGCGCTCGGCATGCGGCGGCAGCAGCCTGCCACGCCGGACTCGTGTCAGACGGCCGGATCGGCCATCTGACACCCACCCTCACCGCTGAGCACCACCTGCACCGGTCGGTCGTGTCTCCACGTGCCGGATGACGCCGGTCCCCTTCGGTCCGGCCGGATGAGGCCGATGGCCGTCCCCGCCGTTCCAGCGAACGCCTGACGTGTCAGACGTTCCCGAATCGAAAATAGCGTTTTCGATCAGGAGGTAGTCGTGGTGAGTTCGACTCCGGATCCCGTTCAGCAGCAAGGGCCCTTGGCAGGGCTGTCGGTCGTCGATCTGTCGACCACCGCTCCAGGGGCGTTCGCGACGCAGTTCCTCGCCGACGCGGGGGCGGACGTCGTCCACGTGGAGCCGCCGGGAGGCAGCCCCATGCGTCGCACAGCGGGCTGGCCCGCTCTGGCTCGCGGCAGCCGCAGCGTGGTGCTCGACCTGCGGCAGGATCGCGCGACCCTCGATGGCCTGATCTCCGATGCCGACGTCTTGGTCACCACTCTGCGCCCACAGGCGGCGGAGGGACTCGGCCTGACGCCGGAGAACTTGGCGCGGCTGAACCCGCGGCTGGTGAGCGCCGCGATCACCGGCTGGGGTCCGGCGGGGCCGTGGAGCCGGCTCAAGGGCTACGAGGGCCTGGTGATGGCCAAGCTCGGCATGTTCGGAGTCAAGCGGCGCATCGCCCCGCGCCCTGGCCCCGCTTTCGTCTCGGTGCCCTTCGCCTCGTGGGGCGCGGCGCACACCGCCGTACACGGGATCCTGGCCGCACTGCTGGAGCGGGAGTCCAGCGGGGTCGGCCAGCATGTGGCGGCAGACCTGGTCAGGGGCGTGGGCGCCATGGACACCTGGAACTGGTTCATGGGCCTGGTCGGGCAGCGGTGGCCGGACGCCTTCGAGATCGTCCCCGCTTACACCGACGACGCCCAGCCCCTCGGCAAGCTGGTCTACGCCCTCCTGCTGGCTCCCACCAAGGACGACGTGTGGCTGCAGTTCGCCCAGGTCGAGCCCAGGTTGTTCATGGGGCTGCTGAAGGAGCTGGACCTGCTCAGCCTGCTGGCGGACCCCAAATGGAAGGGGTTCCCCGAGTTCGAGCGTCAGGAGCTCCGTACCGAGTTCTGGGAGATCATGCTCAAGAGAGTCGGCGAGCGGACGCTGGAGGAGTGGCAACGGGTCTTCGACACCAATCCCGACATCAGCGCCGAGGCGTTCGTCACGGCCGGGCAGGCGCTCGGCCACCCGCAGCTCCAGTACGACGGGCGCGTCGTCACCGGCGACGACCCGGATCTGGGACCGGTACGGCAGCCGTCCACGCTCGTGCACGCCGACGACGCGCCGCTGATGCCCCCGCGCCCCGCCCCGAGGCTCGACGAACACGGCGAGGAGATCAGGGCGCAGGCCCGCATGCCCGCAGTCCCGGATGCGGCCGAAGCCCCTTCGGGTGAACTGCCCCTGGCCGGGGTGACGATTCTTGAGCTCGGACTGATGTACGCCGCCCCGTACGGCGCGACCCTGCTCACCGACCTCGGCGCGCGCGTCATCAAGATCGAGAGCCTCACCGGCGACACCATCAGGGGTGTCGCGGAGTTCCCTGAGGCGGGCGGCGCCAAGGTCATGCAGGGCAAGGAGAGCATCGCGCTGGATCTGGGCACCGAGGAGGGCCTGCGGATCGTTCATGAGATCGCCCGCCGCGCCGATGTCGTCCTGCAGAGCTTCAGGGCCGGGGCTGCCGAGCGCGCCAAGGTCGACGCGGCGACGCTGAAGGCGCTTAATCCTCGTCTGGTCTACGTCCAGGCCCCCGGCTACGGCACCGCCGGTCCGTACGGCGCCAGGCCGGCCTACGCGCCGTCGATCGGTGCGGCCTCCGGCGTCGCGCTCACCGACGCCCCGCATGCCGCGTTCGGCACCGGGTCCATCGGGGAGATCAGGGCCTCCTCGGCGCGCCTGTTCGCCGCCGCCGCGGTCATCCCCCTTCAGGCCGACGGGATCGCCGCACTCGGCGTGGCCTCGACCATCCTGCTCGGGCTGCTCGCCATCCGGCGCGGGCGCCGGATGGGAACGCTGACCACCACGATGCTCGCCACCGCGTCGCACGCCCTGATCGACCGCGTCGTCGACTACGAGGGCTGCCCTGGCTCTCCCGCCGTCGATCCCGGCATCCACGGCTTCTGCGCGCTCTACCGGCTCTACCAGGCCGCCGACGGCTGGGTCTTCCTCGCCGCCCCGGCGGAGAAAGAATGGCAGGACCTGACCGCCGCGCTCAAGCCGTACTCCGCGCTGGCCGACGATGGGCGCTTCGCCAGCGCCGCGGGGCGGCGCGAGCACGATGAGGAACTGACGGCGGCGCTCGCGGAGATCTTCGCCGGGCTTCCCGCGGCTGAGTGGGAGGAACGGCTCACCGCGGCCGCGGTGGGCTGCGTCGCCGTGACCGAGGAGCCGCCCGAGCTTGTGCTGCAGAGCGATCTCAGCATGGAGGCCGGGTATTGCGCCGTCGCGCACAGCCCCATCTTCGACGAGCACCGCAGGCCGGCGCCGACCGTGAGCTTCTCCCGATCCGCCACCCAGGCCAAGGGCGGCTGCCTGTCGGGCGAGCACACCGACGCGATCCTGCGCGAGCTGGGCCACACCGAGGAGGAGATCGCGGGAATGCGCGAGCGCGGTGTCGTCGCCTGACCGTTGACAAAGCGGAACTTCCGCCACACGATGAAAACGACGTTTTCATAGGGAGAGGTTCTGAAACCCATGCCCCGCATTTCGGATGTGCCGCGGTTCGCGCCGCGAGGGCGTAGCCGGTCATGACGTCTCGGCTGCACCCCAGACATGGCATCCACGAACCGGTCGCGGGCACGCCGGCGCGACGTCCCGGCTCGCTGCGCCGTACCGCGACCGTGGACATGCTGCGGCCGGACGGGCTGTTCGGGCCGCTGATGCTGGCCGGGCGCGGGCGTGACCTGCTGACGGACGGCACGGGCGCGGGGCAGGTGGTCGCTCGCGCATTCTGTGAGGGGACGATCGACTACCTGAGCGGGCGCACGCTGACCACTCTGAAGACCGATCCCGAGCGGCCCGGTCTCCAGGAACTGCTGGGGGCACGGGTGGCGTCGGGGTTCCGCGCCGCGCTCGACGCCGCGGATCCGGATCTGATCGGTGACCACGACCTGCTCTATCTGCTCCTGGACGACTTCCCCGTCACTGCGCTGGTCTCAGGACACGCCATCGGAGCGGGCATCGACCGTGCCGGGCGGCCCGCCCTGCCGGTCATGGCAGGGCGGCCGCGGTTCTACGGCGGGCTCTGCGCCGGCTTCGCCGACGGAGGCACGATCATGACGGGCGTCGAGCGGGACGGATACCCGCCCACCGTCACCGGGCCGGACGCGCCGTCCCTGGCCGAGCCGTCCGACCCGCTCGCCTGGCACGACATGCCTTCCCTGCCCGCCCATGCCATGCGCAGGACCCGCCGCCTGGACGTCACGGACGGCGCCGTCGAGGCCGTCTTCCGCGATTCCTACGTGCGCCCGGACGGCGTCGAAACGATCATCCACGAGTACACCCTTGAGGCCGTGCTCGAGGGAGACGTGGTCGCCCGCTGTGAGGCCCGCCCGAGAGTGCTGCCCTGGGTCGAGTGCCCCGTCGCCGCCGCCAGCGCCGGGCGGCTGGCGGGGCAGCCGCTGGCCGGGCTGCGCAAGCACGTCAGAGACACCTTCACCGGGGTCCCCACCTGCACGCACCTGAACGACATGCTCAGAGCCCTGGAGGACGTTCCCTCCCTGCTCGCCGCACTGTGACATCCCTCTGTGAAAAAGGAGAGAAGAGATGGAAAAGATCTGGGCGAACTCGGGCGACTCCCACTTCCTGGAGCCCGAGTCGTTGTGGCGCGAGAACCTGCCCCCTCACCTGGCCGAACTGGTGCCGAGGTCGGAGCGGGACCCCGACGGCCAGTGGGAGACGGTCCACATCGACGGAATGTCCTTCCGTCGTAAGCTGCCCACCGGCAAGCAGCTGGAGTTCCTGGAGGCCTCCAACCGGGCGCCCGGCGCACGTGACATCGGCCTGCGCCTGAAGGATCTCGACAACGAGGGCATCTGGGCCGAGCTGGTCTTCCCGTCACTCGGCATGTGGAGCTCGTCCCTCCGCACGCCCGAGGTCATTCGCGAGGCGCTGCGCGTCAGCAACGACTGGGCCTGGGAGACGATCGAGAAGGCCTCACCCCGCCTGGTGACGACCGCGCAGGTCTCCACCCTCGTCATCGAGGACGCCGTGGCGGAGCTCGAGCGGGTCGCCGAGATCGGATACCGGGCCGTGTTCATGCCCGTCACCCCGCATCCCCTGCAGAAGGACTACAACCAGGACGTCTGGGAGCCGTTCTGGGCGGCGGCCGAGGCCGCGAACATCGTCATCGCCTTCCACATCGGCACCGACCCGATCAACCTGTCCTCCAAGGCCGGGCCCGGCATCATGTACCGGGGTCCCGGCGGCGCCGTGCTCAACTACACCGAGACGACCTTCGGCGGGCAGCGCGCGGTGATGAAGCTGGTGGCCTGCGGCGCGCTCGACCGGCACCCCGACCTCAAGGTCCTGGTCTCGGAGGGTGGTGCCACGTGGGTGCCGTTCGTCGCCGACCGCATGGAGGAGGGGTACCGGCAGCACGCGATGGCCGTCCGGCCCAAGCTGAGCCGCTCGCCGCGAGAGATCATCTACTCCCAGGTGTACGCCTCCTTCCAGCATGACGAGTCCGCCGTCGCCGCGTGCACGGCGATGGGCTTCAACAACGTGATGTGGGGGAGCGACTACCCGCACATGGAGGGCACCTTCGGGCACACCCAGGAGACCTTGCACCACCTGTTCGACGACGTCGACCCGGCCGTCAGGCACCGCATCACCGTGGGCTCGTTCACCGAGCTCTTCCCCGGTACCCCGTCACTGCCGCAAACGGCGGGTGTCTGAGCATGGCCGAGGAGAGTGTGCTGTACGACTCGCCGGTCGAGTTCATGCAGAACGTGGCGTCGGCGAACGGCGCCTGCGTGGCGCAGTCGGTGATGCCCGAAGAGGACGGTAGCTACGTGTGCGCCTGCTCGTGCGATGAGTGGCTGGTCACCGCCTCCACCAGAGACGAGGGTCTGCACCTCTGTCGTCTCCACACCGGCTCGGTCACCGGAGCCGACGGCTCGCGATCCGCCCTGATCTCTCACTGACTGTGAGCACATCATGAACGAAAAAGTGCTGCCCTCACCGCACGACTACGCCCCGGCACAGAAGGGGTTCGGCCGCGCGTTCATCGACGTCGACGAGTGGAGGGAGGGGCCTGAGCCGCACCGTTTCCTGCACGGAAGATTCGAGGGCACGCAGACGCTGTTCTCCCTCTACCTGCCGCCGGCCGCCTATTACCGCGGGCGGCTGCTGCAGTACCTGGAGGGCGGGGCGGGCGGCCATGAGAACGTTCTGCAGGCGCAGGTGTTCGGCCCCGCCTGGCAGTTCGGCTACGCCTTCGGCGAGCTCGGCGCGATCCTGGCGGAGTCGAACCAGGGACATCCCCCGAACGCCGGGCACACCGGCTTCCACGACGACGTCTACCTCTTCGGCGCCAGCGCGGAAACCGCCAGGTTCGCCAAGTGGCTGGCGGAGCAACTGTACGGCGAGCCCGTCCACCACACCTACGTCTTCGGCGCGAGCGGCGGCGGGCACCGGTCGTTCCAGTGCCTGATGCGGGCCCCCGACGTCTACGACGGGGCGGTGCCCGAGGTGTTCGGGGTCAACCCGGGAGCGCACTGGTCGGCGCTCGGCAACGCCGTCAGCCTGCTGGGCGAGGACGCGCGACCGGTCCGTGACGCCCTGGAACCCGGCGGTAGCGGCGACGCCTTCGCCGGTCTGACCTTCGGCCAGCGCGAGGCGCTGCGCGACCTGTTCCACATGGGCTTCCCGCGTGACGCGGCCACCCAGCTGGCCAATCTGCCCGTCTTCCCCTTCGCGCTCTACAACACACTGGAACACAACCCCCGGTACTTCACCGACTTCTGGCACACCCGCGGGTACATCGGCGCCGACCAACCGGAACGGCTCGCCGGCCGCCTGGTCCGCACGACCACGACCGTGCGCGAGGTCACCGCGGCCTCCGAGCTGTCCTCGGAGCTGATGGTCGCCATGCAACTGGCGACGGCGGGGGCATCGCCCCAGACGCCGTACGGTGCCGTGCTCGACCACGACGACCCCGGCAGCCTGTTCATGGCCACGCTCACGATCACCTCGGGCAAGGCGGCCGGGCGGCGCATGGTCGTCGCCAACGTCGTGCACGGCCGGGTGCTCCTGCCCTTCGGCGAGAAGTGCCCCGAACTGTTCGAGGGGGTGGAGCCCGGCGACGAGGTCGAGGTCGACAACTCCGACTGGCTCGCCTTCTGCCACCTGTACCAGCACAACGTCGAGTTCAACGTCCCCGGCCTGCACGGGCTGCCGGACCGCGTCCCCGCCGGCTACGGTCGCTTCGCCGTGCATGGCCACCCCGTGCACGCGCAGACCGGCACCGCGCTGTACGACCTGGACGTGGTGGAACCTTTCCCCGGCAAGATGATCTACATAGGCGCCACTCATGACGCCTTCATCTGGCCAACCAAAGTCACACTGTTCGACCGGTACGTCCGCTATGTGCTCGGCGACGCCGCCTCGGAGCACTACCGGATGTGGTGGGTGGAGAACAGCTCGCACGCACAAGCGGAGATCGGCCTCATGTTCACCGAGGACCAGGACCCGGCGCTGTGGCGGACCAGGCTCGTCGACTACGAAGCGGTCAGCGCCGCCGCGCTCAGTGCGCTGCGCGCCTGGGTGGAGGAGGGCACCGAGCCCCCCGCCGACTCCGCCTACGACCTGAGCGCGGACATGCGACTCCTGCTGACCGGCGACGCGGCCGCAAGGGGCGGAGTCCAACCCGTCGTCCGGTTGACGGTCAACGGCGGGGAGCGCGCGGACATCCGGGCCGGTGAGTCGGTCGTGTTCGAAGGCTCAGGGGAGGTCCCGCCCGGCGGTGGCTCCATCGTCGAGGTGGCGCTGGACGCCGAGAACGCCGACGCCTGGCCCTACGTCGATACGGCACTCGACGGTGGGCGCACCGCCGTCGCCTTCACCGCCTCCCACGTCTACACGACGCCCGGCACGTATTTCCCCGTGTTCAGGGTCGGCGCCCATCGGGATGGTCATGACCGGAAGGGCGAGGCGGTCCGCAATATCGCCCGGGTCCGGGTCGTGGTCGGTCCTTCAACTGAATGACTGACCTCGGCCACGTCGTCCACCCCGGCGGCGGACGGGTCCTGTGCTCCTGAGCCGGCCGGCGCGGTCCAGAACCGCGCCGGCCGGAGCCGGATGTCGCGGGTCACCCCTGCTTACGGCGCGGGTCGGTCAACAGACCCGCCGGGCTGGCCAGCGCGGTGACCGCGCATGAGCCGAGAACCCCTGCCTGGTCGTACATGGTCGCCTGTCCGGTGGAGATGCCGTCGGCGCTCTGGTGGTCCAGCGCCTCCAGGCCGAAGAACTCACCGACCGGCGGGCGGACGAGTGAGAGCGTGAAGTCGGTGTTGATGAACCGCAGCCCGGTGGAACCAGTGTTCGTGAGCGGGCTCGCCATGTCGGCGGCCAGTGCCGCGCGTACCAGTGGGGTCGGCTCCGTGTTCGCGACGAGTGGCCACAGTTCGCGGACCCAGCACCGATGACGGCCGGCCGGAGTCCACTCCGGGGAGCCGTCGGCGCTGGATTGCCGGATGTCCATGACCGGGTTGGCCGGGGAGAGTGAGGCGTCCGGTGGGGCCTCTTCCCAGCGGGGACCGTGCCAGATCTCGCCCGGTGGGTTGCGTGAGGGACGCAGGAACACGGCGACGGCGCGTGCGACCCCCTCCCCGCCCTGGCTGATCTCCGCGTCGGCGACGCGGATACGCCCTCCCTTGCGGACCAGCGTCGTCCGCACCGCCAGCGGAGCGAAGGCGACGGTCCTGAACAGGTCCACGGTGAGGCGCGCCAGGTGAAAGTCAGACTCGGGCTGCTCCTCCTGCAGGACCTGCACGGCCAGCGCGCCGAGCAGACGCCCGCTGACCGTGTTCGGGGCCCACCCGCCGGCGGCAAGGGGTTGAGGGGCGAACAGCCCGCTCTCCCGCCGGAAGTAGGCCTGGTCGCTCACTCGCCCCGCCACACGGGCGCGCGATTGTCCGCGCTACGCGCTCGATGGCGGCTCGTCGCGATGATCATGACTCCAGTGGCGAGATCGACGAGCACTTCGTCAGACATTCGCACCTCCCGGGTGGATATAAATTAGCTCTATATATACTCTGATTTAGGACGTTGAGAAAGGCCGAGTGGCCCTTGGCCACCGTGGTTCCGACGGTCGCACGTGGCCGACGTCGACCGCCGCATCCACGAGCGCTGGCCGGTCGCGGCCGCGCCCAACAGACCGGAGGACTCATGGCCATCGCCATCAGCGACGAACACCGCGAGCTGGCCGCCACGACGCGTTCGTTCCTGCAGTCGCACAAGGCCAGAGCGGCCAACCGTGCCCTGCTGGAGGCGGAGAAGGAGACGCTGCCCGACTTCTGGACCGAGTTCGCCGATCTCGGCCTGCTCGGTCTGCACCTCCCCGAGGAACACGGCGGTGGCGGGGCGGGACTCCCCGAGCTGGTGGTCGTGGTCGAGGAACTCGGCCGCGCGCTTGCTCCGGGGCCCTTCGTGCCCACGATGGCCGCCGCCGCGGTGATCGCCCGGCGGGGGAGTGAGGAGCAGCGTGCCCGGTTTTTACCCGGAATGGCGAGCGGTGCCAGCCCGGCCGCAGTCGGCCTGAGCGGCTCGCTGTCCCTGGAGAACGGGCGAGTCAGCGGCGACGGCGGCGTGGTGCTGGGAGCGGGCCTGGCCCGCCTGCTCGTCCTGGCCGCGGGCGAGGACCTCGTGGTGCTCGACGCGGCGGCGCCGGGCGTCTCCGTCGAGGTCCCGCCGAACCTCGACCCCTCGCGCAGGTCGGCGCGTGTCCGCTTGGACGACGTCGCCGTGCGCGGCGTGATCTCCGGCGCGCGTTCCCATGCCGAGGCCGTGGCCCGCACGCTGGTAGCCGCCGAGGCCGTGGGCGGCGCCCGCGAGTGTGTCGAGACGGCGAGCGGCTATGCCAAGGTGCGCGTGCAGTTCGGACGGCCGATCGGCACCTTCCAGGCGGTCAAGCACCACTGCGCCGACATGCTCGTCGCCGCAGAGCTCGGTACGGCGGCGGTGTGGGACGCTGCGCGGGCGGCCTCGGGGCCCGAGGACCAGTTCGAGCTGGCCGCGGCCGTCGCCCTGACGCTGTCGGTGCCCGCCTTCGCCGACAACGCGCAGCTCTGCATCCAGGTGCACGGTGGCATCGGTTTCACCTGGGAGCACGACGCGCACCTCCTGCTACGCAGGGCGACCACGCTTGCGGCGATCTTCGATGCCACCGCCGGGGCCGCGGCGGTCACCCGGCTCGGCGCGGCGGGCGTGTACAGGGAGGTCAGCCTCGATCTGCCCCCTGAGGCCGAGGCCGCGCGCCCGCAGGTGCGCGCCCTCGCGGTGGAACTGGCCGCGCTGCCCACCGCCGAGCAGCGGCGCAGGCTGATCGAGACCGGCTACGTGCAGCCGCACTGGCCGCGGCCCTGGGGGCTGGCGGCGGACGCGGGCCTGCAACTGGTCATCGACGAGGAGTTCCGGGCGGCCGGCGTCAAACGCCCGCAGTACGCCATCACCGGCTGGGTGATCCTCACCCTCATCCAGCACGGCACTCAGGATCAGATCGATCGATACGTGCGCGCGGCCCTGGCGCAGGAGGAGATCTGGTGCCAGCTCTTCAGCGAGCCGGACGCGGGATCCGACGCCGCCGGGATCAAGACCAGAGGCGTGCGTGCCGACGGCGGCTGGGTGGTCAACGGCCAGAAGGTATGGACCAGCGGCGCGCAGTACTGCAAGCGCGGCCTGGCCACCGTACGCACCGACCCCGACGCGCCCAAGCACGCGGGCGTGACGATGATGGTGATCGACATGAACGCGCCGGGAGTCGAGGTGCGTCCGCTGCGGCAGATCACCGGTGGTGCGGAGTTCAACGAGGTCTTCTTCACCGATGTGTTCGTGCCCGATGCCGACGTGGTGGGCGAGCCGAACAAGGGCTGGACGGTCGCGCGGGCCACACTGGGCAACGAACGGGTCAGCATCGGCGGCGGAGTGAGCGGAGGCTACGAGCTGAACGACGTCATCGCCCTGCTGGACAAGCACGGTGACCGGCTTCCGGGCGGGGCCGTGCGGGTGGGCCGCCACCTGGCCGAGCGGCAGGCCCTGCGCCTGCTCAACCTGCGGCGGGCGGAGCGCGCGGTGGCCGGTGGCGAGCCGGGCCCCGAGGGCAATGTCACCAAGCTGGTGCTGGCGGAGCACGGTCACGAGGCCGCCGCGTTGCTGGCCGCCTTCGCCGGGCCTGAGACCGCGTTCGCCGATGGGCTGGGCAGGGCGGCCGGACTGATGACCCTGGGCACCAGGGGCATGTCCATCGCGGGCGGCAGCTCGGAGATCACCCGCAACCAGATCGCCGAGCGCATTCTCGGCCTGCCCCGTGATCCGTTGATCAAGTAGCCGTGGAGAAGGGCGGTTCAGCGAACCGCCCTCTCCCTTGTCAGCGGCTCTGCGTGCCGATCCTCAGCTCGCGGTACGGAATATCCTTGCTCGGATCCGCGTCCCTCGGCAGCCCCAGGACCTGCTCGGCGATCACGTTGCGCTGAATCTCGTCCGTGCCGCCGCCGATCGTGCCCGCGAAGCTCCAGTAGAAGGCGGCGTGGACGCGGCCGTCCTCGGGCGCGTCGTCCCCAGCGAGCGCCGCCTCCGGCCCGAGGATCCGCAGCACGAGGTCGCGGTAGCGTCGCCCGTGCTCACTCATGGCCAGCTTCATCGTGGAGGCCTCGGGGCCCGGAGTGTGTCCCCCGGCCGCCTTCACGCGCAGGACCGTCAGCCGCAGCAGCTCGGCGTGCACGTAGAAGTCGGCCAGCTCCTGGCGCAGGGCCGCGTCGGAGGTCAGGCCGCGCTCCCTGACCAGACGAATCATCTGGTCGGGGGACAGGAAGAAGCCCGTCCGCTCGGCCGGGGCGGGGGCGGCGAGCAGGTCGCCGACCAGCCGGTCGAGGTTGCCGGTCCTGCGGCCGGCCTCCACCGTCCGCAGGCCTGGGACCGGCTCGCCGCCCAGGCCGCCGCGTTCAAGGGCCAGCGTCGTACGGGCGACCCGCCATCCGTCGTCCACCTGGCCCACCACGCAGTCGGCGGGGACCCTCGCCTCATTGAGGAACACCTCGCAAAAGTGCGCGTCGCCGCTCATCTGCCGCAGCGGGCGCACCTCCACACCGGGCTGGTCCATGTCGATGATGAAGTAGGTGATGCCGCGATGCTTGGGCACGTCCAGGTTGGTCCTGGCCAGGAGCATCCCGCGATCCGCCGTCATGGCTCCGGAGCTCCAAACCTTCTGGCCGGTCACCACCCACTCATCGCCCTGTGCGACGGCGCGGGTGGATAGGCCGGCCAGGTCGGACCCGGCTCCGGGTTCGCTGAAGAGCTGGACCCAGGCCTCTTCGCCACGGGCGAGCGGGGGCAGGAACCGCGCCTGCTGCTCGGCTGTCCCATGAGCGAGCAGCGTCCCGCCCCCCAGCGCCTGACCGACGCCCGCAGGCGCGCCGATGGCGGCCGCCACACCCAGTTCGCGCATGATCAGACGTGTGTCGTCCCGCGGCAGCCCCAGGCCGCCCATGCCCTCCGGCCACGAGGGGAAGGCATACCCGCGGGCGGACAGGCGGCGCCACCATTCGCCCAGCGTGATCGACTCGGCCCAGTTCTCGCGCAGCCACGCGCGGACCTGCTCGGGCGACGGGCTCATCAGGCTCCCTCGATTCGGTGGAGAATCGACCATAAATCCGGCTACTGATTCTACTCTTAAATGGCTAGAGTGTCTTGCAGCGGACCGAAAGGAGATGCATTCCCATGGAGATCGCGGGCAAGAAAGCCATGGTCGTCGGCGGGGCGTCGGGGATGGCTCGGGCGACGGCCGAGCTCCTGCGCGAGAAGGGGGCCGAGGTCGCGATCCTGGACCTGCCCACGTCGCAGGGGGCGAAGGTCGCGGCGGAGCTCGGTGGGAGCTTTCACGCCTGCGACATCACCGACGCGGCCGGCGTGGAAGCGGCGATCGACGAGGCCGCCGCCACTCTCGGGGCAATGCACATCGCGGTCAACACGGCGGGCGGAGGCATGGCCAAGCGGACGCTGACCAAGGAAGGGCCCCACCCGCTGGAGGAGTTCCGCAGGGTGGTCGAGCTCAACCTGATCGGCACCTTCAACCTCAACAGGCTGCAGGCGTGGAAGATGAAGGACAACGAGCCCGAGGACGGCGAGCGCGGCGTCATCGTCAACACCTCCTCCATCGCCGCCTTCGAAGGCCAGATCGGCCAGGTGGCTTACAGCGCGGCCAAGGGCGGCATCGCCGCGATGGCGTTGGCCATGGCGCGCGACTTGGGGAGCATGGGCATCAGGGTCGTCGCGATCGCGCCGAGCCTGTTCAGCACGGGCATCACGCACGGGATCCCGGAGGAGTTCGCCAAGGCGCTGACCCGCGACGCCGCCTTCCCCAAGCGGATGGGCAAGCCGGCGGAGTACGCCCGCCTCGCCTTGGCGATCATCGACAACCCGATGCTCAACGGCGGGACGGTGCGGCTGGACGGCGGTCAGCGCTTCGCTCCCAAGTAGGCCCACGCATCACGAATAGAGGTCCACGGGCTCCTGGCTGCTCGCGCCCTTGGCTGTGTAGGACATCTGGAGGCTCCAATGCGCCCGTGTGCCTTCGACGTCGCCGGCCTCCACCAGTTTGTAGAACTTGCGATAGGAGCGGACCGCTCGCTTGCGATCCTCGCTCTTGGCGAGCGCGCCGGTGCGGCGGTAGAACTGGGTGACGACCTCGTGCAGGAGTCTGGCGAAGATGGACAGCGAGGCGTTGCCCGCGTGCTCGGCTATCTTCTCGTGCACCTGGGCTGCCGCCTCGCCGAACGCCACCCCGTCGTCGGCGTTGGCGGCGTTGGCCGCCGCCTCGATGGCCGCCTTCAGGTCGGCCAGCGCCAGGTCGGTGCGGTTGGCGGCCAGCATGCCCGCGAGCTGCGGCTCGATGGCTGCACGGGCGTCGTAGACGTCACCCATGGTGACGCTCTCGATCTGCAGCAGCAGCGCGAACATCCGTGCGATGTGCTCCACCGTCGGCCGGGTCACCCGCGGGCCGCCATGCCGGCCGCGCACCACTGTGACCAGACCCTCGGACTCCAGGATGCGCAGGGCTTCACGCAGGGTGGTCCTGGCGATCCCGAAGACCTCCATCAGCTCGTCCTCGGCGGGGAAACGATCCCCGGGCTGCAGCTCGCCGCGGGCGATCTGGGACCTGATGGAGCTCGCGACCAGTTCGGAGGTTCGTGCGCTGCGTTCGACGGGCCGTGGAACCCGCATCGGCTCCACGGCGGGGGTGGAGCTGGAATTGCCGGCGGATCCCGATGTCATGCGGCCTCCTTGAGACACCGATACTTTCCTGTCAACTCCAGAATAACAGCGTAATCATTAGGTTATTTCTAGTGTAGATGAGGAGCCGCCGATGCATCCGGCAGCGTTCGCCGTGTCCGCCCCCGACCGCCCAGCCGTGATCATGGGAGGAAGCGGTGAGGTCGTCGTCTACGGTGAGATGATCGCACGGGCTAACCGCCTCGGCCGGCTTTTACGCAGCCTCGGGTTGCCCCGCGGCGGGGTGCTCGCCGTCCTCATGGAGAACCATCCGCGTTACCTGGAGATCCTCTGGGCCGCCCAGTCCTGCGGCCTGCGGTACACCACGGTCAACTCCCACCTCACCGTGGAGGAAGCGGCCTACATCGTCGACGACAGCGATGCCACCGTACTGATCTCCTCGCTGGCCTCCGCGGACGTCGCCGGGCAGCTCGACGCGCGCCGGGCGCCCAAGTTACGCGCGAGACTGCTGGTGGACGGCACCCTGCCCGGCTGGCAGTCGTACGAGAGCACGCTGGCCGGTCAGTCCGATGCCCCGGTCGCCGACGCATGCGAGGGCGCGTTCATGCTCTACTCCTCCGGAACGACCGGCCGCCCCAAGGGCATCGCCAGGCCGATGGGCTTCGAGCCGCTGGGTGAGGGGACGCCCGGGGTGGAGACGTTCCTGCGGATGCTCGGACTGACGGAGGGTGACGTCTACCTCTGCCCCGCGCCGCTCTATCACGCGGCCCCGCTCGGATGGTCCATGGCAGCGCACCGACTGGGCGCCACCGTCGTGGTGATGGAACGGTTCGACGCCGCCCACGCCCTGGAATTGATCGAATTGCACCGGGTGACGCACGCGCAGTTCGTACCCACCATGTTCGTCCGCATGACCAAGCTGCCCGAGCAGGTGCGTTCCCGGTTCGACCTGTCCAGCCTGCGCGCGGTCGTGCATGCCGCGGCGCCCTGCCCGGTGGAGGTCAAACGCGCCATGATCGAGTGGTGGGGGCCGATCGTGCACGAGTACTACTCCTCCACCGAGGCGGTCGGCTTTACCTTCATTACCGCGCAGGAGTGGCTGCGCCGGCCCGGATCCGTCGGAAAGGCCCTGGTCGGACAGCCGCACATCCTCGACGACGCGGGCAGGGAACTGCCGCCGGGCGAGGTCGGCACGGTGTGGTTCAGTGAGATCGCGGACTTCGCCTATCACAAGGACCCGGAAAAATCGGCGCAGGTTCGGCGTCCGGACGGGGCAGCCACCGTGGGCGACATCGGCTACCTCGACGATGAGGGGTACCTCTACCTGACCGACAGAAAGAACTACGTGATCATTTCTGGCGGCGTGAACCTCTATCCCAGGGAGATCGAGGACGTCCTCGTCACGCATCCGAAGGTGATCGACGTCGCCGTGCTCGGGGTGCCCGACGCCGATCTCGGCGAGACGGTGAAGGCGGTGGTGGAGCCCGTGAACTGGGCGGAGGCCGGTCCGGGGCTAGAGGCGGAACTGATCGCCTACTGCAGGCGGCGTCTGTCGCATCACAAATGTCCGCGCTCGGTCGACTTCGAGCGCCGGTTGCCGCGCTTGGACAACGGCAAGCTGTACAAGCGCGCCCTCGTCGAGCGCTATCGGGCCGCCCCTTCTCGCTCCTAGCAAATCCGACTATAGTTTACTCTATTAAGTGGGGAGGGTGGCGAATGGAGTTCGTCTTCACCGACGAGCAGCGCGAGCTGCGCGCCATGGTCCGCGCGTTCCTGCGCGACAGGGTGCCAGAGTCCGAGGTCAGGCGGTCGATGGAGACCCCCGAGGGGTACGACCGCGCCCTGTGGGAGCATCTCGCCCGCTTGGGCCTGACCGGGCTGGCCGTCCCCGAGGAGTACGGCGGAGCCGGCTACGGACCGGTGGAGGTCGGCATCGTGATGGAGGAGGCGGGGGCGGCGCTGCTGTGCGCGCCGTACCTGTCGACCGTGGTGCTGGCGACCACGGCCCTGCTGGAGTGCGACGACGAGGAGGTCCGTAAGGCGTACCTGCCCGGGATCGTCGAGGGATCGCTGACCGCCACCCTCGTCCTCGGCGACACGCCAGGCCCGTGCGGCCCCGGTGTGACGGCCATGCGCACGGCGCAGGGCTGGCGCCTGGACGGTGTCGTGGGTCAAGTGATCGACGGCCACACCGCCGACCTCGTCCTGGTGCTGGCGGGCTCCGCCGGGGAGCGCGCGGTGTTCGCGGTGGACGGGCAGGAGCAGAGTCTGGAGCGGGTCCCGCAGTCCACCATGGACCTCACGCGCAAGCAGGCCCGCCTGACCTTCGCGCAGACACCCGCCCGCCTGGTCCACGCCGGCGGCACGCTGAGAGCCCGGGTGCTGGCCACGGCCGGCGCTCAGCTCGCCGCCGAGCAACTGGGCGGCGCACAGCGAGCGATGGAGATGGCGGTGGAGTACGCCAAACTGCGCGTGCAGTTCGGCCGGCCGATCGGCTCGTTCCAAGCGATCAAGCACAAGTGCGCGACCATGCTGCTGAAGGTCGAGGGCGCAAGGTCGGCGGCTCACCACGCGCTGTGGACGGCCGCCGGCTCTCCGGCGGAACTGCCGCTTGCGGCCGCCGTGGCGCAGGTCGCCTGCTGGCAGGCCTTCTACCACTGTGCGGAGGAGAACATTCTCATCCACGGCGGCATCGGCTACACCTGGGAACACCCCGCCCACCTGTACTTCAAGCGCGCGGCCGCGGGCCGTTCGACGCTCGGCGACCCGGCCGCCCACCGCGAAGCGCTCGCCCATCTGCTCGGCATGTGAAGGAGACACTGTGGCACAGCCCAAGCTGAAGATCGGTTCCCGCTGGCGCAGCGTCGTCTCGGACACCGAAGTCGTGATCGTCCGCCCGCCCGCCGGGGAGGAGGTCCTGACCTGCGGGGGGACTCCCATGGTGCCTGTCGGCGACCCCGTCACGCCCGTCGCCGAGGCTCCCGGGCCGGCCGATGACGAGCCGACCCTGCTCGGCAAGCGCTACCACGACGGGTCTTCGGGGCTGCAGGTGCTGTGCAACAAGGGCGGGGAGGGGCGGCTCAGGGTGGGCGGTCGTGCGCTGGAGATGGCCGGGGCCAAGCCGCTGCCCTCGTCCGACTGAGTCACCCTGCGTAGACGACCTTCCCGTCGATCACGGTGAGCGCGACCGACACCGCGGACGGATCGGCCAGTGCCTCCGCCAGCGGTTGCCGCAGCAACACCAGGTCGGCGGGGCTGCCCAGCGTGACACGGATGGCGGGCCCGCCGGGGGAGAGCGGGTGCGAGAGCGCGCCGCCGAGGACGCGGCCCGGAGCGACCCGTTCGTCGGGGCCGAGCACGAACCCCGACGGCGTGCGGCGGTCGCGTGCGTCCGCCATCGCCTTCCACGGACTCAGCTCGCCGTAGGGGGCGTCGCTGCTCGGCGCCACGCGCACACCCGCCCGCAGCAGGCTTGCGTACCGCCACAGATCGGGCAGATCCGCCCTGTCACAGCGGTGACGATAGTCGTCGCCCCGGCGGGCGGGCAGGGTCGGCTGCGTGACAACCGTGACGCCATGGCGGGCGAGGAAGGCGACGGCGTCGTCGTCCGCGACCGCGCAGTGCTCGACCCGGTCACCGGCCAGCACCCCGGCCTCGCCGAGTGCGGCGATCGTCAGGGCGAGCGCCTCCCGCGTGACGCAGTGCAGAGCCACGGACCGCAGGGCCTGGTGAGACTCCCGCACGTCCTGGATCAGGTGATCGAGAGCCGGCAGATCGTGATCGCCGATCACGATCTTCCACGGGCCGAGTGCTGCCCGTGTGGCGCTCCCGGGCAGGTCGCGCACGCCCAGGAACGTCACATGCTGGGGCAGCCGCCCGTCGGACATGGCTCGCACGATGCGGTCGACGCCGCCTTCCCGTAATTCGGGGGTCGCCTCGGTGACGGAGGTGACGCCGTAGGAGGCCAGAGCCGCGCCGACCGCCGCCAGGTCGGGTTCGTGGGGTGGCAGGCGGTCGGCCAGCAGCGCGTCGGCCCGCCACAGCCGGCCGGTCGGGCGCCCCTCCTGGTCGCGTTCCACTCCCTCGACCAGGGGGCCGGTGTCCAGCCCGAGGCGGCGCAGACCGGCGGTGTTGACGACCCACAGCGAGCCGCCGCGGTGCTGCAGTCGCACGGGGACGTGTGGCTGCACGCGGTCGAGCGTCGCCCGGTCCACCGCGCCGTGTCTCACCTCGTCGTATCCGAGCGCCCTGATCCAGCCGTCGTGCCGTGCGGAGGCGCGGGCGATGGCACCGACGCCATGCCGCTCGTCCAGCTGTACGGACTCCAGCGCGGCCGCCGTGGCCAGCAGGTGCAGGTGGTGGTCGGTGAGGCCGGGCAGCAGGGCGCCGCCGCCGCCGTCGACCACCAGATCGCCGGCCCGGGAAGGCAATCGGGCGTGTACGGCCTGGACCTCGCGCCGCCGTATCCGGCAGTCACTTCGGCCGCGGCCCTCGATCTCGACGTCGCGCAGGACCAGGTCCGGCGTCACCACGCCGGCGTCCGTTCGACGGCGTCGACCAGGCCCCAGGCGAGGGCGCGGGAGGTGCCGACACGTGCTCCCGTCAGCGCCATCCACGCGGCCCGCCAGCGGCCTATGCGCTGGGGGACACTGACGGTGCCGCCCGCCCCCGGAACGAGACCCATCGCCACCTCGGGCAGCATGAAGAACGACTCCGGCGCTGCGCTGACGTGCTGGGCGAACAGCGGTATCTCCAGCCCGGCGCCGATGCAGGCGCCGTGCAGGCGGGCGTGGACACGGTCGCTCAGGAGGTGGACGAGCCAGCCGGGATTGCGTTCCAGGCGGACCAGGTAGGCGGCGACGTAGTCAGTGGCGGTCCCGAACTCGTCCAGGTCGCCGCCGCTGCAGAAGCCCGGCCCCACCCCTCTGAGTTCCACCTCCTTGATCCCGTCGTCGAGCAGGGCGACCTCCAGCGCCGCCACGAGATCCTCGCGCATCCGGGCGTCCATGGCGTTGCGCCGGTGCGGGCGGTCCAGGGTGATCATCAGTCGCTCGTGCTCGCGCGTGAGCCGTACTCGCTGCTCGTCCTGATCGGGGCGCGGGGTGCGGCGGACGCGCGCCGCCAGCAGCCGGGGGAACTCGGGACCGCCCAGGAGCATCGAGTAGACCGCGGCCTCGGCGGCCAGCCCGGATCGGACGTCCAATTGCGCCGTCTGTCTGAGCAGGCGGTTCAGCGCTAGAGCAGCGCCCGGTGCTTGGCGGATCGCGCAGTGGATCCGCCCGGCGGCCGCGGTGAGGTCGGGCACGCCGACGCACTCCCGGGGGAGCGCCTGTCGTTCATCCGCCACGACGAGCGACACCGTGAGCGCGCGCAGCAGGGACCGCAGCGGGTCTGGCGGCCGGGTCGTCGCCAGGCCCACCATCAGTGGGAGTCCCTGGCTCGCCGCCAGGGCCGCCGTCTCGATGACCGCGTGCGGGGCGTCCACACCGGAGTCGAGATCCACCAGCAGCAGCGGCCGGGCCGGCCGTCCCGCACCGTCGAGTTCGAGCTCGGCCCCGGGACGTCCGGCGAGGTCGGACACCGACAGCACGAGTCAGACCCGCCGGTCGGTGCCGGCCCACAGTTCGTCGCGGAGCAGACGTTTGTAGAGCTTGCCCGTCTCGGTCCGGGGCAGCGTGTCCCTGAACTCCACCACCCGGGGACACTTGAAGCTCGCCAGCCTGTCGCGACAGTAGGCGATGAGCTCGGAGGCCAGCTCGTCGGAGGGTTCGCCGCCGTTGGAGAGCTGGACGACCGCATGCACCCGCTCACCCCATTCGAGATCGGGAGCTCCGACGACGGCGGCGTCCTGGACGGCGGAGTGGCCGAGGATCACCGCCTCCACCTCGGCCGGATAGACGTTGACGCCCCCGGTGATGATCATGTCCTTGATGCGGTCGACGATGAACAGGTAGCCGTCCTCGTCGAGGTAGCCGACGTCGCCGATGGTGAAGGCCGATCCCTTGTAGACGGCCGCGGTCTGCTCGGGGTCGCGAAGGTAGGAGAACTTCGGGCCCGCCGATTCGAGGTAGACGCTGCCGATCTCACCCGGGCCCAGCTCGGCGCCGTCTTCGTCAAGAATCTTGATGGCCATGCCCCTGATGGGCCGGCCCACGGTGCCGGGCTTGGCCAGCCAGCGGTGTGGCTTGGCGATGGTGGCGGCTCCCTCGGTGCCGCCGTAGGTTTCCCAGATGACCGGCCCCCACCAGGCCATCATCTGCTTCTTGATCTCCATGGGGCAAGGCGCGGCGGAGTGTGCGACGGTCCGCAGGCTGGAGTGGTCGTAGCGGGCGCGGACCTCCTCCGGCAGCCGGAGCAGGCGGACGAACTGCGTGGGCACCATGTAGCCGGTGGTGATCCGATGCTTCTCGATGAGGCGGAGCGTCTCCTCGGGATCGAACTTGCGCATGATCACCAGGCCCTGGCCGACATGCAGAGCGCCCATGTAGAAGCTCTGGCAGCCGGCGTGGTGCATGCCGGCGGAGACGAGGTGCGCGCCGGTCAGCGGCTCGAACCTGAAGGCGTGCCCGAAAGTCTTCATGGCGTCCGCCACGTCGGAGGGATCGGCGTCCGGCATCGAACGCGCGATCGCCTTCGGTTTGCCGGTCGTGCCCGAGGTGTAGACCAGCGGCATGCCGTACCGCCGGTCCGGGGGAGCGGAGAAGGGGTGGCCGTCCAGCACCTCCTCCTGTGGAATGAACCCCGGTATCGGCCCACCGACGCTGACGCGGATCGGCGGACCGTCCGCGGCGCCGGCCCTCGCCGCGTACTCCACGTGGACGACGAGCGCGGCCGCCTCGGCGTGCGCGACGATCGCGGTCACCTCCTCGGCCGAGGACATGGGGCTGAGTGAGATGTGCCGCCAGCCTGCCTCGGAGGCCGCGAGCTGCCACAGCACGATGTCCACGTCGTTGGGCAGCGCCACTGCTATCGCGTCGCCGTGGGAGAGGCCGAGCGAGCGCATGGCATGGACGATCCGATGGGCTCTGCCGGCCAGTTCGGCGAAGGTGAGTGACTCGCCCGCCGGGCAGGCGATGATCGCCGCGAGGCCGGGATGCTCCTCCGCGATGCTCCACACACCCAGGCGTCTGTCCCACGGATGCTTCATCGACCGGCCCCCGTCTCGGGTCTGGCGGACGCGAATAAATTAGACATATATTTACTCTACTAATAGCTTCAGCGTCCACACCAGAGCACACGCATGAGGAGGCGCCGTGACGGAGACCGCGCGTGAGTTCGACTACGAGATCAAAGACGAGGACATCGAACGCTCCAAGCTGCTGATCGGCCTGGACCAGGCACACGGGGTGCGGGAGTTCTACTCGGTGGCGGGAGCCGACGGCCTGCGGAACTTCGCGCGTGGGTACGGCGACGACAACCCGCTGTTCTGCGATCCCGACTACGGACGCACCACCCGGTGGGGTGGCCAGATCGCGCCTCCGATGATCGGGATCGCCCTGGCCACGCCGCTGCTCGGCGACCGGTTGCCCGAGGACGTGAGAAAGGCGACCAAGGGCCTGTTCTCCGGCGTCCACCTGTTCGTCTCCGGCCAGTCCACCGAGTGGCACCGGCCGGTGTATCCGGGCGATGAGCTGTACTCCTTCGGCGGGCTGGAGTCCGTGCAGGAGAAGCGCTCGGAGTTCGCGGGCCGCTCGGTGATCCGGGTGTCCCGGCAGGTGCGGATGAACCAGCGCGCCGAGGTCGTCTCCGTCTCCAGGACCATCCTCATCGCGACCGAGCGCAAGAAGTCGCGCGAGCGCGGCAAGTACATGGCCATCGAGCCGGCCACGTACACTCCCGAGCAGATCGCCGAGCACGACGCCATCTACGCCGCAGAGAAGCCCAGAGGTACCGAGCCGCGCTACTTCGAGGACGTCGAGGTTGGCGAGGAACTGCCGAAGATGGCCAAGGGCCCACTGACGCTGACCGAGATCATCTGCTTCCACGCCGGAGGGTACGGCTTCGCGCCCTACAACATCTCCGCCTCCCGCCTCGGCTACCAGAACCGGCGGCGCATCCCGAAGTTCTACATCGACAACGCGGCCGGCATCCCCGACGTGGCACAGCGTCTGCACTGGGAGAACGACTGGGCACAGTCGATCGGCAACCCGATGGCCTACGACTACGCGGTCATGCGGGAGTGCTGGCTGACCCACTTCCTGACCGACTGGATCGGGGACGAGGGGTGGATCCTCAGGCAGCACGACGAGATGCGCAAGTTCAACTACGTCGGCGACGCGCACGTGATCAGCGGCGAGGTCGTGGCCATGCGGTTCACCGATGGCAGGGGCGAGGTCGACATCGAGTTCCGGGCGACCAACCAGCGGGGCCAGGTCACCGCGCCGGCCTCGGCCACCGTGCTGCTGCCCAGCCGTGAGCACGGCCCGGTGCCGCTGCCCGAGCCGCCGGACGAACTCCAGCGCAGGGCGCTGTCGATGATGGTGCGGCATCGCGAACTCAGCCGGTGATCGCTAAGTTCAGCAGTCCGGATTCTGCCGAGGGATGGGCCTGGATGGAGACCGAGACCATACTTTTCGAGGTCGGCGACGACCGCGTCGCGACCATCACACTCAACCGGCCCGAGGCTCTCAACAGCTTCACCGCCCGGATGGCCGAGGAGATGACCTGGGCGTGGCGGACCGTCCGTGACGACGACGGCGTCCACGTCGCCGTCCTGCGGGCCGCGGGCGAACGGGCCTTCAGCACCGGCATCGACATCAAGTCGGACGCGAGCTGGGTCTTGAGCTCCAACGTGTGGAACAGCGTCGACCCTGGGGCCGCCCTCTCGCCGAAGCAGCACCACAAGGTGTGGAAGCCGGTGGTCGCGGCGGTCCACGGTCTGTGCGCGGGCGGGGGACAGTACTTCATCAACGAGGCCGACATCGTCATCTGCTCCGACGACGCGGTCTTCTTCGACCCGCACATGAACGGCGGCATCACCTCGGCGCTGGAGCCGATCGGCATGCTGGCCCGGGGTGTGCCGCTCGGCGACGTGCTGCGCTGGGCGCTGATGGGCACCGAGGAACGCATCACCGCGCAGACGGCGCTGCGGCTCGGTCTGGTGACCGAGGTCGTTGCGCGGGAGGACCTGTGGGGGCGGGCGCAGGCCCTCGCCGCCTCGATCGCCGCCCGCCCCACCAAGCCGGTCCAGGGCACGGTCAGGGCGATCTGGGAGTCTCTGGACATGACCCGCCAGATGGCGTTGCAGAACGGCATGGCCTACACTCACCTCGGCAACGACTACCCCCGTGGTGCTCCTCAGCCGCGCGCCGGCAAGCCGCCGGAGTTCCGGTGATCACACCGGAGGAGCGAGAGGCGCTCCGCCGCCGCTGGTACGCCGAAGGCCGGTACGGCACCGCCGACCTGGCCGAGGAGCTGCGCCGCGGCACCGGCGGCCGCCTCGTCTTCGCCGCCCGTGACCGGCGCGTCACGATGGAGGCTGGTGACGTGGTGGCCGCGGCCACCAGGGCGGCCGGAGGTCTGACCAACCTCGGGATCGGTAAGGGTGACGTGGTGGCCATCCAGGCGCCGGCCTCACCCGACAGCGTGATCGTCATGGCGGCGGCCTGGTTGGCCGGCGCCGTCGTGCTGCCTTTGGTCACCTCGCTGGGACGGCACGAACTGGCGTTCATCCTGGCCGAGAGCCGGGCCCGGGTCCTGTGCGTGCCGGGGGAGTGGCGCGGCGTGGACTACGCCGCCCGGGCTCGCGGCCTCGGCGTGGAGCACGTGATCATGCTCGGCGAGCACGACGGCCCACTGGATCACGAGTCGCCGGCACGGCAGCCGGTAGCCGATCCCGACGAGGTGTGCCTGCTCGTCTACACCTCTGGCACGACCGCGAACCCCAAGGGCGTCCAGCACACCCACAACAGCCTGCTCGCCGCTCTGCGGCCGGGAGTCGCCGCGGGCCGAGCCCTGGCCACCTTCCCCGCCGGTCACATCGCCGGAGTGATCGGCGTGCTGCAGCCTCTCCTGCGTGGCGGCGTCACCGTGGTCATGGACAGGTGGAGCGCCGCGCACGCCGCCGAGCTGATCGAGGAGTACCGGCTGGAATCGAGCGCGGGCACGCCGTTCTTCCTGGCGACGCTCCTCGACGAGGCCGAGCGTTCCGGGCGCGACATCTCCACCCTGTCCCGCTTCCTCACCGGCGCGGCGAGTGTCCCGCCCAGCCTGATGGCGCGGGCGCGCGGCGCCGGCATCGTCTCGTGGCGATCGTACGGCTCCACGGAGCATCCGCTGATCAGCACGGGCGGCCCTGACGACCCCGAGGACAAACGGCACCACACGGACGGCCGCGTCGCCGACGGCAACCTGGTCAGGCTTGTCGACGAGAGCGGCGCCGACGTGGCGCCCGGCGCGCACGGTGAGATCGTCACCCGGGGGCCCCGCCAATTCACCGGCTACCGTGACCCGGCGCTCGACACGGACGCGTACCTGCCGGGCGGCTGGTTCCGTACGGGAGACATCGGCAGGGTGGACGACGACGGCTATCTCATCATCACCGATCGCAAGAAGGACATCATCATCCGCGGCGGGGAGAACATCGCCTCCCGCGAGGTCGAGGACCTCCTCGCCCGTCACCCCGCCGTGGCTGAGGCCGCCGTCTGCGCCGAGCCCGATCCGCTCCTGGGCGAGCGGGTCTGCGCCTTCGTGATCCCCAAGCCGGGTGGCGAGATCGACCTGCCCGGAGTCAGAGATCATTTCGCGCGTCTCGGCGTCGCCCGGCACAAGGTCCCGGAACGTCTGGAGGTCGTCGACGACCTGCCCCGCACCGCCATGGGAAAAGTGCGCAAGACGGAGCTCCGCGGCCTGCTGGTGGACGGGGCGGGCGAGGCGGGCGCGTGACCGAGGCGGTGGAGGCGTGGGCGCGAAGCGGTGCGATGGCGCTCACCGGCCTGCCGGACGGTCCGCCGCTGGTCGGCCCGCTGAGCCTGCCGCCCTTCGTCGTGGGTCTTCAGGAGGCCGTCGAACGTCTCACGTCCGGCCTCGGTGTCACCGTCTCGCTGGACGCCATGGCGCTGCTGGGGGAGCGAGCGGCGATCACCGGCCGCACCCGGGCGGGCCGGACCAGTTGCGGGGGCGCCACGCGGTTGCTGCGGGCGGCCGACGGATGGGTCGCGGTCACCCTCGCCCGCCCTGACGACCTGGACGTCGTGCCCGCCTGGCTCGGACTGGACGGTCCGCCAGCCGGCGACGTGTGGGAGCGGGTGAGGACCGAGGTGGCCCGCGGCCGCGCCGGCGAACTCGTCGCCTGGGGAAGGACGCTGGGCCTACCGGTGGCACGACTCGGCGAGACCACGCCGCCCGGGACACCCATGCTGGGGCAAGGCGACTCACGGGTCGCCCTGCCGGTGCGCCCAGCCTGGATCGGCCCGGCGCGGCCGGTGCGGGCACTCGGTGAACTCGTGGTGGCGGACCTGTCCTCGCTGTGGGCGGGCCCGTTGTGCGGACAGGTCCTCACCGAGGCCGGCGCCCGCGTCGTGAAGGTCGAGGACACCTCTCGGCCGGACGGAGCCCGCCGAGGACCCCGGGCCTTCTTCGACCTCATGAACGGCGGCAAGGAGAGCGTCCGGCTCGACCTGCGCTCCGGCGTGGGGAAGGAAGCGCTGCGCCGCCTCGTCTCCCGGGCCGACGTGGTGATCGAGGCCTCGCGGCCGCGAGCGCTGCGCCAGCTCGGCATTCACGCTGAGGACGTGCTCCGGACCGGCTCGCCGAAGATCTGGATCTCCATCACCGGGTACGGCAGGCGCGAGCCGTACGGCGAGCGGGTCGCCTTCGGTGACGACGCCGCCGTGTCCGGCGGGCTGGTCGCCTGGACCGGAGACGTCCCCTTCTTCTGCGCGGACGCAGTGGCGGATCCGCTCACCGGCCTGGTGGCCGCCACCGCCTGCCTGACCCTGCTCGGCGGTCCGGGGCGTTGGCTGGTGGACATCGCGATGGCAGAGGTCGCGGCGCGCGCGGCGACCGCCGAGGACATGACCGGACACGCATGCGGCGATCCCGGCGGGTGGCCATGTGCGGCCGCGCCGCGAGCGCGGCGCCCCCGCGCGCGGGGACCCGCGCCGGGCAGCCACACGCGCCGTGTCCTGGGCGATCTGGGACTGGCATGAAAACCAGCAGTCGAGGACTCCAGGTCACCCGGTGTCCGGACCTGATGCCTGGGAGCCCTTCGCAGATCGGGTGTTCATCTCGGCCAGCCACCGCTTGACGGCCCGGCGGTGCTCATCGGTCTGGGCCGAACGCGCCATCCGTGCGCTTTCCAGGGGTAGCGCCCGGTCAAGGTCCAGTCGCTGGGCGTCCCTGACATTCTCCTTCATCAGGCCGAACGCCTCTCTCGGGCCGGCGGCGATCTCCTTCGCCCACGCGAGAGCCGCGGCAGGTAGGTCCGCAGCAGGCACCACCCGGTTGAACAGGCCGAGCCGGGTGGCGGCCTCGGCGTCGATAGGCGTGTCGCCGAGGAGGAACTCCAGCGCGCGGGCGTGACCGAGCATCCTCGTGAGAAACCAGGTGCCGCCGAAGTCGCCACTGAAGGCGAGCCGACCCCAGCCGCCGATCAACCTGGCCGAATGCGCGGCGATCCGCAGATCGGCTGCCAAGGCCAGGCCCACGCCCGCCCCGACGGCCGGGCCGGGTAGCGCCGCGATGGAGATCTTGGGGCTGTCGCGGAGCATGAGCACCATCCGCGCGAAGTGTCGAGGATCCTGATCGCCGTCCTGGGACCCGCTTTCAGGCGGGCGGCGCCGTTCGGCTCCACCGCGCACGTCGCCTCCCGCGCAGAAGGCGGAGCCCGCGCCGGTTAGCAGGATGCAGCCGACTTCCGTGGCCGCGTCGAACCGGTCGATCAAGCGGGGGATGGCGTCGTACATGTCGGGGTGCAGCGCGTTGCGGCGCTCAGGGCGGTTCAGAACTATGAGGCCGACGCCATCGGTGATCTCGGCCTCGACCGTGCCGGTACCACTGTCGATCTTCGTGTTCACCGAGCCTCCGCTCACTTGTTGCCTCTGGAAGCTGTCGAAAAAAAGCTATAACATTAGTCTGTATTAAGCCAGGCATGGCCACCAAAGGAGCGGCATCTTGAATGCTCGGATGCGCCTGGGCGCAGCTGTTGGCGGTGTGGTGGGCAAGGCCGCCGCGCACACCCTCGTGACACGCGCCAAGCTCGCGGAGTCCCTCGGATACGACTCCCTGTGGGCAGGGGAGGCGTACGGCGGCGACGCGGTCACCGCGCTGGCCTGGGCCGCAGCCCATACCGAGCGGATCAGGATCGGATCGTCGATCCTGCAGATCCCCGGCCGCACCCCCGCCATGACGGCGATGACCGCCGCCTCGCTCGCCCAACTCTCCGGCGGCAGATTCGTTCTCGGCCTAGGCGTCTCAGGCCCCCAGGTGGTCGAGGGCTGGCACGGGCGGCCGTTCACCGACCCGATCGGCCTGGCCGAGGAGTACATCACACTCGTCCGCCGCTTCCTGACCGCAGGCGAACCGGTCGGCTTCGCGGGGAAGCACTTCCGCCTGCCCTACGACGGGGAGGGGGCGAGCGGCCTGGGCAAGGCCATCAAGCCTGGCTTCGGACGGGTTGATGTGCCGATCCATCTGGCGGCGATCGGGCCGCGTAACGTCGAGATGGCCGTGCGGGTGGCCGACGGGCTGCTGCCCTACCTGTGGAACCCGCACCGCTCCAGAGATGTCTACGGCAAGGCCCTCGACGCCGTCCGGCCGGAGTTCGAGATCATGCCGATGGTCTTCGTGGCGATGGGCGACGACGTCGCGGCCTGCAGGGACAAGATTCGCCCCACCCTCGCGTTCTACGTCGGCGGCATGGGTGCGCGTGGCCGCAACTTCTACAACCGGCTCGTCCGGCGCTACGGCTACGAGGCCGAGGCGGAGAAGATCCAGGACCTGTTCCTGGCCGGCCGGCGCGAGGAGGCCGTGGCCGCGGTGCCCGACACGCTGGTGGACGAACTGGCCCTGGTCGGCCCGCGCGAGAAGATCGCAGAGCAGCTCGAAGTCTGGAAGGCCTCAGGGGTGACCGGGCTCATCCTCGGCGCCTCGGGGGAGAAGATCCTGCGCACCGTCGCTGAGCTGGTGCTATGACCCACGTCAGCGACAATGAAAGCGATTATTTATTACTCTAATTTCAGAGTATGCCCATGAGCACCGGTGTGGCGGGCGAGCGGGCCTCTCTGTCGAGGGCGGAAGAGAGGGCGCTGCTTCCCGGCGAGGCAGGAGGAGTCGCATAGTGGATCTCGGACTTTTGCTCGACATGGCCGCCGAAGGGGATCCTGGGCGTGTGCTGGTCGGCCCGCGTGCCGGTGGCATGAGCGCGGACGAGCTCAGGCGGCGCGCGCTCGCCGGCGCCGAACTGATCCGTGGGCGGGGTTCCTCCTGCCTGATCTACGTCGCTACGACCGGCCCGGCGTTTCCCGTGGCGTTGTTCGCCGCGGCCAAGGCCGGGGTGCCGTTCGTGCCGCTCAACTATCGTCTGCCCCAAGATCGGCTGACACGGATGCTGGAGTCGAACGCGCCGGCGCTGGTGATGGCCGATGATCCGTTCCCCGCGGACCATCTCACCCCTGGCGAGTGGCTCGAAACGACGGCGGCGATGGCCGGCCGGGAATGCGAGCCGGTCGATCCGGATGCCGTCGCCGTCCTGCTCTACACCAGCGGCACCACGGCCGAGCCCAAGGCCGCGATCCTGCGTCACCGCCACCTGGTCTCCTACGTGATCGCCACGGTCGAGTATGCCGGCGCGGACCCGTCGCAGGCGACGTTGGTGAGCGTGCCGCCGTACCACATCGCCGGAGTCGCCAACGTGACGAGCAACCTCTACTCGGGGCGACGGGTCTTGTATCTGCCTGACTTCGAACCGCGCGAATGGCTGGAGGCCGTACGCCACGAGGAGATCACGCACGCACTGGTGGTCCCCACGATGCTGGCCAGGATCGTCGAGCATCTCGGCCGGACCGCCACGGCCGACGTGCCGAGCCTGCGCACCCTGGCCTACGGCGGTTCCCGCATCCCGCAGACCGTGATCGAGCGCGCGCTGGAACTCTTCCCCGACACCGGCTTCGTCAACGCCTACGGGCTCACTGAGACCAGCTCCACCATCGCACTGCTCGACCCGGCCACGCACCGGGAGGCGGTGTCCCACGACGACCCGGCTGTTCGCGCCCGCCTCTCCTCGGCTGGTCGTCCGGTGCCCGGTGTCGAGATCGAGATTCGTGACGCCGACGGCAGGCCCTGCCCCCCATACGCGCGGGGAGGCCTGTGGGTGCGCGGCGAGCAGGTGTCGGGCGAGTATCGCGGACGTCCCGCCAGCCTGGACGGCTGGTTCGACACCCGCGACCGGGCCTGGCTCGACTCGGAGGGCTTCCTGTTCATCGAGGGCCGCGTGGACGACACGATCATCAGAGGAGGGGAGAACATTGCTCCCGCCGAGATCGAGGACGTTCTCATTCGCCACCCCGACATTGATGAGTGCGCGGTCGTCGGGCTGGCCGACGACGAGTGGGGCCACCGCATCGCTGCGGCGATCGTGCCGGTCGCCGGGCGCGAGCTGGACGTAGAGGAGGTCCGCCGCTGGGCGCGCGAACGCCTGCGCGGCTCTCGGATGCCGGACCTGCTGGCGACCATGGCGGATCTGCCCCGGACCGAGACGGGCAAGCTCATCCGCCGCCGCGTGGCCGAGGAACTGTGGCGCCTCACCGCCTGATACCGGAAACAGGCTGCACGGCCCGATGTACCCCATCTGGCCCCGCCATCCGACCGGCCCTCCGAAGAATAGGACAGATGTGATGACGATCCAGGCAGCGGACCGGACTCGTCCTCGTCGTACACCTACGGATCGGTGCCGAGCCCGTGCGAGGAGGATGTCATCGTGAGTGTAGATCTCGCCTCATTGATCCTGCGGTTGGCGATCGGCATGACCGTGCTGGCACACGGGTGGAACCACGCCTTCGGAGGAGGCCGGATCTCCGGGACCGCCGAGTGGTTCGAGTCGATCGGGCTCCGGCCGGGGAGGCTGCACGCCCTCATGGCCACGGGAACGGAATTGGGTGCGGGGGTACTCCTGGTGCTGGGAGTGCTGACGCCCCTGGCTGCGGCGGGAGTCGTCGGGACGATGGTCGTGGCGATGGTGACCAATCACGTGAGGAACGGCTTCTTCATCTTCCGGCCCGGCGAGGGCTACGAGTACGTGTTGATGATCGTCATGGCGGCCTGCGCACTGGGAGCCCTGGGTGCAGGCTCGATCTCGGTGGACGGTGCGCTCGGCTGTGCCGGGACACTGGACGGCTGGATGGGGCTTGTTCTGACTGCCGGCCTCGGTGGTGTCGGTGGGGCGGTGCTTCTGGCCGCGTTCTGGCGTCCCGGACGGACGCGCGACCGCGACGGCGTGACCGGGCGGTGATCGCCGACGATAGGGAGATCTGGTTCTTCGATGTGGACGCCTGCCTGGTGGATTCCCTCACCGGAACTTCGCTGCGGCCGCTGGCCCGCCCGATCCTGGAGTCCTTGAGGAGCCGGGGTGCGCTCGTGGTCTGGTGGAGCGCGGGCGGGGCAGCTCACGCCCGGCGCCTCGCCGAAGCGCTCGGCGTGGACGGTCTGGTCGGTGAGTTCCGCACCAAGGAGCATCGGGGGCCCGACGGCAGATGGTCGTTCCCGCTGGGCCTGCGACCGCAGGTCTGTGTCGACGACCGGCCGGAGGAGGCGCCGGCGTGCGCGCTCAATGTCGCTGTGTCTCCCTATCTCGCACCGGACCCGCATGACCGCGGACTGCGCCCCCTTCACCAGATGCTGGCACGTCTGGTAGACATATATTAAGTTAATTATATGTCGGATTTACGGAAGCTCTTGCGCCTCGAGAGTGAGCTGATCGATAGGAGCGGGCCGAGGCCGATCCGATCCATCCGAGGAGTGGGAAATGCGTGACGCCGTCATCGTCGAGGCCGTGCGGACCCCGATCGGCAAGAGGTCCGGCGGGCTGGCCGAGGTGCACCCCGTCGACCTGTCCGCCCTCGTCCTGGAGACCCTCGTCGGACGGGCCGGGATCGATCCCGCGCTGGTCGACGACGTCGTGTGGGGATGCGTGGGCCAGGTCGGCGACCAGGCGATCAACATCGCCCGCAACGCCCTGCTGTCAGCCGGTTGGCCCGAGACGGTACCCGGCACGACCGTGGACCGCCAGTGTGGCTCGTCCCAGCAGTCAGTGCACTTCGCGGCGGCCGGCCTGATCGCCGGGCAGTATGACATCGTTGTCGCGGGCGGCGTGGAGAGCATGTCGCGGGTTCCGATGGGCAGCAGTATTCATGGGGGCAACCCCATGGGCCCGAGGTTCAAAGAGCGCTTCGGCGTTTCCATGGCACATCAGGGCATCGGTGCCGAGCGCATCGCCGCGAAGTGGGGCCTCTCGCGGGCTCAGTTGGACGACTTCTCCCTCCGCTCACACGCCAAGGCGGGCGATGCGGCAGACGCCGGACACTTCGACGCCCAGATTGTCACGGTCGCCACCCCGGAGGGGACGGTCGTCGCCAGGGACGAGGGCATTCGCCGCGGTGGCACCATGGAGAAGATGGCCGGGCTGAAGCCGGCGTTCAGCGAGCAGGGTGTGATCCACGCGGGCAACAGCTCCCAGATCAGCGATGGCTCCGCGGGCCTGCTGATGATGACGTCGGAGAAGGCCCGCGAAATGGCTCTCACCCCGCTCGCCCGGATTCATACCGCAGTCGTCGTCGGCGATGACCCCGTCATCATGCTGACGGCGCCGATTCCCGCCACCAAGAAGGTGCTGGAGCGCAGCGGGCTCAAGATCGACGATATCGGCGCCTTCGAAGTCAACGAGGCCTTCGCGCCCGTGCCGCTGGCCTGGCTGGCCGACATCGGCGCCGACGAGAAGAACCTCAACGTCAACGGCGGCGCCATCGCGCTGGGTCATCCGCTCGGCGGCAGCGGCGCACGGCTGATGACCACCCTCGTCCACCACATGCGCGACAACGGGGTGCGTTACGGCCTGCAAACGATGTGCGAGGGCGGTGGCCTGGCCAATGCCACCATCCTGGAACTGCTGTGATGCCGGTACTGGGGCGAGGCCCCTCGCGATGCACGTGATCGGGAGCGTATGGTCCAGCTCTTGTCTTCACCTTAAAACAGACTACTATTTAGTCTAGTTTAATCGGTGAAACGCCAGTAGCTGGTAGCAGTCGCTCCATACCGGCCGGCCCGAGTGAAGATCGGCGAAGGATCGAACATGGGAGTTCATGCGATGATGCCCGGGAGCCGTAGATGAGCCCGGCAGAGGTGGCGGTCGCCGGCGTGGGCGCGACACCCTACTACCGGCGCGGCGAGTCCATGCCGCAGACCATCACCGAGCTGGCGGGCAAGGCGATCCTCGCCGCCTGCGAGGACGCCGGTCTCTCGGTGAAGGAGATCGACGGTTTCGCCTACTACTCCGGCGCGGGCGCGGGATATGGCGCGATGATGGACACCGCCGAGTTCATGGAGACTCTCGGCATCCCCGAGGTGACCTTCAGTGCGGCGCTGACCTCGGGTGGCGGCGGCTCGGCTGGAGCCTTAGGCCTGGCTCGGGCGGCGATCCTGGCCGGCGACGCGAACGTGGTCGTCACGGTCATGGCCCTGCAACAGGACAGGCAGCGGCTCGGGAAGGTGTTCGCGGCCGTCCCGCCGCATCCCCTCGGCTCGTTTCTGCAGCCGTCCGGCCTAGCTGGGCCCGGCCACCTGATGTCGGTCCTCACCCGCAGGCACATGCACAATTACGGGACGCGGCGGGAAGCCTTCGCCGAGGTCGCGCTGTCCCAGCGGGAGAACGCGGCGAACCGTCCGACGGCTCTGCACCGTGAGCCGCTGACGCTCGACGACTACTTCAACGCGCGCATGATCGCCGAGCCGCTGTGCCTGTTCGACTTCTGCCTGGAGACCGACGGCGCCGTCGCGGTCATCACCACCAGCCTGGAGCGCGCCCGTGATCTGCGGCAGAAGCCCGTCCGGGTCGTCGCGGCCGCGCATGGTGGCAGTCGTGACTGGGGTCGCGCGTTCGCCTGGATGGGGATGCCGGACGAGACGTTCGCCTCCGCGGGGCATGCCTCGGTGGCCAAGCACCTGTACCGGCGCGCCGGGGTCGGCCCGTCTGACATCGACGTCGCCCTGATCTACGACCACTTCTCGCCGATGGTCATCATGCAGTTGGAGGAGTACGGATTCTGCGCCAAGGGCGAGGGCGGCCCGTTCGTGGAGAGCGGCGCCATCCGGTACAAGGGCGGCTCGATCCCGGTCAACACGCACGGCGGGCAGCTGTCCGAGGCGTACATCATCGGCATGACGCACGTGCGTGAAGGTGTCGAGCAGTTGCGTGGCACGGCGGTCAATCAGGTCGAGGGCGCTGAACTGGCCCTGGTGACCGGAGGACCGGCGGCGCTGCCCGTCAGCGGGCTCATTCTCGGGAGGGACTCATGAACGCGGTGAAGGCACAGGTCCTGCCCGGAGACTTCGTGCGGCTCGGCATGAGCGCCGTCACCGAGCCGTTCTGGCAGGCCGCCAAGGAGGAGCGGCTGAGCGCGCCGAAGTGTGGCGCGTGCGGTGTGTTCCGCTTGCCGCCCACGCCGTTCTGCCCGAACTGCCAGTCCACCGACGTGAACTGGGTGGAGCTGTCCGGCCAGGCCACCGTGTTCAGCTACTCGATCGTCCGCGGTTTTCCCGGACTGCCGGACATCGTTTTGGTCCCGGTCGTGGTCGACCTGCCCGACGCGCCCGGCGCGCGGCTGGTCAGCAACGTCATCGACATCGATCCGGCCGATGTACACATCGGTATGGAACTTCAGGTGCTCTTCTCTCCGGTGCGGGACGGCTGGCGCGTGCCGATCTTCCGGCCCGTCGCGAACGGGCATGTAGCCAGGGCATAACGCAGCCAAGGGATCTCGGAGGAGTTGCCGAGCCGGACCTGCGCCGCTGCCGGCGTCAGTGACCCGCGTCGGTCGGTTTTGGTGTGCGCCGCTGGGCCGGCCATGCCCCTTTCCCGCGAGGCCGCCATCGGGCTGTGTCTCTGAGCGCGCTCATACGGGGGTGAACCAAGTCGCCTGAGCTCACGTTGCTCCGTGGGACGCGTACTACGTTGCTGATTCGGACGTTTTCAGACCGGAAGTGCCCATGGCATGCTCCGAATATTGAAACCTGTCAGTAACAATCCAGGCGCGACGCGTTAACCGCTCTTCGCCCCGACCACTGCCTCGCAGGACAGGTCCGTCTGGCGTACTCACGCTCTTCACACAGTGAGGTGACCAACCATGCCCGCAACCAGGGGTCTTCCGCTCGCCGGCCTCCGCGTCATCGACCTGGCCGACGGAAAGGCCGAGATGTGCGGCCGGTTCCTCGCAGACCTCGGAGCGGACGTCCTACGCGTTGAGCCTCCCGGTGGCTCGCCGACTCGTCACCGCGAGCCGATCCACGACGGCGTGAGCCTTTACTTCGCGACGCACAACGCCAACAAACGCGGCGTCACCCTGGACGTGCACGACTCCGTGGACCGCGACCGCCTCATTGACCTGGTCGCCGGGGCGGACTTCCTCATAGAGACCGAGCGGCCCGGCACCCTCGACGAGCTTGGACTCGGCGCGGACGCGCTGCTCGCGCACAATCCCGCGCTCGTCGTCATCTCGATCACCGACTTCGGCCAGACCGGCCCTTACCGAGACTGGATCGGGACCGACTGGACGCACATGGCACTCGGCGGCGTGCTTTCACGTTCCGGCATCCCGGGTCGAAAGCCCATCATGCCGCCCGGTCCGCTGGCCTACGAGTCGGCGGCCATCCAAGCCGCGTGGGCGGGACTGCTGGCGTACCTGAACCGGCTCGACACGGGGCGCGGCGACCATGTCGACTGCTCGGTCTACGAGATGACCGCCCAGGTCCTAGACCCCGGGTTCGGCATCGGAGGTTCCGCCACTGGTGGCGTACCGGCGACCGACCTGCCCCGTGGTCGCCCGTATGCGGGCAACCTCTATCCGATCTTCCCGTGCTCCGACGGATACGTGCGGATCTGTGTGCTCGCCAAACGGCAGTGGCGGGGGATGTTCGGCTGGCTGGGCGAGCCCAAGGAGTTCTCCGACCCCAGATACGACACGCTGGCCGCCAGGTTCGGTGACTCCGACCGGCTGCACGCCCTGATCGGGGCACTGTTCAAGGACAAGACCAGGGACGAGCTCGTCGCCCAGGGTCAGGAGCGCGGCGTCCCGATCGCGGCGTTGCTCGACCCCGGTGAGGTGCTCGACAGCCTGCACTTCCTCGCCCGCGGCAGCCTGCTCGACGCCGAGGTGGCACCCGGGCTCACCGGACGTGTGCCGTCCGGGTACGTCGAACTGAACGGGGTACGGGCCGGCTTCCGGCACCGGGCCCCCGAGGCAGGGGAGCACAACAAGGAGGTCTTCGCCGAGAAGCCGCGGCCCGTGCCCGCCGTTGCCATGAGGGCAGAGGCCACTCCCGCTCGCCCCCTGAAGGGCTTGCGCGTGCTCGACCTCGGCGTCATCGTGGTCGGCGCGGAACTCGGCCGGCTGCTCGCCGACCAGGGCGCCGAAGTGATCAAAATCGAGAGCCGCGCCTACCCGGACGGCAGCCGCCAGTCGCTGACCAAGGAGACCATCGGCGTCAGCTTCACCCGGGGCCATCGCAACAAGCTCAGCGCGGGCATCAACCTGCGTTCTCCTGAGGGCCTGGAGATCTTCAAACAGCTGGCCAAGGACTGCGACGTCATCCTGTCCAACTTCAAGCCTGGCACGCTGGAGTCGCTGGGCCTCGGATACGACGTGATCAGCGAGCTGAACCCGCGGATCATCATGGCCGACAGCAGTGCATTGGGCTCGACCGGGCCATGGAGCAGGCGCATGGGCTACGGCCCGCTCGTCCGCGCCTCCACCGGACTGACCGGGCTCTGGCGTGACACCGACGTCGAGGCCGGTTTCTGCGACGCCATCACCATCTATCCCGACCACGTCGCGGCGCGGGTCGGCGCGGCCGCCGTGGTGGCCGCGTTGATCGAGCGCCGCCGCACCGGAGAAGGGGGAACGGTCAGCGTCGCCCAGGCCGAGACCATTCTCACCCAGTTGTCCACGAGCTTCCTGCGCGAGTCGCTGGAACCAGGCTCGTTCACCGTCCACGGCAACAGCGGCGAAGGGGATGCCCCCCAGGGTGTCTACCCGTGTGCGGGCGACGACGAGTGGTGCGTCGTCAGCGTCGACGGTGACGAGCAGTGGCACAACCTGTGTGAGGTCATCGGTCGCGCCGACCTGATCTCCGACGCACGGCTGACCACGTCCGAGGGGCGTCGTGCCCACCGTGAGCTCGTGGACGCCGCGGTGACCGCGTGGACGACGTCCGTCCCGCCTCGGGAGTGCATGGAACGCCTCCAGGCGGCGGGCGCGCCGGCCGGGATGATGCAACGCGTTATCGAGTACCTGGAGGACCCCCAGCTCATCGCCCGGGGGTTCCTGCGGGAGATGCGCCAGCCGTACATCGAGCACACGCTGCGCACGGAGAACGGTCCTGCGACTTTCCGCGGGATCGCCGATCCCGAACTGCGACCGGCTCCCCTCGCCTGCGAGCACACCCGGCTGGTGGGCGCCAAGCTGCTCGGCTTGGCCGAGTCAGAGGTGCAGCGCCTCATCGAGGCGGGCGTCCTCGAGGAGGCGACCGTCGAGGCCGGAGCGTGAGCTTTCCGGTCTCGACACCGCCGCTTGTCCCGCTGGACGACGTCCAGATGTGGCAGCCCAGCGTTGAGCGGGATCACGACATTGACCCACGAACCATTTGAAGGAGACATTTATGGGTGAGCCCGCCGCACTGGTCGAGCGCCGCGATCACATTATGTTGATCACATTGAACCGACCCGAGGTACGCAACGCCGTGAACGCGGAGCTGACCCGCGCCGTGGGTGAGGCCCTCGATGAAGCCGACGCCGACGCCGCGATCCGGGCTGTGATCCTGACGGGCGCCGGGGACAAGGCGTTCTGCGCCGGCGCCGACCTCAAGGCCGTGGCCCGCGGCGAGTTCACCGCTCCCGAGGGCGTCAAGCCGCATTGGGGCTTCGCCGGATGCGTGACGCATCCGATTGGCAAGCCAGTCATCGCCGCCGTCAACGGCTTCGCCCTCGGCGGTGGCACCGAGATCGCGCTCTGGGCCGACCTGGTGGTGGCCGCCGACAGCGCCCAGTTCGGGCTGCCCGAGGTCAAGCGCGGCATCATCGCGGGCGCGGGCGGGGCGTTCCGGCTGGCCGCGCACCTGCCGACCAAGGTCGCCATGGAGATCCTGCTGACCGGCGAGCCGGTGCCCGCCGCCCGAGCCCTGGAACTGGGCCTGATCAACCGCGTGGTACCGCGGCACGAGCTGCTGACCGCCGCGTTCGAGCTGGCCGGGAAGATCTGCGTGAACGCGCCGCTGGCCGTGCAGGCCAGCAAGCGGATCGCGCGCGGTGTCTCCGACGGCACGATTCCGTCGGAGCAGGCCGCCTGGGAGCGGACCGCCGCCGAAACGGCGGCGGTCATGCGGTCGGCGGACGCCAAGGAAGGGCCGCGCGCCTTCGCCGAGAAGCGCGTCCCCGTGTGGGAGGGCCGATGAACCGAGCGCCTGTGATCGCCGGACTTGGCATCACCGAGATGGGCAAGGTCTACGGCCGCACCGCCCCCGAGTTCGCCGCCGACGCCGTACGACGCGCCGTCACCGACGCCGGGCTCGCCCTGCACGACGTGGACGGCCTGTTGACCAACACCGGCTTGACCGGCGATGTCGGCCTCGGCCTCCAGCGCGACCTCGGGCTGCGCCACCTGCGCCTGCTGTCGGAGGTGCAGGCGTACGGCTCGTCGGCCGGCGCCATGGTGCAGTACGCCGCCATGGCCGTGCAGTCCGGCATGGCCGACGTCGTGGCCTGCGTCTTCGCCGACGCGCCGTTGAAGGACAAGGCGGCCGGCGGCGGTTCGGCCTACGCCGGCGCAGGCCGCCGGCTCACCGGCTGGCAGGGCCTGGCCGCGGCCTCGGGCATCTACAGCGCCAACACGATGTACGCGCTGGCCGCCCGCCGCCACATGCAGCACTACGGCACGACGAGCGAGCAATTGGGCCACATCGCCGTCGCGCAGCGTGCCTGGGCCGCCAGGAACCCTCTCGCCCAGATGCGCGACCCGATCACGCTGGATGACCACCAGAACTCCCGGTGGATCGCCGAGCCGTTCCACCTGCTCGACTGCTGCTTGGTCAGCAACGGCGGCGTCGCCGTCGTCGTCACCTCCGCCGACCGGGCCGCCGACCTCGCGCAGCCCGCCGTGCACATCCGCGGCTGGGGTCAGGCGCACCCGGGCTACGTCATGGGCCGGGACAGCGAGTTCGGCCTGGTCAGCGGCGCCGCCCTGTCGGGGCCCACGGCGCTGAAGATGGCCGGGGTGACGATCGCCGACATCGACGTCGCCGAGCTGTACGACTGCTACACCTACACCGCGCTCATCTCCCTGGAGGACTACGGCTTCTGCGCCAAGGGCGAGGGCGGCCCCTTCGTCGCCAGCGGGGTGCTTGGGCCGGAGGGAAGCCTGGCCGTCAACACCGGCGGCGGCCAGCTCTCCTCCTACTACATGTGGGGGATGACCCCGCTGTCGGAGGCCGTCATCCAGGCTCGTGGCCAGGGCGGCGAGCGCCAGGCCCCGCGTAACGACATGGTGCTGGTCAGCGGCAACGGCGGCGTGCTCGACCATCACTCCACCCTCATCCTCAGCCCGCACGCGCGATAGGAGCACACCCGACATGCCCGTGGGAATCGTCCACCGTGACGCGGCCACCGCCGAATTCTTCGACGGCACTGCGCGCGGGGAACTGCTGATCCGGCACTGCGGCCAGTGCGGTGCCTTCTCCGCGCCGCAGGCGCGCACGTGCCTCCACTGCGCCTCGGCGGAGCTGTCCTGGGCGCCCGCAGCCGGGGCGGGACTGGTGGTGAGCTGGTCTGTGGTGCACGCCAAGGGCCTGCGGCCCACCGTGGTCGCCGTCGTCGAGCTTGACGAGCAGCCTTGGGTCCAGGCCCAGATCACCGATGTCGCGCCCGAGGACGTGTACGGCGGCATGCGGGTAAGCGTGGCCTTCGTACAGCCTGAGGGGGGTGAAGCGGTCCCCGTGTTCCGCCCGGCGACCTCATGATCGCCTGATCCCGCCGTTACCCTGAGCGGGATGGACATCCAGCAGCTCAGGTACTTCGTGGCGGTCGCCGAAGAGCTCCACTTCGGCCGTGCCGCCGAGCGGCTGCACGTGACGTCCTCCCCGCTCAGCAGGCGCATCCGCGACCTGGAGAAGGAACTCGGCAGAGACCTGTTCGACCGCCGCTACCACCAGGTCGAGCTCACCTCCTTCGGACGGACGTTGCTCGGCCCCACCCGTGACGTCCTGGCTCGCTTCGACGCGCTGTCCCACCTGGAGGACGGGCCCTGTTCGGAGCCGGTGGCCGTGCGGGTGGGGGCTACGCCGCTCGCCCCCAGCCAGATCCTGGATCTGGTGCTACAGACGTTCGAGAAGGTGAGCCCCGAGAGCGAGCTGCCGTTGACGCTGGAACCATCCGCGGGACTGCTCTCTCTCCTGGCGGCGAACAAGCTCGACATCGCCGTTGTACACCTTCCGGTGGACGCCCCCGATCTGGACTCGCTCGCACTGGCGGAGTACCGCTTCGCCATCGTCATGCGTGCCGACGATCAGCTCGCCGGCCGTTCACACCTCACGCTCGGAGATCTCGCCGACCGGCAGATGCTCCTCACCTCACCCAAGGTCCACCCGCTGGTGATGAGAGGGCTCCGCGATCACCTGCGCAAGGGTGGAGTCACCCAGATCCGCGAGCTGCCGCACAGCGATGTCGTCCAGCTGGCAGTGCACCTCACGCACTCGCGCGTCCTGTCACTGGTCACGCCGAGCACTCTGTCGGGCCGCATCATGGAGGAGATGGGTCTCGTGCTCGTGCCCCTCAACGATCCGGACCTGCATTTTCAGCTCGGCGTCGTCTGGCCCGGAGAGGCCGAGACGCGTGGCGGACCCGTCGCAGAAGTCGTCGCTGCCCTACGCGAGCATAACGGCGGCGCGCCCGTCATTCTCTGAAGCCTCCGCCGCGAGAACGCCGCCACCAGGCCTCTCGCCCACCATACGTCCCGGCTATATTGGACGGGATGCGTTCAGGAATATGAGGAGGCGAGGCGGATGGGGGCCACTGCAGGCCGTCGCCGTGATCCCGGCGTCGATCGCAAGGTTACGGATGCCGCCATCGCGCTTTTCGGCGAGTCCGGCTGGGCGGGGTTCAGTATCGAGGCCGTGGCGCGGGCCTCGGGCACCGGTAAGGCGTCGATTTACCTGCGCTGGCCGAGTCGCGAGGCGCTGCTGCTGGACGCGCTGACGTCACGGATCAAGCCGGTTACCGAGGTCGACACCGGCAACGTGCGCGACGACCTCCTCGGCCTCGCTCGGCAGATCCTCGGCCTCTATCTCGGCGACGCGGGCCGCGCGGCCCTGCGCATCGGCCTCGAGGCGGAAGGCATCCCCGCCGTCGGTGGTCCCTGGCAGGCGCTGCGCGCGTCGCAGGGATCCGCCGCGCGTGCCCTGGTCAGAAGGGCCATCGACCGGGGTGAGCTGCCTGCGGACACTGCGGTGACGATGCTGCTCGACACGCTCTGCGGCGGGGCCATGATGCATGTCATGGCCACTCCAGCGGACCTGCGCGGGCGGCTGGCCGCCGATCCCGGCGAGTTCGCCGCTCGCCTGGTCGACTTCCTGCTCACCGCAGTGAATGGGGTGGCCCGACCCGCTATTGCGGAACGCTAACCGTCCGATATGGTGAAAGAGACGGACATCGTTCAGTAATAGGGAAGTCGCCATGATCAAGACCGTGCCGGCAGGTGAAGCGGACGTTTCCGCATTCGCCGAAGCCGTACGTGGCACACTGGCCCGCTCCTGGCCGGACGCCCGCGCCGCGAGCGGTGCAGGACTCGCCGAGCTCTGGCCCGCCGCAGCCGACCAAGGCTGGTTCGATCTCGGAGCCGAGGGCGCGCTCGCCGCAGCCGTCGCGGCGGTCCGCGAGCTGGGCCGCGTGGCCTGCCCCTTCCCCCTGCTGGACGCCTATCTGGCCACCTGGCTGTTCCAGCACGACGAACGGGTGATCGAGGAGATCACCGCCGGGCGGATGCGGGTCATCGCCGCGGTGCCGGGGGAGAACGGCCGTGCCAGGCACCTCGACGCCGCCGCCGAGGCCAGCCACTTGCTCGCCATCCCGCCTGCGGGTGGGGTCGCGACACTGAGTCGTCTAACCGAGGTGCGGGCGACTCCCGGATTGGCGGCCCCCGACTGGTCGGACGTGACGACGGGCGAGATCGAGGCGCGTGCGGACGTCGCGGCTGAGGACGCCGACGAGGCGATCGTGCTGCTGCGCTTGCAACTCGCGGTCCGCGCCCTGGCCGCCGCGAGCCGCGCGCACGATCTAGCGTTGGAGCACACCAAGCAGCGCCGGCAGTTCGGCAAGGTCATCGGCTCCTTCGGCGCCGTCCAGCAACGCAGCGCCGTCTGCCAGATCGACGTGAGCGCGGGCGACCTGCTGATCGCCGACGCCCTGCGCAGCTTCGAGCGGGGCGGTCACGATCGCCTTCTCGCCGCTGAGATCGCCGTGGAACACGCACGCGCGGCTGCGCCCCGTGTCCAGCTCGGCGCCCACCACACGCTGGCCGCCATCGGCTACTTCGAGGAGCACGAGGCCCCATGGCTCTTCCGCCGCGTGCACGGTGACGTTGCCCGGCTGGGAACGTTCGGACGAGTGGCGGGCGACGTCGCGGACGTGCTCGCCGAGGGCACAGGCACCCTGCCCGCCAAGGAGCAGGACGAAGCGTCCGAGGCCTTTCGCGCAGAGGTCAGGCGGCTCTTCGAGGGCAGCTCCGGGACGGGCACGATGGCCGTGGACAAGGAGCTGACCAGGGAGGTCGCCGAGCGCGGCTGGCTCGGCATGGCGTGGCCGCCGGAGGCAGGCGGACGTGGCGCGCCTCTTGCCGAGGAGGTCATCCTGAACGAGGAGGCCACCTACCATCGCGCCCCCGTGGCCAAGGCTCTGGGCGCCGTGATGCTGCTTGGCACGTCGATCCTGAAGCACGGAACCCAGGCGCAGACGGACACCTTCCTCCCGCTCATCCGCCGCGGCGAGCTCGACTTCTGCCTCGGTTACAGCGAGCCGGAGGCGGGCTCCGACCTGGCCTCGCTGCGTACCAGCGCCGTGCGTGACGGCGACGACTGGGTCATCAACGGTCAGAAGTTGTGGACCACCGGCGGGCACACCGCCGGCTGGGTCTGGCTGGCCACCCGTACCGACCCGGAGGCTCAGCCCCGGCACGCCGGGATCACTGTCTTCCTGATCCCCATGGACACCCCGGGTATCACCGTCCAGCAACACCGGGCCCTGTCCGGCGAGATCTCCTGCACCGTCTTCTACGACGATGTTCGCGTGCCCGACGGCATGCGCGTCGGCGAGGTCAACGGCGGCTGGCGGGTCATCACGGACGCCCTGGCGGGGGAGCGCATCACGATGGGCAACATCGCCGCCGCACTGCACCGGCAGCTCGACGATCTCCTGGACGTCGTCCGCACTGATCCGGAGCAGGTCGTGGGACTCCGCGGCTCGGCCCGGCGCGCCCGGTTGCGCGATCTGGCCGTAGGCGTGCAGGCCTGCCGCGCCCTGGTCGCCTCGGCCATCCAGGCGAGCGGTGACGGCTCCCGTCTGCACGCGCCGATGGCCGGGGTCATGGGCGGCGAGCTGGCCGAGGAGTTCGGTGAGGCGGTGCTGGACATCCTCGGCCCACAGGCCGCGCTCTCCGCCGACGTTCCCGGGGTTCCGGGCGGCGGGGCCTTCGAGTATGGCCTCCGGCTGTCGGTGATGTACGTCGTCGGCGGCGGCACCAACGACATCCAACGAGGGTTGATCGCCCGAGGTCTCGGCCTGCCCCGCTGACACCCGCGTCACGCCGATGCCCAGACCTCCCGCTCCATTTCGACACCAAGCTGTATCAGGCGAGCGGCGACGGTGGCGTGGACTGCGTGGCTTACGACACGCGACCCATCGCGAGCGCCAAGATCATTGTTCAGGCCAAGCTCTACACCAAGACAGTCCAACCCACACATGTGCGCGACTTGTACGGAACCGTGCAACACGAGGGCGCCAGCAAAGGAATCATGATCACAACATCGGGCTACGGACCCGACAGCTATAAGTTCGCCAGCGGCAAACAGCTAGAACTGATCGACGGTGCAGGACTGCTCTCCTTGTGTCACGAATACAACATCCCCGCCCGCATCCTCAATCGAGGAAAGAAGAAGCCCTGAGCGCCTCCTCCCATCTCGTCACCTCGCCTGCCGAGAACCTTATCCATGCAGTTCAAGCGGTATGTGCACTCGTGGAGGACGCCGACGAGCCAGTCTCGTCGGCGTACCCTTCGGAGGTCACCGCTCCACCATGTCCTTGCGGCGGCAGGTAGAACAACCCCCGGCGGTCGCCTCCGCCCGGCTCGGTCAGCGCGGCCAGGTCCACTGCGCGTGCATTCGGCTTCAGTATGCGGTGCTGGAGGGCGCGGGCAGGTCGTCATCCGACGGCCGCAGGCTTGTCAGCAGCAGGGCCAGGTAGCGGCGGGGATCCAGGTGAGCGGGATCGGCGGGGTGGGCGGTGGCCAGCGCCATGACGATGATCGCGGCCAGGTCCCGGACGGACAGGTCGGGCCGCACCTGGCCTGCCTGCTGGGCTCGTGCCAGCACGGCGCCGAGCGGCCCCATGAACCGCGCCGCGAGGTCGACGGTGAGCGCGCCCGACTGCCGGGCCGCCTTCAGCAGCCCATGGTGGGCGGCCAGGGTGTCGACAGCAGCGGTCAGCGCGTGGGCCAGCGCGTTTCCGGCGTCGGCCGCGTCGCGGGCGTCCAGAGCCAGCGGCTCGACCTCCTCGGCGAAGTAGGTCTGGAAGGCGGCTCTGATCACCCCGTCGCGGTCGCCGAAGCGCCGGTAGACGGTGGCGCTGCCGATGCCCGCCTGCCGGGCGATCTCCTCCAGGGAGACCTCGGGGCCGCGTTCGCGCACGACGGCGATCGCGGCCCGGATGATCTTGTCGGCGTTGCGCAGCGCGTCGGCTCGCTGTCGCTGCTGCTCGTGCACGGGCGAACGCTAGCAGCCGGGCCGGAAAAGGGCGTTCACCAAGCGACTTCGAAGACCGACAGGCCGTAGACGACGTTGAAGGAGCGGAACTCCGGCCGGGTGCCGGTCTCGCGCAGGTCCGGGAAGCGCTCGAACAGCGCAGGGAAGGCGATGCGCATCTCCATCCTGGCCAGCGGCGCGCCCAGGCAGTGGTGCACGCCGTGGCCGAAGGCGACGTGGCCGAGGTCGCCGCGGGCGATGTCGAGCCGGTCGGGGTCGGAGATGAACGCGGGGTCGCGGTTGGCGGCCGGCAGCGCGCACATCACCAGCTCACCGGCCGGGATGCGGGTGCCGGACAGCTCGACCTCGGTGGTGGTGAGCTTGCTCGTGCCCGAATGCACGATGCTGAGCCAGCGCAGCAGCTCCTCCACCGCCGGGCCGATCCGCTCGGGCTCCTTCCTGAGCAGCTCGAGCTGGTCGGGGTGACGCAGCAGGGCCAGGGTGCCCAGACCGAGCATGTTGGAGGTGGTCTCGTGGCCGGCCACCAGCAGCAGTCCGGCGATGCCCACCAACTCGTCGGTGGACACCTCCTCGCCGTGCTCGCGCACCAGCATGCCGAGCATGTCCTCGCCCGGCTCGGCCTGGGCACGGGCGACGAGCTCGGCCATGTAGGCGCGCTGTTCCAGGCTCGCGGCCTGCCGCTCCGCGATCGGCAGCGAGATGTCCAGCAGCTTGCCGGTACGCCGCTGGAAGTCGCCGCGATCGGCATAGGGCACGCCCAGCAGCTCGCAGATGACCAGCGAGGGGATCGGCAGGGCGAAGGCGGAGACCAGGTCGGCCGGCGCTCCCGCGCGCTCCATCGCGTCCAGGTGCTCGGTGACGATCGTGTGGACGCGCGGCTCCAGGCGGCGCATCCGCCGCATGGTGAACTCCGGCGTCAGGAGGCGGCGCAGCCGGGTGTGCTCGGGCGGGTCGAACGCGAGCAGGTTGCCCGCCCGCATCTGCTGGAGCTCCTCCTCGCTGTAGTGGCGACCGACCAACTGGAACCTCATGGTCTGCGCGTTGCTGAAGCGGGTGGCGTCCCCGAGCACCTCCCGCACGTCGGCATGGCGGCTGACGAGCCACGCGTTGACGCCGAACGGCGTGGGCACCTGGCGGACGCCTTCGCCGTCGCGCAGCGCCGACAGCTCGGGGTGGGGGTCGAAACCGTTGCGCCGCATGTACAGGGGCAACGTCACAGATTCACTCATGATCATCTCCCGGGAAGGGGCGACCTGACGGCCGCGACTGACCATCTGTCACAAAAACGACAGTAACCCATCACTTCGCCGCGGTGCCACATAGAGAAATGGAGCAGCAACCGAACGGTAAGCGGGACCACAGGGGCCCGTAGGAGGCGCCTTCACTGTCGCCACTGGCCGCTCAGCGTAGGTGAGCGTGCCTGCGCGCAGCCTGGGGCGGAACGGCCGGCGACGCCGGCGAGCACCAGGTCGGGCTCGGCCAGCGAGTCCTCCAGCGCGGCCCGCTGGTCTGTGGCGCGCGCGATGTCCAGGGCGCTCTCGCAGAGGCCGCCGTGCAGCAGCGAGGTGGCCGGGCCCAGTGGCCGGTCGGGGATGTACCCGACCTCGACCGCGATGGCCAGCCCGCGCGATACCCGGGCGGAGGAGAAGCCGCAGCCGGCGCAGGACCCTCGGGGCAGCGATGTCAGCAGTGCGGCGAGATAGGCTCGATCCTCTGGGGCGAATCTCACGCTGCTGGTGTCGGCGCCGAGCGGCCGCTTCAGCACGGTGATCTGACGACGTAGGACAAGTATCTCGACGTCCTTGTCCCGATCGCCCATCGGCAGCCGGAGCGCGGCAAAGCGTTCGTGATGGTCAAGTAGGCCAGACGAAGCAGCACAGCTGATCATGCCGCACACGTCTCCCTTCCCTGACGGCTGGAGCTCGCACAGCCTAGGGGAAGCCCGAGGAGGCCATGACCTGAGCGGATGTGATTGGCGGCCGGCGCAGCGTTCAGCGGCCTCCAGCTGTCTTGGATCGCCTGCTCAGGATTGATTGCGCCATAGTGTGGCGGAACTCGGCCACTACGGCGGCCTTGGGGTGAGCGCGTTCCAAGCTGTGGCGCAGGGCGCTGCTGCGGGTGGTGATGACGGCCGCGTGTCGTGAGGTGGACAGCGCGATCAGCCCGTGGGCGACCGCTTGTTCCGGGTTTCCGAGCCGGGCGTAGGCCAGGCCGGCGTCCAGGGCGGTGAGCGCTCGTCTGGTCGGGGACGCGTTCGGGTCTTGGTCGTAGATCTGCATGGCCTGTGCAGCCAGTTCCTGGGCTTGGTGGTTGTCTCCCAGCCAGAGGCTGGATGTCGCGGCGACGGACCATGTGCGGACGGCATCGGCCGTGAAGAGCCCCTTGGCGTGGGCTGGGTGTTGTTCGGCCTGGTGACGGAGGCTGGTGAGGGCTTCCCGGGCGGGTGCCTCGTCGCCCAGGCGGGCAAGTGTGCGGGTGAGTTGGCCGGTCAGTCGTGTGTGAGCCGCGCTCTGCGCGGGGGCGAGAAGCAGGCCGCGCTGGGCAGCGCTGAGGGCGTGTTCGGGGTGGTCTTGGTAGAGCCAGGTTGTGGCTTCTACGTCCCAGGACCAGGCGGTTGCCTCGGCGTGGTCGGCCTGTTCGGCGTGGTGGCGGGCGTCGGCGGCGTACGCGAGCGCGCCACGTGGGTCACCTCGGTCGTGGGCGGCCCAGGCCAGCACGAGGGAGAGCCACGCCGCGGTGATGTAGAGCTCTCGGCGCAGCTTGAGGGTCATGCGTCCTTCGAGGAGGTGCGCGACGTAGTGGCGGTTGCGGCCGGCGTCTCGCCAGAGATCATCGGCACTGTAATTGGCGTAGTTGAGCCCGTAGCCGTTGATGGCTTGGTGCACCTGGGCGAGGCTGGCCGGTACGAGATCGGTATGTGCGCTACGGCGGGTCAGTTCTCGTGCCTCGCCTTCGGCGCTGGGCAGCACGCCGCTGGCGACCAGGGCGGTGGCGCCCAGCCGTAGAGCGTCACGGCGGTTCGTACGATCACCTCCTGGCAGGTGTGGGTGCGGTGTGTGATCCACAGCGAACCCGAGTTGAACCGGCCCGGTCTGGAACAACCGACACAGCCGGTCTTGATAGTCGGGGTCGGGAGGCTGGCCGGCTTCCCAGCGTCGCCAGCGCCGCTCGTCGGCTCCACGTTCGGGGAGTTCAGCGGCGGCGCCGGCGGCGGCGAGTTCGTTCACCGCTTGAGGCACGCTCCATCCCCGGGCCAGCCGGGCGCTTTTGACGCCGCGGTGACCGCAGCAGCCACGGAGCGCCTCGGCGATCTCCTCCATGATGGGCAACGGCAGGGGCTCGCCGTGTTCGGCCAGCGCGAGAGCGCGGAGTTCAGCGGCGTGGCCCGTATGAGCTGCCGGCACTGAGGCCTCCGGGTGATGTTCGGCCAATCGGCCCTTCCAGGGTTGCGTGGTTTCACTGGCTCGCACAAGGGCGTCGCGCGCCCGGCTTTTGTAGCGCTTGAAGCCCGCGATCAGGGCTCGAGATGCCACTGGCGACGCCGCGCACGCAAGCGCACAGTGATCCTATCGGGGCGCTGAGTGATCTCGTCGCCGGAGTAGCACGGCCGCGGCCCTGGGCCGGACGTCTCGGCGCGTTTCTCGTGCTCCGGAACCCGTCTGCAAGGCAAGCTGGCATCAAAAGGGAGAGCAGCGGCGATGAACCTGAGTGATCTTCTGGCCGGACACGACTATCAGGTCCTGTGCGGTGACCCGGACAAGGCCGACGTCAGTGCGGGTATCGCCTATGACTCGCGGCGGATGAGCGCGGGATCGATGTACATCGCCATGCGCGGCTCGCGGGCGGACGGTCACCAGTTCGTGCCCGACGCCGTCGAGCGCGGGGCGGCGGCGATCCTCGTCGAGCGCCCGACACTTGGCGATCTTCCGCCCTCGCAGGCGTGCGTGGCACGGGTGGCCGACACCCGCGCGGTAGCGCCGCTGGTGGCCTCGCGCTACTTCGGTGAGCCCTCCCGGGAGATGCACGTGGTGGCTGTCACGGGCACCAACGGCAAGAGCTCTGTCTCCTACATGATCGAGTCCGTGTTGCGCAGGGGAGCGCGGGCGCGGGTCGGTGTGATCGGCACTGATGGGAGTCGCATCGCGGACGAGCCGATCAGGATCGACCAGACGACTCCGACCACTCCGGAGGCGGTGGAACTCCAGCACATCCTGCGTACCATGCGTGATCGCGGAGCGGGCGGGGTGGTCCTGGAAGCGTCGTCGATGGCGTTGGCCCTGCATCGGGTGGACCACACCGACATTGATGTCGGTGTGTTCACCAACCTCAGCCCCGATCACCTGGACAATCACGGCAGCATGGAGGCATACAAGCAGGCCAAGCTGTTGTTGTTCAGCGGATTGTGCCGGCATGCGGTGGCCAACGCCGACGACCCGGTCAGCGCCGACATCGTCGCGCTGATGCCAGACGCGGTGACGACGTACGGCCTGGACGACATGAGCGCTCAAGTACGGGCGACGGACTTGCGGGTGGACGCCACTGGCACTCAGTTCGTCCTGCACCACGCCGGCCGCGCCAGGCCGGCCCGGGTGCCGATTCCGGGGCGGTTCGCCGTCTACAACGCGCTGGCCACGCTCGCCGCCGGTCACCTGCTGGGGCACGACATGGACGCCATGGTCGGGGCGCTGGGGGATCTGCCCGCGATTCCCGGCCGATTTCAGACTTATCAGACCCCGTCCGGAGTGTCGGTGATCGTGGACTACGCCCACTCTTCCGACTCGCTGCAGCAGGTACTCACCACCATCCGTGGATTCGCCGGTCGTCGGGTGATCACGGTGTTCGGATGTGGCGGGGATCGGGATCCCAGCAAGCGCGTCCCGATGGGGGAGATCGCCGGCACCTACTCCGACGTCGTGGTGGTCACCAGCGACAACCCGCGCAGCGAGGACCCTGACGCGATCATTGGCGTGATCATGCTGGGTACGAGCGGCACCACTGCCCGGGTGGAGCGGATCACCGACCGGAAGCAGGCCATCGCCCGGGCGCTGGAGCTCGCAGATCCCGGCGATGTCGTCTTGGTCGCGGGCAAGGGCGCGGAGCCGTACCAGATCATCGGAGACCGCAAGCTGCCGTTCGACGACATGCGCACGGTGCGGAGCCTGGCCAGCGCCTAACGCCACTGCCCGCATATCCCAGCACTCGCGCGACCTCTGTACAGCTTCCCCCACTCCGTTGGAAGTCATCGTGTCTCTTCACCATGCCCGCATTCTGATCGTCGGGCTCGGCGTCAGCGGCGAAGCCGCCGCGGCCCTGTGCGCTTCACGCGGCGTGTCGGTGACAGTCACCGACACGCGCGGCCGTGATGATCTGGCTCCGGCCATCGAGCGGCTCGCCCACCTGCCGATCTCCTACCACCTAGGCACGGAAGCACCGCGCTGCACCGACGACACTCTGATCATCCGCAGCCCGGGAGTACCTCGTGAACTGCCTGTCTTCCTCGACGCCCATCGGCGGGGAGTGCCGGTGTGGAGTGAGATCGAGCTCGGCGCGGCCGTCTGCCCGGCTCCGATCACGACGGCCATCACCGGCACGAACGGAAAGTCGACCACCACCATCCTGATCGGTGATCTGATGAGAGCCGCAGGTCGCACGGTGCATGCCGCGGGAAACATCGGCCACCCGTTCACCGCGTCGGTCCAGCACATGACGCCCGCAGACGCCGTGGTGCTCGAGGTCAGCTCCGCCCAGTTGCAGGACTGCCACCGCTTCGCCCCGCGCATCGCGGTGCTCACCAACGTGCGCCGTGAGCACATGAACCGCTACACCTGGGATCAGTACGTCGCCGCCAAGGCACGCATCGTGCGCAACCACACCGACACGCATGCCACCGTCGCCAATCACGACGACGAGGTGTGCCGCCAGATCGCAGACTCCGTCCCCGGCCGGATTCTGTACTTCAGCACGCGGGAGCCTCTGCCCTCTGGGCTGGAAGGCGTGTTCTGCGAACGCGGCCAGGTGGTGGCGCTGGTCAACGACACCCGAACCATCATGTGCCAGCAGCGTGAAGTGGACGTGCCAGGGGTCCTTCCCAACGTCATGGCCATGATGGCGGTGGGCCTGCTCGAAGGCATCTCCATGGACGTCATCCGTGAGGTCGCCACCAACTACGCCGGGCGCGAGCACGTCATCGAGTACGTCACGACCGGAGCCGGCGTCGACTACTACAACGACAGCAAGGCCACCAACCCGTGGTCCACGATCCACGCCCTGGACGCTCTCAGCGAGCGCCCCATCGTCCTGATCACCGGCGGCAAGGACGACAAAAAAGCCGACATCAGCCCCCTGGCCGCAGCCCTTCCCGATCGAGTACGACATCTCATCACCCTGGGACAAACCGGGCCGCGCACCGCTGCAGCAGCGGCCGTACATGGCCTGACCGCCATCACCGGGACGACCAGTCTGGCCGAGGCGGTCGCCTGCGCCGCCGAACTCGCCAGGCCGGGCGACGTCGTGCTGTTCAGCCCCGGCGCGAACAGCAAGGACATGTTTCCCGACCACCGCACCCGAGGAAGGCTGTTCAAGCAGCAGGTGCATGGGCTCCTCGCCTCCGCGCCCGAGCCGAGCCCCACAGGTGGGTGACGCGAGATGGAGCGTCTGCAGGTACACCTGGATGAGGCCGCACTACGCGACAACCTGCGCACCATCCGCCGGCTCACCGGCCCGGGACCATCGGTGATGGGCGTGGTGAAAGCCAACGCCTACGGGAACGGCCTGATCGCGGCCTCGAAGTTGCTGGCCCGCCACGGCGTCCAGCAACTGGCCGTGGCCACTCTGGACGAAGCCTGTCACCTACGCGCCGCAGGTCTGCTCCTGCCGATCACCCTTCTGGCCCCCGCTCCTTCGGACGCCACCCGCGAGGTCGTCGCGCGCCGCCTGCGGGTCTCGCTGTCCGATCTGGCCGCAGCCCGGCACCTGCACCGGGTCGCAGCTCAGCTCGGCCGGCGGGTGCCGGTCCACATCGAGATCGACACCGGGCTCGGCCGGTACGGGTGGCCGCCCAGGGCAGCCGAGATCGAGCGCCTGGCCGTGCTGGATCGGCTCGTGGTGGTCAGCGTCTACACCCACCTGAGCGGTGGCTCCCGCGCTGAGCTGATCAACCAGCTGCACCTGTTCAAGCGCGCCTATGCCCGGATCGCCGCCGCATTGGGGCATCGGCCTGCGCGGCATGCGCTCGCCAGCACGGGTCTCGCCGCCGGTTTGCAGGACCGCACCCGGTGGGAGATCGTCCGACCCGGCGCCCTGCTGTACGGACTGGCCCCGCGCGACAACTCTGTGCCCACTCCGGCCGGGCTACGGCCAGTGCTGTCGCTGACCTCGCACATCCAGCTCCTGCGATCGCTCCCGGCAGGCGCGAGTATCGGCTATGGCGCCGTGCACCGCACCAGCGCCCCAAGCCTCATCGCCGTGGTACCGGCCGGGTTCGCGGACGGCATCCCCAGGGAACTCGCCGGCACCGGCCGAGTCCTCATTCGTGGCCACGACGCGCCGATCATCGCCACCGTCGGCATGTCGCACCTGACCGTCGACGTCACCGGCGTCCCGCAGGTAGCTGCGGGCGACACCGTCACCCTGATAGGCCACCCCATTGACGTGCAGGAATGGGCGCACCTGGCCGGCACGGTCAACACGGATGTCCTCACCCGTATCGCCCCCGCCCTGCCGCGCACCGTCATACCCATCCCGCACACGCGAGGAGAACGCTCCGCATGACATCGATCATTCTCGGTACGAAGGCACAAACTCTCGAGCGACTGCGCGGACGACTGACCACCGCCGGGATTGTCGATCAGATCACCATCACCGTCGAGCAATGGCGTGCGGACCGGCCAGGTTGCCTGGACGCCCTCCAGCACGCCTTCCCGGGCTGCGACGTGATCGTGCGCAGCAGCGCGCCTGGAGAAGACACTTCGACCGACTCGTGCGCAGGCGTCTACACCAGCGTCCCGCAGGTGCCCGTCGGCGCATCGGACGCCGTGGCGAGTGCCATCGCAACCGTCATCGCCAGCTACGTCCACCGCCACGGCCCCGACGTCGACCACTTCGAGATGCTCATCCAGCCGATGCTGGCCGACGTGACATGCAGCGGCGTCGTCTTCACCCGCGACCTTGTCACGCGGGCCCCGTACCTGGTGATCAACTACGACGAGAGCGGTCGCACCGACACCGTCACCAGTGGAACCGGCACCATCCCTCACATCGTGCGCATTCACCACCAGAGCAGCGTTGCCGATCTACCGCCGCCGCTCAATCAGGTGGCTGCCACCGCTGCCGAGCTCACTCGCCTGCTCGGCCGGTCCGAGCTGGACGTGGAGTTCGCCATCAGCGGCGGCCGCCTGTACGTCCTCCAAGTCCGCCCGCTGCCCGGCGGAGATGGCGACCACCAAGCCGACGACGCGCGCGTGGCCGAGGAGATCGCGCACGTCAAGGAAGCGCTACGCCTGCGCGACCAGCCCGTACACGGCCTGTACGGACAGCACGGCGTCTACAGCAACATGGCCGACTGGAACCCCGCCGAGATGATCGGTGCCCATCCTCGGCCGCTGGCCTTGTCTCTTTACCAGAAGCTGATCACTCGCGAGGTATGGCGAGAGGCGCGCCACCGTCTCGGCTACCACCATCCCGCACCCCACCAGCTCATGGTCACTCTCGCCGGGCACCCGTACATCGACCTGCGCGCCGACTTCAACTCCTACCTGCCCGCCACCTTGGACGAGGCGCTGTGCCACAAGCTGATCGATTTCTACCTGGCTCGCCTGGCCGCCGCCCCCGAGAACCATGACAAGGTCGAGTTCCGCATCTGCCCCAGCGCCCTGGATTTCGACTTTTCCCAGCACGCCGAAGCCATGGCGCGTGCTGGCCTCACCGCCAACGAAATCGAGCGGGTCCGCGCCAGCCTGCTCCAACTGACCACCAACGTGGTGCACGACCGCGGCGGGCAGCTCGCCGCGATGCAGGAGCATATCGGGCAACTCGCTGCACGGCGGCGGGCGCTCACCGCGAGCCCGTACGCCCCGCTGTCACTCGCCGACGCTCTCCTGCACGATGCCCGGCACCTGGGTACGCTGCCGTTCGCCGTCGCCGTGCGCGGCACGTTCATCGCCACCGCGTTGTGGCAATCCCTGCGCACCACCGGCGTCATCACGCAGGCCCAGCACGACGGGTTCCTTGCCGGCGTCCACACCGTGGCCGTCGAGTTCGCCACCGACCTCAGCCAGTGCCAGCAGGGCGAACTGCCGCTCAAGGCGTTCCTCGCGCGCTATGGGCATCTGCGGCCGGGCACGTACGACATCACCGTCCCCAGCTATGCCGCAGCACCTGACCTCTTCGTCGAGCCAGCCCCTCCCACGCCTGCACGACGCTCGAACGCCGCCCCGCCGGACAGGCTGCCCGCGACAACGATGCGTGAGATCGACTCCCTGCTGGCCAGGACCGGCTTCGACTTCACTGCCCAGATCCTGCTGGACTTCGTCCGCGACATGCAGATCCGCCGCGAAGCGTACAAGTTCCAGTTCACCGCCACCGTCAGCTGCGTACTCGACCTCTTCACAGCCTTCGGCCGGCAGCACGGCATGGACACCGACTGCCTGTCCTACCTCACCGTGGAAGACCTTCTCGGCTGCGCACACAGCACCATCCACAGCGACGACATCGCCCGTCTGCAAGCCCTTGCGGGGGCTCGGCGCCAGACGCACACCGCGCAGAGCCTTCTCCATCTCCCCGACGTGATCACCTGCGAGACCGATACTGAGATCATCACCAATCGGCACTTGCCGAACTTCATCACCATGCAGACGATCACCGCGCCCACCGTGCTGCTCACTCGGCCCCAACATGCCAAGAACCTCGACCTTGCCGGACGCATCGTGCTCACCGAACACGCCGACCCAGGCTTCGAGTTCCTCTTCTGCCGAGGGATCGCCGGGCTCATCACCCAGTACGGTGGCGCCGCCTCCCACATGGCGATCAGATGTACCGAGACCGGAACCCCAGCAGCCATCGGCTGCGGCCACGGCACGTTCAGCCAGCTCGCCCAGGCGCACGCCATCACCCTCGACTGCGCAACACAACGGATCATGCCCGCCACGAGCGCCTGACGCCGCAGGAGACCAGCATGTCCCGGGCCTCACGACGCTCATGCCCACTTCCAGCTTCCCTTTCCATATGGCTCCGCGCCTGGCCAAGGTTGGTGAGCACGTATGAGAACCAGCCTTGAGGAGCAGATAGGTCGGCTCCTGCGGCAGGGGGTGGAGCAGCGGATCTTCCCTGGAGCCGTGTGGGCCGTCGGTGCATCGGGCGAAGCCGTACTCCACGGGACTGCCGGAGCGCTCGATCCGCAACGGCCAGGCGAGCCGATGCGATTGACGACCATCTTCGACATGGCCAGCCTGACGAAGATCATGGCGGTGTGGGCAGCGGCCGGCGTCCTATGGGAGAAGGGCCGATTGAGTCTGGACGAGCCGCTGGGATCGGTGCTGCCCGGCGTCGCCGGATACCCCTTGGCTCCAGTGACGATTCATCAACTACTCACGCACACCGCAGGCCTCCCTCTGCGGGCCAACCTCCGGGCCCTCTACGGCGCTGAACACGACGCTATCCACCGCGGGGTGCTGCGAGAGGTACTGCACCGCCGGCCCGGCACCGCCGTCGAGTACACCAACCGGGCAGCCATGATCCTGGGAATGCTCATCGAGCACCTCAATGGCGCCACCTTGGACACGATCTGTGAAAAGACAGTGTGGGCACCACTCGGCATGAACCACACCAGGTTCGGTCCGCTCACTGCCTCGGCAGGCCAAGTGGCCCCCACCGAACTCGACCCGGACTCGGGCGAACGTCTCAGAGGGACCGTTCACGACTTCTCGGCTCGGCTGCTGGGTGGGGTCTGCGGTATCGCCGGTGTCTTCTCCACTCTGGGGGACGTCGAGAGGTTCCTGCAGTACCTGACCGCTGACGATGGCGCGGCAGACGCGGGCTTCGGGAGCAGATGGGTGGAGAAGTCTCTCCAGATCCACACCGGAAGTCTGCGGCCGGCCCGTGGTCTGTTCTGGTACCCAGCTCCTGGCACCAACCCGAGTGACGGCGTCTACGTCCACTACGGGTTCACCGGGACCGCGATGTGGGTCAACCGTGACCGAGGTCGCTGGGCGGCGCTGCTGACCAACAAGCTGTACTACAGCCGGGATCGTGAGCCGATCGCGCGCTTCCGCGACGCATTCCGCGCGCTGGCCTTCAGATGAACGACCTCGTCTCCCTATTCGGCCTGCGCTGACCGACCACCAGTGCGGCCTGTCGACCATCGGTCGGAGCTGTGTAAGCAGGGGCGCGCGTCGTGGCGACGATATGTTCGACGCTGCAGGTTGCGGCCGTCTCTAGTTATTGCCTAGCTGGTCGGTGATTGCGGTCTGCTGGCCCTCTACTGCGGCCTTGATCACGGCCGCTAGACCGAGTGCGACGCCTGCGATGATGGCGGTGATGATCACCCATTCAACGGCTGACGCACCCCGGCTCGGAGCGGTGCGGGCGCGCTGAATCCGCCCACTGAAATATGCCTGCAAATAGATCATCCAGGGATCCATCATGCCCTTCCAGTGCTTGACGTAGCCGTACGATTACTTAAAGTTATCCTGCTCGATCCGCAAAGAACCGGAAGACAGGAGAACAGATGGCAATACGAGCAAGGGTCCTGACCGCTGTGACGGCGGCCGCCCTGGTCGTTGGAGGACCTGCCGCACAGGCTTCGGCGGCGGTGGGCTGGCGTGCCGGCTACAGCGACGGCCTCGCGACGGTGTCCCCGGATCGGTCGGAGGTCAGAATCTGCGACGGCAGAGCAGACGACCGCGTCTACAAAGCGGTCTGGATGAACGACAACAAGCTCGACGCACGGGGGCCGTTCGAGGTGCGCGCACCTCAGGGCGGCTGTAAGACCGACAGTTCAATTCTGGGTGATGTCTGGGTCTTCAAGATCTGCTGGGGGCATCTGGGACCCAGCCGGCGCGTGGTCTGGGACAAGTGTGGGACGCCGGTATGGGTGCAGCCCAAGCCGGATCACATGCAGTAGCAAGCGCATAAGGAAGCGCGTGGGGGCGGGTGGCCCCCCTCGCGCGGCCCGAAGGCGAGGCGGTGGCGCGGCGCGATACCAGCGCAGGTCGACGTGACCCCCAGGTGCCACGGCATGGTGAAGAGCATCACGGCCTTCCCTGCGGATTCCCGCGCTATATGTGACCTGGGGCGAGCGGGTGCTGTCGGTGGGCGGCGCACGAGGGGCCTGTGCAAGGCAGAGGGTGCTTGGCCTTGGACTGGTGTCGAATCCACGGCAGGAGCGGCCGGTACCACCAGGCGGTGGCCTCAAGCAGGACCAGCAAGGGCAACGCGTAGCGTCCGAGGACGGCTTCCATGCCCAGCTTCTCGAGCTCTAGCAACCGTCGGCGAGCCCGGCATCCGTCGCACATCAGGCTCGGATCGCGGGCGAGTCGCGCGACCCGGTTCATGGTGGGCTTGGCATCGCACGCCATGCCTAGTGTCCACACCAGGAACAAGAGGTCAGCTGGAGTAATCATGGAAATGTGCCTACGCCGGCCGGGGCGGTCTGGGCTGGAACACGGAGTGGCATGACGACGATGGCCTTCAGCTCTCCTACCTGGCTCGGCCATCGAGCAGTTGATCCCAGAGCTGCTTGGCAGCGAGAGTCTGGAGCCATCGGCTCTCGGTGACCTTCGAGCCGATCGGAGATTTCGATGTTCGGCGGATGTGCGCCAGTCCGGCTGCCGAGCACAGTTCGTACACCGTGCCCTGGCACTCGCACGTGTAGCTCCGCACTCGGATGTGGGTAGACCTGACGGTCACATCTGACCATTCGATCAAGGCATGCTCGTTCCGCAAGGGCCGTACGTGCATCCCATGGAAGTCCTCCGCAGCCACGCCGCCCTCCTAAAAGCCGCCGTCTCTGGAGTCCCTATGCTGACAGACCTATGAGCACCTGTAAAGGTCGATAATCATAGGAGCATATAGACCCTTCTATGTCTGATGCGTAGGGTCTATCTACAGTTAGGTCGGTGATTGAGTTCAACCCGCGCATCCCGAAATGGAGCCAGGTCGCCGACGAGATCAAGCGCCGGATCGAGGCGGGTGAGATCGGCTACAACGACGTCATCTCCGAGGTTCAGCTGGAGCGCGAGCTGGGAGTATCCCGCCCGACGATCCGGCAGGCCATCGCTCACCTTCGAGATGAACTCAAGCTGATCGAGACGATCCCGGGGCGGGGCTCGTTCATCCGTGAGACGGACTCGAGTGCCTGAGGCGGTCGCCGCGGTTGCGAGTCGAGTGGCTGAATCTCTGCCGGCTGGCCGGCGTACTCAATCAATCGATGGCGTATGCCTCGCTGGGACTGATCAGGGCGAATCTGGTCCAGTCCTCCCGTCCATCACGCCAGCCTGACAGCGCCTCGAACAATCCGCGGTTAATAGCTTGAAGATCGCTTTGCCGAATCGTACGCTACTCTTCGCATTCGAATAGTCGCTTGGAGTCAATATGGTTCGCGGTCGTGCTCTTGCAGTCCTGCTCGCACCGATGGCGGTGGTGGCCTGCCAATCTGAGGCACCTTCGAACCCGTCGCGAGTAGGGGCCAGCGCGTCAACGACGGCGTCCGCTCCTCAGCCTTCGCCGACCAGGCCGCACGATCTGATCGTGGAAACGTATTCGACCTACTGGTCCGTCCTCGCCCAGGCGGGCAGATCATCGCCCGAGCAGGCGCGCGAACTGCTGAAGCCGTATGTGAGGGGAGGCGGTTATCTCGACCACCTCGTCGACGGCGTCAGAGACATGGTCAAGCAAGGGCGCGAGCCGTACGGCCAAGCCGTACCACGCATCAAGGAAGTCCGCGTGGGCGGGGAGCGCGCCGAAGTCCTCGACTGCTTGGACATGTCCGGTGCTGCCATGGCGGATCGCCGCTCCCACCGGCTCATTCCTGAAACCGCCGATGCCAAGACCACCACGATGGTCACTGCAGCTTTGGAACGTTCCTCAGATGGGCGGTGGCGGCTCACGGGCTTGAGCATGAAGGGGACGGCATGCACGTCACCCTCGCGCTGAGTTCGCTTTTGGCCCTGGTGGCTGTAGTTCATGGACCCTCTACCGAGGACAACGGGGCCACTCGCCTGGGCGGCGACTGGGTGACCTACGGCTTCCACCAGCACGCCGGACCAGGTAGCTCCCGCGACGCTGCCGGTAGCGGTGCCGGCTTCGGCAACTGCCATGGCATTGCGGGGAAGGGCTCGATCAGATACATCCAATGCGAAAAAGGACCGGACGGTAAGGAGAACATCTTCAACGCCGTTCTCCCCGGAGAACCAGGGGCTGCGCCAGTCACTCCCGAGATGCTCATGGAGCGAGCCCGGCGCCTGCTCACTCCCTCGGCTCCCAGAATCGTCACCGCCCCGCCGCAGAGCAAGAACGGTTACGTGGGCCTACGGCAGTTCTTCTGGGCTGAGCCAGGTCAGTGGCGTGCGATCAGCAGGAAAGTCACGGCTGGGCCGGTCTGGGCGGAGGTCACCGCAGCCCCGTCCGAGCTGACCATCCGGCCCGGCGCAGGCCAGGCGACGCTGACCTGTCCCGGCCCTGGCGTGCCGTACGACCGGGCGAAGTCACCGGACGATCAGAACATCGACTGCACGCACGTGTTCACTGAGTCCAGCGCCGGACTGCCTGATTCGACGTATCGGGTGAAGGTGTCCATGGTCTGGTCCGCCAGCTGGACCGGCTCGGGTGGCGCCGGCGGCCCACTCGCGCCGATCACCACCACGGCGACGTTTCCGTTGCGGGTCGGCGAGGCTCCGGCGCTGGTCGGAAGGAGCTCCTGAATGGCAGGAAGGTTTCAGCCGGTCGCGCCCGAGCAAACGGCCATTGGTGCGGCACCGCCGGCGCAGGTACCCAAGATCCTTCCGCAGCCACGCCAGCGACGCCGTAGCTCGCTGGTGCTGGGTGCACTTGTCGTCGCCGGTGGTGCAGCCTTGGCGGTCCACACGATCAACGGCCTGAGCGATCGCGAATCGGTCGTGATTGTCAAGCGCGATGTCGCGCTCGGGCAGCCTCTCACCGCCGACAACGTAGCAACGGCGATGGTGGGCCGTGATGAGAGTGTGGCGGCAGTAGGAGGAGCGGACCTATCGCGAGTGATCGGCATGCGCGCCGCCGCCGACCTGATGCAGGGGATGCTCCTCCAGTCCAGAATGATCACGGATCAAGTCACTCCAGTGGGCAATCAGCAGCTCATCCCGATTGCGGTCAAGCCGAGTCGCCTTCCCGCACGTGGGCTGCGGCCAGGTGATCGGCTTCTCGTCGTGCTCAGACCGGATGGCCAGACCGCACCGGACGACAAGCAACTGGCCGGCGGTATCGAGGCCGTGGTCGACCACACCAAGGGCCCTGACACCGACGGGCTGATGGTGGTCGACGTACTCGTGGACATGAGCGATGGCCCCAAGCTCGCCCCGCTGGCCGCCGACGGCCAGGTCGCCTTGGTGCTCAACCCGAGGAGACCGTGAATGTCGATATACGCGCTCATGAGCCCTGGCGGCTCGCCAGGGGTCACCACTACGGCCCTCGCGCTCACCTACGCGTGGCAAGGAAGGGCACTGCTGGCCGAGTGCGACCCCCAGGGCGGTGACGTTCTGCGCGGGTTCCTCGCCGGAAGTATGGACGAGCACGAATGCGGTCTGCTCGAGCTGGCGCTGGCCGCCGCCCACAACCCGGACCCGGCCATCCTGTGGCAGCACGTTATCGCCCTTGATCACGACGTCCGCAACTGGCTGCTGCTACCAGGACTGCGTGATCCCCGGCACCTGGTGCAGCTCGACGGCGCATGGGACACCATCATGGGCCTTCTCGCGGCGGCTCAGGACACGGCGGACGTGGTGCTCGACCTGGGACAGGTCGGCCGATCCGACACCCCGATGAGCCTCCTCGCGGCCTGTGACCTGGCGGTCATGCTGGTGCAGCCCACACTTCGGCATGTCGCACATGCACGGCCGCGTCTCGACGCGCTGGGCCGTCAGATTGGCGATGACGTTGCGATCGGGCTCTGTACGGTCGGAAACGGTCCGTACACCTCCAAGGAGGTCAGCGAGGCGCTCTTCGAGCTGCCAGTGCTGGCGTGGATACCCCACGACCCGAGATCCGCCGCAGTGCTCTCCGACGGCAACCGCGCCAAGAAGTCCTTTCATCGCTCCGCGTTGGTACGGAGCACTTCTCATCTGGGCTCTGCCATGAGAGGCCACCTCGTGAAGAGGACGGTGGCGGCCTCATGAGCAACTCGTGGCCGCCTCGGACCTCGGGCGAACCGATCATCACTCCACGGACACCGGTCTTCATGGAGAACGACCAGACGTTGCGTGACGCGGTCTTCGCTGTCACGAGATCGGTCGCGGACGACCTCAAGGACACCGGAGACCGTGACCAAGCGCGCCAGGTTATCCAGGCGCGTGTACAGCGCTGGGCACAGGACCGGGTTGCCGCCGGTACGCCGGTCAGCTTCGCCATGCAGCGTCAGCTCGTCGAGGCCGTGATCGACGAGCGCTTCGAGCTGGGTGTGCTCACTCCGTACCTGAAGGATCCGCGGGTGGAAAGTATCGACCTGAACGGATGCGACCAGGTGTGGGTGACTTACAACGACGGCACCTGCGCACCCGGGCCCGCGGTCGCGAGCAGTGACGACGACCTGGTCAAGATGATCCAGATGTGGGCTCTGCACAAGAGCTACAACCCGCGCGAGTTCTCCGCCGCCAGCCCGCTGCTGAACACCGCGCTGCGGCCGGGTGACGGAGACGACGGCGTGGGCGTACGGCTCAGCGCCACCATGGCCGTCACCCGCCGCCCGTGCGCGAGCATCCGCTGCCATCGCCTCGTCGACGTGACGCTCGACGACCTGCTCAAGCTCGGCACCATCAACCGCAGCCTGTACGGCTTCTTGCGCGCCGCCGTCCTGGCCCGGCTGAACATCGTCATCACCGGTGGCACCGCGGCCGGTAAGACGACCATGTTGCGCGCGCTGGCGTCGGTGATCGACCCGGCCGAGCGGCTGGCCACGCTGGAGTCCGACTACGAGCTCTTCCTCGACCGGCTCACTCACCGCCACCAGAACGTGATCGCCTTCCAGGTACGCCAGGCGAACTCCGAGGGGGCCGGCGCGGTCGAGCTCAATGACCTGATCCCGCACGCGCTGCGCAAGAACATCAAGCGGATCATCGTGGGGGAGGTGCGCGCCGATGAGATCGTGCCGATGTTCGAGGCGATGAACACCGGCCATCCCGGCTCCATGTGCACCATCCACGCCGACGGCACCGAGGAGATCTTCAACCGGATCGTCATGCTGTGGACCCGCGGCGTCGGCACTCAGACCCCACCGGCCGTCATCCACCTCAACACCGGAGAGACCATCGACCTGGTTGTCCACCTGCGGCTGGACCCTGCGACCAACACTCGCTTCGTCTCTGAGGTCCTCGAAGTGCTGCCCCCGGCCGACAGTGAGTTGCCCAGCCGTAACCACCTCTACCGGCCCACCGGACCCAAAGGTCGCGCCGTTCCGGATATCACCCCGCAGTGTCTGCCTCGGCTCAAGGCAACAGGCTTCGACCCAGCCCTGCTCGACCCGCTCGCCGCACGCTGGGAAAGGCGATGAACACCATCGCCCTGGTGGGCGGGCTCAGTGTCGCCATGGTTCTGGGCGGCGCTCTGAGCATCATCGCGACCATGCGAGTGTCCGATGGCGAGCAACCCGTCCGCCCTCCCTCGCGCTGGGCCGGGCTGGGCAAGGTCCTCCTGGCGCACTACCAACTGATCGCGCTGGCCCTGGCCGCATCGGTCGCCGTGTACATGTTCACCGACTGGCCGGTTGCGGCGACGGCGACCGGGGCGGTGGTGTTCGCGCTGCCCAAGATGATGACGGGCCGTGCTGCCACCGAACGCATCCGAAAGCTTGAGGCTCTGGAGCTGTGGACTCGCCGGCTGGCGGATCTGCTCGCCGCTGGACGTGCGCTGGAACAGGCGCTGGAGCACAGCGCGGCCCGCAACGTCCCAGCACCCATCGCCGCACCGGTCACAGGTCTGGCCCGGCGTCTCCGCGTCACCCGGATGCCGACCGAGGATGCGCTACGGCTGTTCGCCGACGAACTGGATGACCCCATTGGCGACCGCATCGCGGCCGCGCTCATCCTGGTCGCCCGCCGTCGCGGCAAAGGCGCCAGCGCCGTACTCCAGCAGCTCGCCGAGCTGGTGGCGAGGGACGTCTCCGATCGCCGCGAAGTGGAAGCAGCCCGTGCCGAGCACCGTGCCACCGTGCGCTGGATCATCGCCATCCTCGCTCTGTTCAGTGTTCTCGCGATGTTCCAGAAGTCGTACGTCGCGCCCTTCGGGACTCCGCTTGGCCAGGTCGTCCTAGCCATCGTGGTGCTGTTCTACACCGCCACGCTGGTGTGGCTGCACCGGCTCGGCACCGCTGCCTCGGGCCACCGTTTCCTCACCGACGTCGGGAGGAAGCGATGAACCTGCCCGCCGTGGTATCTGGGGCGCTGATCGCCCTTGGTCTGCTGATGGTGGCGCACGAGCTGATGCCCGGACCACCTCGGCTGGATTCCGCGCTCGCCCGCCTGAGTGGGCTGCCTGCCACGGCACGGGGGGACTGGCTCAGGCTGAGGTTGCTCAGGATGCCGATCCCGCGCGACGACCTCGCGTTGCTGGGCATCAGTGTTGAGCGCTTCACCATTCAGCGCGTCAGTTTCTTGCTGTTCGGATTGTTGTTCCCGGTGCCGCTCAGCTTGCTCTGCGCGCTCGCCGGAGTTCCGTTGCCCTGGGCCGTTCCCGCTGGGGTCGCCGTTGTGCTCGCTGTGCTGTTCGCGTTGATTCCCGACATCAGCGTCCGCCGCCAGGCCAGTGAACGGCGCCAGGAGTTCCGCGCCGCACTGGCGACCTACCTTGACATGGTCGCTCTGGAGCGTGCTGCGGGAGCCGGTCCGCCTCAGGCACTGCAGGCACCTGTGGACATCTGCGCCGGCTGGGTGTTCGGCCAGATCGCCCAAGTGCTCCAGCAGGCCAAGCGAGCCGGCGAGCAGCCATGGCGTGGCCTTGGCGAGCTCGGCGAGCGGGTCGGCATCTCTCAATTGACGGAGCTGGCCGATATCGCCGAAGATGCCGGATCCGAAGGCACCCGGGTGCTGTCCACACTGCTGGCCAAGGCGCAGTCCATGCGTACCGCCGCGCTGGCCGACGCTCGTGCCCAGGCCAACAGCCGTACCAGCGAAATGCCGATCGCCATCGGCGTGTCGATTTTCGGCTTCCTGGTGCTCGTCTGCTTTCCCGCCATCTACCGACTTATGAGTTGAAAGGGAGCCATCATGTCCAAGCGCCTGCGCCCGGAGGCTGCCTACTGGAGAGCCGTGACCGCGCTGCTTCTGGACCGCCTCGAACGCGCCCGTCGAGACTCAGAAAAGGGCGCTATGTCCGCCGAAGCGATGATCATCATCGCAGCGCTGGTGCTGGCCGCGGTCACTGTCATGGGGATCGTCACGGCCAAGATCATCAGCAAGGCCAACTCGATCGACTTCTAGGCAGGCGCCCGGTGCTCACCTCTCGTGCCGACCGCGGCAGCGTCACCGCCGAGGCGGTGATCGTCCTGCCCGTTGTCATGTTGACCATCCTGGCTTGTATGCAGCTATGCCTGCTGTTCTTCGCCGAGTCGGTCGCGCTCGCCGCGGCCCAGCAGGGCGTTCGTGCCGCACGCGCGTTCGGTGCCGCGCACACCTCCGGCGCGGGCGTGGCCAAGCGGTACGCCGAGCAGACGGCCGGCGGCTTCTTGACGTCAATCAGCGCGGCCAGCAACGGCGACGCTTCCACGATCCGCGTCACGGTGCGCGGCCGATCCCTCACACTGGTGCCGTTCCTGCCGTCGATAGAGGTCTCCCAGCAGGCCGCCGGACCTGTCGAGCGCTTCACGACACCTGGGCGGGCAACATGACGGAGCAGGGCAGCGTCACGGTCGAAGCCATCCTTGCCATCACGGCCATCATGCTCATCCTCCTGCTCGGAGTCGCCGCTGGCCGGATCACTGTGGCCGGCGCAGCCGTCGAAGCCGCCGCCCGGGATGCCGCCCGGCAGGCGTCTATCGCCCGTACGGCCGCCTCAGCGAGGACGATCGCGCAAGCGAGTGCCCGTGAGTCCTTGGTCAGCCGAGACACCCACTGCTCAGCGGTGGTGGTGAAGGTGGACACCAAGGGCTTCAGCCGTCCCGTCGGCACTCCAGCCGATGTGTCAGCAACGGTCTCCTGCACCGTGCCTCTAGCGGACCTTGCCTTCCCTGGGCTCCCAGGGAGTGTCGAGCGGCACGCCACCTCCATGAGCCCGCTGGATCCGTACCGCGGAAGAGGGGCGTGAGGCATGCAGATCCCGGATCCCGAGCGAGGCTCGATCACACCGTACGCACTCATTTTCATCACGGTGCTCATGCTGTTCATCGGGCTGGTCGTCGACGTCGGCAACAAGCTGCGAGCCGGCTGGGAAGCGGTCGGGATCGCCGAGGAGGCCGCCCGAGCCGGCGCGGGACAAATCGACCGTGCCGCCGCCTACCGTGGCGACGAGCTGATCGTCGACCGTGGCGCCGCCCTGCGCGCCGCCCAAGCCCACCTGTCCAACAGCGGCCACCAGGGAAACGTCGCCATCTCAGGCCCGACGACAGTCCGCGTCACCGTCACCGTGACCAAAGCCACCTGGCTGCTCTCCCTGGTGGGACTGTCGTCGGTCTCGATGACGGCTAACGCCGACGCTGACCTTGTAGCTGGTGTGGAAGGGCCGAACCGATGACGATGCTCCGCCTCGTGCGCGCGATGGCCGCGTCAATTCTCCTGCTCGCCATGGTGGTCGGCTTCCCGATCCTGTTCTACAAGATCGCAGGGTTCCCGTTCTCCGATCACCTGCCCAGCCTGCAACAGCTCGCCGACACGCTGAGAGTCCCTGATGACGGCACCTTGTTCGTCAAGGCCTTGGAACTCGTCGCCTGGGGTGCCTGGGCCACGTTCTCCTTCACCGTGGTCTGCGAGGTCATCGCCAAGGTCCGTGGTCGACGTCTCGCTCCTCGACTTCCTGGCCTACGCGGCATGCAACGCATCGCCGCGTACCTGGTCGCCTCGGCCACGCTGGCCGTTCTCGCCCCAGGTGTAAGCAACGCCGTGACGCCGCCACCGGTCGTCGCCATGGCTCCCATGCATCCTCTCGGGCAACCTGCCATTGCGGATGTGGATGTGCTGCCTGAAGAGCGGATCTATCAAGTGAGGCAGGGCGATTCCCTCTGGCGCATCGCTGCCACGGAACTCGGGAGCCCTCGCCGATGGCCGAAGATCTGGAAGCTCAACGCCCGATCTCGGCAGCCGGACGGACATACCTTTACGGAGCCTGGTCTGATTCACGTCGGCTGGAAACTCCGCCTACCTCTTAAGTACTCGAAACCCTCCCACACCCCGTCGACGACCGAGCGGCCTCTCGCACCAGAAACTAGCCAGGCGCCGGTGCCGTCGACGAGCCCTCGGCCTCAGCCATCGAACGCGCAGCATCCAACGAAGCGAGAAGCCACCGAGGCGATCAGATTGTCGTCGGGATCGCTGGTTGCCCTGGCCTACGCGGCCGGCATCAGTACCGCCTATATCGCTGGCCGGCTTCACCGACGCCGCCGACGCCTACCACCAGCAGCCTCAGAAGCCGTAACCATCACTCCTGAGCCGCAGCTTGCCGAACCCGTCCGGGAACTCCATCGCGTTCACCGCCAAGCCTTCGCCGAACGGGATGAGCCGATGCCCTCCGATGGCGAACTGATGCAGCAGGACTACTCCATCGACGTGCCCGAACAGATCCAACTGGGACAGAGCTCTGACAACTCCCCGCTGTGGATGACTCTCGAAGGTCCTGGAATAGGCTTCACCGGCCCCGGGGCATATGACGTCGTTCGATACCTAACTGTCGAGATGCTGCGTCAGTCGAGTAACTACCGTATCCAAGTCATCGTCTCTGCCTCTCTGGCGGAACCGCTCTTCGGTCTCCCTGCTGATGACCTCCATCGGGTTGGGGAAGGACTTTTTGGGCTGGTTTTGACTACCTCACATGAAGATGCCCTGCTTCGGTTCGAAGAGGTGTGCTTCATGCGGCGGCGGATGATACTTGAACGCGGCAATCTGGACATCGGGGAACTCCGACGTAGCGATCCAGGCGAAGGGCTGCCCGCGGTCGTTCTCATTGCCGAACTCGACGACAAGATCCACGAACATGTCAGGGTGCCTATCACCTCTGCGCTGGGTGCAGGCGTCGGCGCCGTCATCTCGGGATCCTGGCCATGGGGGATTACCTGCGAAATCGGCAGCACACATTTGGTGGAGACGGCCGAAGGGCGTGGTGCTGATTCATTGGCGGGCGGGCAGCTGTTTCACATCACGGTGGAGGAGGCGGAGGCTCATCTGCGGCAGCTTGCCTCGGTCCAGCCGGATGTCGACGAAGAGCCGGCGCCCCCGTCGAGCGATGTGCATTCCGGTTGGCCCGGCCCCACTCTTGTCCGCCTGACAATCATCGGCCATCCCACTGTTCACGTTCGTGACAGGGCGGAGTCCCTGCCGCTGAGCTGGCTACAACTGAACATGCTTACCTATCTCGCCCTCCACCCCAATGGAGTTACTCGCGATCAACTCGCCACAGCGCTCTGGCCGGACGATCTCGGCAAGGACATTCACAACGCCCTGCGTCATCTCCGAGGCGCACTAGTCACTGCAACCAAGCACCAGAGCGTCGAGGCGAAGCGAGCCCCATTCATCAGCGCATCCACCACGAAAGACTCAGCCACCTATCGCATCGATCCTAATCTGATCAGTGTGGATCTATGGGATTACGAGGCGGCGCTGGAGGAGCTGAGAATCGCCGTTGAGCGAGAAGATCGTTTGGCTGCCCTATCGAAGGCTGCTCGGTTGTGCACAGGAGAGTTGGCTGAAGGACTGACAGCAGAGTGGATCGAGGACCAACGGTACCCGCTGATCCGGTCTCAAGCGGATGTCCTTGCCCAGTTGGCGGAACTACTCGCGGACGAAGACATCGAACAAGCGCTGTCCGCGTTGGAGCGTGCACGCAGGCTTGACCCCGATACCGAGGAAACGTATTTCCAGATCATTCGCCTGCAACTGCGACTCGACAGGCGCGATGAGGCCTCTCGCACTGCGCAGCTTCTACGGCAGCACCAAAGTGGCCTTGGCTTGTCTACTGATTATCAGACGGAAAAGCGCCTGGGTGAGATTTTTTACAATTGATCCATCAGGGAACCGATTGGCAAATGACGGTTTTTCGAGTTCGGAGGTTGATATGGGCGCTGGGTTGGCCTCCAGTGAGGCCCCGATCCGAGTGGCTGGCTCGGAACACACTCTCGCATGCGTGGGGCCGACGACCCGCGCAACCAGGTGGCGGACCTGCAGGAGGGACCACCCCCGCAGATGCGGAGCCGACAGCGGCGCGCGACGACGGCACGGGGGACACCCCCGCAGGCGCAGGGCCGACCAACATCTGCGCGACCTCTGCCAGGGTCAGCAGGGAACATCCCCGCGCGCGCGGGGCCGACTCGGCGAGGCGGTAGAGGCGCTCGCGCCCCCGCGGAACATCCCCGCAGGCGCGGGGCCGACATCTGGGGTAGACGAACCTGGACAAGGCGGACGGGAACACCCTCGCAGGCGCGGGGCCGACGCGTAGCCAGGCGCGGAGCATGCGTTCGTCGAGGGAACACCCCCGCACGCGCGGGGCCGACCGTCATGCTGGGGTGCCGCGCATGATGACGACCGGAACACCCCCGCACGCGCGGGGCCGACGCAAGGAAGGCGCCGAAGTCGGCGCCAACGTCGGGTTCGATCGGGGTGCCGAGCGCGTACGCGGAACACCCCCGCATGCGCGGGGGCCGACGGATCTATCCGGGATTCCGGAACGGTATCGGTAGGAACACCCCCGCACGCGCGCGGCCGACCGTGCGATGGGCGGACCGGAAATCCGGGAGTGCGGAACACCCCCGCACTCCGCGGGGCCGACACCAACAGTCCGACTTTTCTCCGCGCTCCCAGGGGAACACCCCCGCACGCGCGGGGCCGACTCAGCCTTGTTCACGATCGCATTGACAGTGAGCGGAACACCCCCGCACGCGCGGGGCCGACGCCCACTTCACGAGTTCGGCCGGAAGGTAAGTCGGAACATTCCCGCACGCGCGGGGCCGACAGCAGGGCCAAGGTGAGGACGGCCGGCACGATGCGGAATACCCCCGCACGCGCGGGGCCGACAACGACCCCGCGCGTGGGCGCGCTCGTCTTCTAGGAACACCCCCGCACGCGCGGGGCCGACGTGCAAGTACGCAGCGTCACGAAGGGGGATGGCGGAACACCCCCGCACGCGCGGGGCCGACCGCCCAACGCATCGCATCCTCGGACAGCACGTCGGAGCACCCCCGCACGCGCGGGGCCGACACCGTCACGCCCAACACCTGGCACCGGCCGTCCGGAACACCCCCGCACGCGCGGGGCCGACGGCTCCACGAAGGTGCCGACCTACAAGGTCGGTGGAACACCCCCGCACGCGCGGGGCCGACGCGGGGATGGCGATCGTCTCGCCCCTGCTCTCCGGAACACTCCCGCACGCGCGGGGCCGACGAAATGTTGGCGATCGTCAGGCAGAACGTCACCGGAACACCCCCGCACGCGCGGGGCCGACGGGCGTCCGTACCAGCGCGCCAGACGCCAGATGGGAACACCCCCGCACGCGCGGGGCCGACGGCGCCTATGGCGCTGATCAGCGGAGACACCGCGGAACACCCCCGCACGCGCGGGGCCGACTCGCACAGGGCTCGGACCATGTTCGCCCTGGACGGAACACCCCCGCACGCTTGGGGCCGACCCGACCTGTCAGTCACGATCGACTCGTCCGGACGGAACACCCCCGCACGCGCGGGGCCGACGCGGGCCAGGTCGGTGTAGTAGCGGGCCCGGCGGGAACACCCCCGCACGCGCGGGGCCGACTGGTGGCCTCGGTTCCGGAGCGTGCCACCGCTGGGAACACCCCCGCACGCGCGGGGCCGACGCGTCCTCGCGCCTGCTCACCGCGGGCCCAAGGGGAACACCCCCGCACGCGCGGGGCCGACGGTGCCCACGCTGCCCATGGCGCGCATCTGCTCGGAACACCCCCGCACGCGCGGGGCCGACCGGGTGAGCCCGCCCAGATCGGAAG